>JBGPVC010000015.1:0-34223 GCA_041491485.1 Candidatus Limnocylindria bacterium
CCCAAACGGCGCGTGACGTGATGCCCCTGTGCTAGCCTCCCGCAGGGGCGGCCGCAGGCGACCGGTCCCCGGTTGGGACCTGGAGATGGAGGGCCGGCATGCGCCTCAGCGAATGGCATCCGCGATCGCCAAATCGCGACTCGATGGCCGCCAAGGTCCTGGCGCCGGCCAGCGAGGCCCTCGTCCTGCTCGGAGCCGATCGCGATCCGGATTGCTGGATCTCCTGGGGGGAGGATCCGGGCGCCCGCTACACGATCCTGGCGCCTGCCCCGGCCGGGCTCGTCATCCTCAACGTGCGCGTGAACGTGCCCGGCGAGGGGCCGCGCGCCGCCGGCAAGATCGTCCGCTGGCACCGTGTCTCGGTCGGCGAGCTGTCCGTCGAGATCCAGGGCGGCCACCGCCTCATCACGTTCCAGCTCGAGTCACAGCTCCTCCATGGCTCGGATGACGAGGCCGACGAAGTCGCGCGATTCGTCGGCAGCATCTACGCGGCGATCGACGGGCGGGCCGGCGCCCCGGCCGCCGCCATCGCGTTGCCGGGCCCGTCGTCCAGCGGCACGTCGGATACGGTCCCGCAATAGGCGGCACCGAGCCCGACAGACTCGTGACCGCGCCGAGAGCCGGCTCGGACACGCTCCCGGCCTGGCGACGCCGGCTTCGCTACTGGATGGCCAGGATCGCCGTGTCGGTCCTGGTCAGGGCCTACGTGCGGATCCACGTGGAAGGGCGCCAGCGACTCCCGGAAGGCCCCGCCATCTACTGCTTCAATCACCTCGGCTGGGTGGATCCGTTCGTGCTGATGGCGATCCTCCCGATGCGCCCGCGACTCTACTTCTTCGGTCCCAAGGAGGAGGACATGCGGGTTGGGGCGCGCAATCGCGTCATGGCCTGGACCGGCACCGCCATCCCGTTTCGCCCGGAGAAGGACAACCTGCTCGGCGTCACCCGCCGCGTCCAGGCGATCCTGGCGAGTGGGGCGGTCATGGCCATTGCCGGTGAGGGCCGAATCCACGCGTCCGAGTCGGAGCTCTGGCCGATCGACGAAGGCACCGCATTCTTCGCCCTGCGGGCGTCCGTGCCCGTCGTGCCGATCGCGATCAACGGCACCAGCTGGCTGCATCTCGGGGCCAGGGTCAGGGTGCGGGTGGGGGAGCCACTTACGGTCGCGGGCCGCGCCGACCGGCCGACGGTCGAGGCCTTGACCCAACGGACCTGGGCGGCGCTGCACGCGATGGTCCGTGACGCACCTGACGTGCACGAGCCCGGACGGTTCGGGCGATGGCTGACCGAACGCTTCAATGAGTGGCCGGAGGGATCCCGTGAGGCAACGCTGGCGGCTGGATCGGCTCACCGCGCGAGCGACCGCTGACCGTCTGGCATACTGCGGGCAATTCCGGGCCATGCAGGAGGGTTCGTGGGCGCGACTGGGTTGTCAGCCGATCCGGCCGAGTACAGGACGCGGCTCGCGGATCAGAGCGACGAGCAGATCGACGCCTGGGCCGCCGAGCTGATGCGCGACGTGGCGATCCGCCGCGGCGTCGTCCGGGTGGTCGAGGACTTCCGGGCCGCGAGCGGCATCGATGAGCGCGCTTTCGAACGGGTGTTCGCTTCCGGAGGGGGGCCACCCGCCGTGATCGGGCGCGACGCCTCGGGACGACTGATGGTTCCCGCGATCACCCTGCACGCTCTCGTCCCCGGGATCCGTTCGCAACTCGCCGACGGCCGGGACCGCCTGATCGCCTACCTGGTATCCAACTTCGGGGAGATCGTCTACGTCTGAGGTGCCCGTGGCATCTCGCGAGGGCCTCGGCGGACTGATCCGGCTGGTTCATCCCTTTCCGATTCTGCTCGACGGGATCGCCAGCGGGGCGGTCGCCCTCCTCGCCGGCGGGGACGGCTGGACGGCCCTTCGCCTGGGGGCGGCGATGCTGGCCCTGCAGGCGTCCATCGGCGCGCTCAACGACCTGGTCGACGCCCCGGCTGACGCCGGGCGGAAGCCGGCGAAGCCCATCCCGGCCGGGCTGGTCGCGCCAACCCTGGCGCGTGCGGTCGCGATCGGGTCCGCCGTGCTCGGGATCGCCCTGACGGCTGCCTCCGGTCCCGGCATGCTCGCCCTCGCCGTCCTCGTGCTGGCCATCGGTTACAGCTATGACGTGGTGGCGAAGGGAACGGCCTGGTCGTGGGTCCCGTTCGCCGTCGGGATCCCGTTGCTGCCGGTCTTCGGGTGGTTCGGCGCCAGCGGCGCCCTGCCGGCGTCATTTGCCATCCTGGTTCCGGCGGCCGTGCTGGCCGGCACGGCCCTGGCGATCGCGAATGCATCAGCGGACGTGCGTCGCGACGAGGCCGCGGGCGTCGGCTCCGTGGCGATCAGGCTGGGTCCGAGACGCGCCTGGGCCGCCGTGGCTCTGCTGCATTCGGTGGTCGGCCTCGTCGCCGTTGGGTCCCTGCTGACCTCGGGAGCGCCCATGCCCACGATCGTGGCGGCGACCCTGTGCACCGGTATCGTGCTCGCGGGCGTTGGCGTTGGACGAGCCTCTTCGCCGGCGATGCTGGAGCGCGCCTGGGAGGTCCAGGCGATCGGGACCGCCCTCCTGGCGGTCAGCTGGCTCTGGGGAATCGCCGGGCCCGGATAGGCCGGGTCCATCGGGCGCCCCAGACACCACGAAGCCGGCACCGCATGGTGCCGGCTCCCGATGCTGCGGCGGGTCAGACGTCCGGGTTGTCGCTCCGCACGATCGCGATGGCATTCTCGAGCTTGAGCTTGGCGATCGTCAGGTACTTCGCCAGGTTGGCTCGGTCGGTGGCGGGAATGGCGCCCCGGAGCTCGGGGCTGCGCAGCAACGCAACGAGGGTCTCGACCGCATCGGCCAGGCCCTGCTTGGCGTCCAGCAGGGAGTCGTCGGTGATGGGGGGTGACGGTCGGGTCTCGGACCAGTCATCCTCCGGCTGAGACACGGGGGAGGGCGCACCTGCAGCCGACGCCTCCGCCATGTCGGCTCCATCGGTGGGCACACTCGGACGGGCGCGGCGCCCTTCGATCTTGTCGCGCAGCTTGATCAGCGTCAGCTCGCCACGAGCGACCTGGGCCGCCAGACGGCGACGCTTCTTTGGGTCTTCGACCTTCATCAACTCGTAGGCGTGGGACAGGCTGTCCTTGCGCAAAGACACCAGCTCGCGGATCTCCGGCGGGGCATCGGCGAGGCGTAGCCGGTTCTCGAGGTAGCCCTTGTCCTTGCCCAGCTTGTCCGCCAGCTTGCGGATGCTGTAGCCGTGCTCATGGACCATCCGGTCAAACATCGCGGCTTCGTCGAGGGGTGTCAGGTCCTCGCGCTGGAGGTTCTCGATGATGGCGATCTCGAGAGCGGTGTCATCGTCGATCTCCTCGATCAGGGCCGGGATCGTCTCGAGCCCGGCCTGGCGCGACGCCCGCCAGCGGCGTTCGCCGGCAACGATCTGATAGGTGTTGGGGCCGAGCGGCCGGACGAGGATCGGCTGCAGGACGCCGTGTTCGCGGATCGACGCCGACAGCTCGTCGAGCGCCTCCTGTTCGAAGACCATGCGCGGTTGTTCGGGGTTCGGCTCGATCCGGTCGACGTGGACGATCCGGACGCCGACCGACCGGGTCGTGCCGCCGGGGGAGAGGAGGCTGACGATGGACGGCGAGAGCTCGCTTTCCTCGGACAGGCGTCGGGCGGCGGCGGCGCGGAAATCAGTTCGGGCCAAGGTCGATCACCTCACGTGCAAGTTCGCGATACGTGCGAGCCGCATCGCTCGATCCGGCGTAGGACGTGATCGGTCGACCAACGAGTGGCGCTTCGCCGAGCTTGACGGTGTTGCGAACGATGCTGTTGAACACGTAGTGATCGCCGACCACGCGCAGCTCGTCAAGCATGTCGCGCGCGAGATTGGTCCGGCTGTCGTAGAACGTCGGGAGCAGGCCGAGGATTCGCAGGTCGCGATTGAGCTTGAGCCGAATCGCGTTGATCACCTTGACCAGGTTGTTGAGCCCCTTCATCGCGTAGTACTGCGTCTGGACCGGGATGATCACGCCTGCCGATGCGACCAGCCCGTTGACCGTGAGCAGGCCCAGGTTGGGCGGGCAGTCGATCAGGACGTAGTCATAGGCGTCGATCTGGCCCTCGAACGCTTCGCGCAGGATCTGTTCGCGACCGAGTGCCGTGAACAGCTCCCCTTCGGTCGATGCCAGATCGATGTGCGCGGGAGCGACGTCGATCCCGGCGATCTCGGTGGGCAGGATCACGTCTTTCAGTGTCGACCGTCCGTCGGCCAACACGTCGGCCATCGAGCGTTCGACAGTGTTGAGATTGATCCCGAGACCGGCAGTCAGATTGGCCTGAGGATCCATGTCGACGCACAGCACGCGATAGCCGTTCTCTGCGAGCGCACCGGCGAGATTGATCGCCGTCGTCGTCTTCCCAACGCCGCCCTTCTGGTTGGCGATCGCGATCACGTTCGGCACCGGGGCATCACCTCGACAACTGCGCACGGACGGATGGGGTCTGACAGACGGGGGCGCGTCCCGTCATGCTACCCCCTTCGACCCCGGTTCGGGCACCCCGGTTATCCACACGCAGGCCGAGTTGTTCACCAAATCTGTGGATATCCGAGCCCAGCGGTCGGTAATGACCGACGCCTCCACGCGAGGATCGCCTGCGTCAACGGCTCGATGCGCACGGCTATGATGGCGTTCGTCTTTGCGCAAGGACACGTGGAGGTCCCGCCGCGGTGTCGACCAATGATGAGCGACTGAGTCAGCTCGATCGGATGCGAGCCGAGGCGATGCTCGGTGGGGGAGCGGTCAGGATCGAGCGCCAGCATGCCTGGGGCAAGCTGACCGCGCGTGAACGGCTCGATCTCCTGCTCGATCCGGGATCGTTCGTCGAGCTCGATGCCTTCGTCACGCATCGAGCGACGGGTTTCGGCCTCGATGAACAGCACGTCCTTGGGGATGGCGTCGTGACCGGCCACGGCACGATCGACGGCCGTCTCGTCTTCGTCTTCAGCCAGGACTTCACGGTCTTCGGTGGATCGCTGTCGGAGGCCTATGCCGAGAAGATCTGCAAGATCATGGACCTGGCCTTGAAGGTGGGCGCGCCGATCATCGGCCTCAATGACTCGGGTGGCGCGCGAATCCAGGAAGGCGTCGCGTCGCTCGGTGGGTATGCCGAGATCTTCCTGCGCAACGTGCTCGCGTCCGGTGTCGTTCCACAGATCTCCGTGGTCATGGGACCGTGTGCCGGTGGTGCCGTCTATTCGCCGGCCATCACCGACTTCACGATCATGGTCGAGGGTTCGAGCTACATGTTCGTCACGGGTCCGAACGTGGTCAGGACCGTCACTCACGAGGAGGTCGATTCCGAGTACCTCGGTGGCGCCACCACGCACACGACCAGGAGCGGAGTGGCCCATCTGTCCGCTGCCGACGAGGCCGCGGCGCTCGACGCCGTGCGCGCGATCCTCGGGCACCTGCCGCAGAACAACCTCGCCGAACCGCGACGTGCGACCACGTCAGATCCGACCGACCGAATGGACCCGGCACTCGATTCCATCGTGCCCGACGATCCGCGACTTCCGTATGACATGCACGAGGTCATCGATCGGGTGGTGGACGATTCGGAGTTCCTCGAGATCCAGCCCGGCTGGGCGCCGAACATCCTCATCGGGTTCGCTCGACTCGGGGGTCGGAGTGTCGGGATCGTCGCCCAGCAGCCCGCGATCCTGGCCGGGGCGCTCGACATCGACGCATCCGTCAAGGCGGCCCGGTTCGTTCGAACCTGCGATTGCTTCAACGTGCCACTGGTGACCTTCGTCGATGTGCCCGGGTTCATGCCCGGAGTGGCCCAGGAGCATGGCGGGATCATCAAGCAGGGAGCGAAGCTGCTGTACGCCTATTGCGAAGCGACGGTTCCGAAGCTCACGGTCATCACCCGCAAGGCGTACGGCGGTGCCTACGACGTCATGAGCAGCAAGCACATCCGAGGCGACATGAACCTCGCCTGGCCGACGGCCGAGATCGCGGTGATGGGTGCCGCAGGAGCGGTCAACATCATCTTCAAGGACGCGATCGCGGCAGCCGAGGATCCGGCGGCCGAACAATCCAGGCTGGTGGCCGCCTACGAAGCCGAGTTCGCCAATCCGTATGTCGCCGCCGCCCGGGGATACGTCGACGACGTCATCAAGCCGTCCGAGACCAGGCCGCGATTGATCCGGGCCCTCGAGATGCTGGCCGACAAGCGGGATAGCAACCCCAGGAAGAAGCATGGCAACATCCCGCTCTGAGGCTCGCCGACGGACCTCGTCTTTGCGCAAAGACGACGCCGAACCGAGGGCTTCGCGGGAGGGCCTCGCGGCGGACGCTCCGTTCCGTCGAGTCCTGGTTGCGAACCGGGGCGAGATCGCGGTCCGGATCATCCGGACCTGTCGCGAGCTCGGCATGGAGGTCGTCGCCGTCTACAGCGATGCCGACGCATCTGCCCTCCACGTCCGACTGGCCGACGAGGCCGTCCACCTCGGACCGGCGCCGGCGAGCGACAGCTACCTTCGGATTGAGCGCATCGTCGAGGCGGCTCGGTCCACCGGATGCGACGCGATCCATCCGGGCTACGGGTTCCTGGCCGAGCGGTCCGCGTTCGCACGGGCCGTCGAAGCGGCAGGCCTCGCCTTTGTGGGGCCGCCGTCGAGTTCGATCCAGGCACTCGGTGACAAGCTGCACGCTCGCCGGTTCGCCCGGGAAGCCGGCGTGCCCGTTGTGCCCGGGACGTTGCGGCCAGCCAAGGTCGATCGGCCCGATGAGGTCGCCTCGATCGTCGCCGAGGCGACCGAGATCGGCTTTCCGTTGCTGGTCAAGGCGGCCGCCGGTGGCGGCGGTCGCGGGATGCGCCGCGTGGCGACCCCCGCCGAGCTGCCGGCAGCCCTGGCTGCCGGATCGCGGGAAGCGGCGGACGCGTTCGGGGACGGTGCCGTCTACCTGGAACGCGAGATCGTGCCCGCCCGCCATATCGAAGTGCAGCTGCTCGGAGACGTCACGGGCCACGTGATCGCGATCGGCGAGCGGGATTGCTCGATCCAGCGCCGCCACCAGAAGCTCGTGGAGGAGGCTCCGGCTCCGGGTCTGACCGTGGAGGAGCGACGCGGGTTGCACGAGCTCGCCGTTCGGGTTGCCGCGCGGGCAGGGTTGGTGAACGCCGCCACCGCCGAGTTCCTGCGCTCCCCGGACGGATCGTTCTACTTTCTCGAGGTGAACACCCGTCTCCAGGTGGAGCACGGCGTGACCGAGCTCGTCTCGGGCCTGGACATCGTCCGCGAGCAGTTCTGGCTGGCGGCCGGACGGCAATTGTCGGCGGAGGCGATCGCCGCCTCGGAGCGCGCCGTCGAACCGGCCGGCCATGCCATCGAGGTCCGCATCGCGGCCGAGGATCCTTCCCGGGCATTCGCCCCGACACCGGGCCCGATCCGCCGCTGGGTCATGCCGGCCGGCCCCGGCATCCGGGTGGACACGGCCGTCGGCGAAGGAGACCGGATCCCGCCGGAGTACGACAACCTGATCGCCAAGATCATGGTCCACGCGGGCGACCGGCCGGCGGCGGTTCGGCGGCTCCGGCGCGCCCTGGACGAGGTGGAGATCGCCGGAATCCAGACCACCCTGCCGTTCCACCGGTTCGTCGCCCGCCACGCGGCCTTCCAGGACGGTGACCTGTCGACCGGATGGGTCGGGGAGTGGTGGAATGGTCCGACCGAATTCGTGCGCGCGACGCGCCCGGCCATGCTGGCCGCCGGGCTCGACGAACTCGAGCGCGGGTTGGGCACCACCGCAACCGGGAGCGGGCCCCCGGTCGCGGCCGCAGGATCGCAGGGCGAGGATCGGCGCTGGGCCAGTGCCGCCCGGCGGGCGGCCATCGATCGGTGGCGGTCATGACCGAGGGCGTGGCTCGGGCTCGCGATGACGACCGCGGGACTGCCGCCAGGATCGTCGATCCACGAGCCGTCCGTGTCGGCGTGGCGCCTGGATCGGCCCGTGCCGGGATCGAACCGATGGTGATCGAACCTCCCGAAGCCCCGCTGGCACCTGCACCGCACGTCGTCGGCGGAGGCATCCTGGGTGGCGTCAGGTCGGAGGCCCTGGCCATTGCGGACGTGTCCGGTGGCGTGCGCGTCGCCATCGTGGACGGGCTGCCGCTCGAGGTCCGGCTGGACCACCTCGATGGCGTCCACGGCGTCCTCGTGGAGGCCGCCGGGAGCGGCTCGACACGCACAGCCATCCTCCTGATGCCGTTCGACCGCCCGGCAGGCCCGTCGACCGGCCTCGCCCGGCGCGAGATCGTGGTCGACGGCTGGCGTGTGGAGGTCGAGATCGAGTCGGAGCGACGGGCGTCGCTTCGCGAGCGGGCGCGACGAGGTCGCGAGGAGACCGCGCATGGCGGCCCGACCCACGTTCGGGCCATCATTCCGGGACGGATCGTGTCGGTGTCGATCGTGCCCGGGGATCCGGTCGAGGCCGGACAGCAACTCCTGGTGGTGGAGGCGATGAAGATGCAGAACGAACTGCGAGCCCCGCGCGACGGGATCGTCTCCAGCGTGGCGGTGGGCGTCGGCGGCACGATCGAAGTCGGCGACCTCCTGCTGGTGCTCGAATGAGCGATCGAAAGGACACGTCCAAGGCGGCGCGCCCGGCCCGACCCGCCGGCGAGGCGGCCGACCCGGGCCGGCAACGCTGGCGCGAGCTGGTCCGCGCGAACGCGTTGCGTGGCTCCGCCGAGCGTCGCGACGTCTTCGAGACCTCGTCCGGGATCGTCATCCGGGACCTCTACACGCGGGCCGACGTGGCCGGGCTCGACGAGGATCGTGACCTCGGGCGGCCGGGCGAGTATCCGTTCACCCGCGGCGTCCAGCCGACGATGTACCGGAGCCGGTTCTGGACGATGCGCCAGTACGCGGGATTCGCGACCGCCGAGGAGACCAACCGGCGCTTCCGGTACCTGCTGGACCAGGGACAGACGGGGCTGTCTGTCGCCTTCGACCTGCCGACGCAGATGGGCTACGACTCCGACGCCAGGGAGGCGGAGGGGGAAGTGGGTCGAGTCGGCGTGCCGATCGCCTGCCTGGCCGACATGGCCGTCCTGCTCGACGGCCTGCCGCTCGACCGGGTGAGCACGTCGATGACCATCAATGCCACCGCCCCGATCCTGCTCGCGCTCTATGTGGCCGCGGCCGAGGCGCAGGGCGTACCCCGCGAGGCGATCTCCGGGACCACGCAGAACGACATCCTCAAGGAGTACATCGCCCGCGGCACGTACATCTTCCCGCCTCGCCCGTCGATGCGGCTGGTCACCGACGTGTTCGAGTTCTGCGCGGCAGAGCTCCCCAAATGGAACACAATTTCTATTTCCGGGTACCACATGCGCGAGGCCGGCGCGACCGCGGCGCAGGAGCTGGCGTTCACGCTCGCCGACGCGATCGCGTACGTCGACGCGGCCGTCGCTCGAGGGCTGGACGTGGACGACTTCGCCGGCCGGCTGTCGTTCTTCTTCGCCGCCTGGTCCGAGCTGTTCGAGGAGGTCGCCAAGTTCAGGGCGGCCCGCCGGATGTGGGCGACGATCATGCGCGAGCGGTTCGGGGCGACCAACCCGCGCTCGTGGGTCTGTCGGTTCCACGTCCAGACCGCCGGCTCGAGCCTGACCGCCCAATCGGTCGACAACAACGTGGTTCGCACGACCATCCAGGCCCTGGCGGCGGTGCTCGGCGGCGCCCAGAGCCTGCACACCAACTCCCGCGATGAGGCCCTCGCGCTGCCGACCGAGCAGTCCGCCCGGCTGGCGCTGCGAACCCAGCAGATCCTGGCCTACGAAGCCGGCGTGACCGAAACGCCCGACCCGCTCGCGGGCTCGTTCTACGTCGAGAGCCTGACCAACGAGCTCGAGGCCGCCGCCTGGGGCTATCTCGATGAGATCGAGGCGATGGGCGGGACGCTGGCCGCCATCGAGGGCGGATTCCAGCAGCGCCAGATCCAGGAGGCCGCCTACCGGGTCCAGCAGGCGATCGAATCAGGCGACCAGGTGGTCGTCGGGGTCAACCGCTTCCGTGACGACGAGGCGACCACACCGCCGCTGCACAAGATCGACCCGGACGGCGAGCGCCGGCAGATCGAGCGCGTGCGGCGCGTCCGTTCGGAACGGTCGACCGACGCCTGGAGCGCCGCCATGGGCCGGCTCGAGGCGACGGCCCGCGGTGACGGGAACCTGATGCCGCCGATTCTTGAGGCGGTCCGAGCGCACGCGACCGTCGGCGAGATCAGCGACCGGCTGCGCGTCGCCTGGGGCGAACATCGCGAGCTGATCACGGTCTAAGCTGGGCCGATGCCGCCCGTTTCGCCCGAGTCTCGCGTTCCCGAGGCCGTTCGCCGCCTCGGCAAGGTCCACCACGTCGCGTTGATCGTGACCTCGATCGAGAGCGCCATCGGGCTCTGGCGCGACATGCTCGGGCTCAAGCTCGAGTCGATCCTGGACATCCCCGACGATCGGGTGCGGATCGCGTTCCTCGCGGTCGGCGAGTCGAAGATCGAGCTGGTTGAGCCGACCGACGACACGACCGGCGTCGCGCGCTTCCTGGCGTCAAGGGGCGAGGGCTTCCACCACGTCTGCTTCGAGGTGGCCAACCTGGCGGAGACGCTGCTCAAGCTCGAAATCTCGGGGTTGGAGCTGATCGACACCTCGCCGCGACGCGGCGCCGAGGGACCCATAGCGTTCATCCACCCGCGGGCCTGTCACGGGGTCCTCGTCGAGCTGATCGAGGCGCCCGGCGGACCGTCCTGGGCGATGCTCGGTTTCCGGGCGCCGGCCAAGCCGTAGACCGGCCCTGTCAGGCGGGCTTGCGGGCTCGCAGCGAGAACATCAAGGGCAGCTCACCGCCGGCATCGGGCGGCAGGATGTAGCGGCCGGGCGCCGCCTCGACCAGGAAATCGGCACTCCAGTCGAGGAACGGATGCTCGACCAGCGCCTCGATCCGGAGACCCGCGTCGATCAGGGCGCTGACAATCTCGCCGAGTCCGTGATCCCAGCTGTGCTCAGTCTGGGATCCGACGTCCGCGGACGGATCGGCGTACGACCCCTTGACGGGGAAGACCAGCGGGTCCGGATGCTCCCAGTACGGGTAGGCGAGGCGCAGCTCGCCCGGTCGGACGCCCTCGTTCTCGAACACGTTCATCACCGGATGGGCCTCCGTGATGAAGAAGATGCCGCCGGGTGCGACGAAGTGGGCAACGACATTCGCCCAGGCCCGGATGTCGGGCAGCCAGTTGAGCGCGCCTCGTGACGTGTAGACGACGTCGAATTGGTCGTCGAGGTTGGCCGGCAGCTGGTACACGTTCGAGAGCACGAATCGAGCGTTCGGGAATGCCAGCTCGCCGGCGAGCCGCGTCGCCAGGTCGATCGCGGCCGGCGAGATGTCCGACCCGGTGACCACCGCGCCGAGGCGGGCCCACGAGAGGGTGTCGATCCCGAAGTGGCATTGCAGGTGGAGCAGGGTCTTGCCGGCGACGTCTCCGACCAGCTCGAGCTCATATGGTCGGATGCGAACGCCTCCGGCCTTGAACGACTCGAGGTCGTAGAAGTCGCCGGTCGCGTGCACGGCGGTCCAGGCGTCCCACAGCGATCGGTTGGCGTCGAACGAGGCCGCGTGCCGGCTCGCCGGATCGGTCATCGCAGGGACCAGGCGAACAGGACGTCGGGTTCGCGATCCGCCGCGCGGCAGAACGCCACGAGGCGCCCGGCGAGGTCGCGGATCCACGGCTTCTCCTCGCGCGGCAAGGTGCCCAGCTCCTCCTCGATGAGGTCGATCCAGCCAGCCGCGATCGCCCCGATCTCGCTGTCCGGGATGCGCGCCACGGCGTCGATCCAGGACGGGTCGACGCGCTCGATCGTCCGGCCGTTCCCGTCGTCCGGGCCGTCGAGCTCGATCCGCGCGTCGAGGAAGTTGCACGGGTCGGGGCCGCCGGTGACGCCGCGGACCGCCTCGGCGAACAGGTCGAGCCAGGTGGGGTCGAGGCCGCCACCCAACGCCACGTGCGCCGGGAAGCGGTGGCGATCGTCGAGGGCTTCGAGGTCGTCGAGGCCCAGCGCGAGCAGGATCTCCTTGGCGTGCCCCGCGACCAGGTCCATCAGGTGCGTCACGTGGAGCGTCGCTCAGTCGCGGTAGCCGGCATCGCGCAGCAGCGACGGCAGCTCCAGGGGTGAGCCGGCCACCCGGAACCCGGCCGCCTCGAGCGCGTCGACCTTGGACGCCGCGGTCCCCGCGCCGCCCGAGATGATCGCGCCGGCGTGGCCCATCCGTTTGCCCTCGGGGGCGGTCCGGCCGGCGATGAAGGCCACCTTGGGCAGGTCGCGAAGGTGTTCCGCGGCCCAGGCCGCGGCGGTCTCCTCGGCCGCGCCGCCGATCTCGCCGATCAGGACGATCGCCCCGGTGTCCTCGTCCGCGGCAAACAGCCGGAGCACATCGAGGAAGCTGGTCCCGATGATCGGGTCGCCGCCGATTCCGATGCAGGTCGATTGTCCGACGCCCGCGTCGCTCATCGCCTGGACCGCTTCGTAGGTCAGCGTTCCGGAACGGCTGACGACGCCGACCCGACCCTGGCGATGGATCGACCCCGGGATGATCCCGACCTTGGCCGAGCCCGGCGAGGTGGCACCCGGACAGTTGGGTCCGATGAGCCGCGCCCCCGCTCGTCGGACCGCCTCGACCGCGGGGATCATGTCCAGGGCCGGAATGCCCTCGGTGATGCAGAAGATCGTGGCGATCCCGGCGGCCGCGGCCTCCATCACCGCGTCGGGCGCGCCGGCCGCCGGCACGAAGATGCACGACGTGTTGGCGCCCGTCTCGCGGACCGCGTCCGCGACGGTGTCGAAGACCGGGACGGCTCCGTCGAGCGCGGTCTGCCCGCCCTTGCCCGGGGTCATGCCGGCCACGATCGAGGTCCCGTACTCGCGCATCTGGCGGCTGTGGAAGTCGCCTTCGCGCCCGGTGATCCCCTGGACGAGGAGCCGCGTGTCGGGACCGACGAGGACACTCATGCCGCAGCGCCTGCCTGCCGGGACGCGGCCACCGCCTTCGCCGCCGCCTCGTCGAGCGTCGTCGCAGTCGTGAGGTTCGCCTGCTCGAGCAATCTCGCCGCCTCGGCGGCGTTGGTCCCGACGATGCGGACGATCATCGGTACGTCGCGTTCCTGGACGGCGCGAGCCTCGATCAGGCCGCGGGCGACCTCGTCGCCCCGGGTGATGCCGCCGAAGATGTTGACCAGGATCGCATTGACCTTCGGGTCGGCCAGGATGATCCGCATCGCCGCGGCGACGCGGTCGGCTCGCGCCCCACCGCCGATGTCGAGGAAGTTGGCCGGTTCGCCACCCGCCCGCTTGACCAGGTCCATCGTGGTCATCGCGAGGCCGGCGCCGTTGACCATGCAGCCGATGGTGCCGTCCAGCTTGATGAACGTGAGGCCGGCCTCGCGCGCCTCGCGGTCGGCCGGGTCCTCGTCGTCGGGATCGCGCAGCGTCTCCAGCTCGGGGTGGCGGGGCAGCCCGGAGTCGTCGAGGGTGACCTTGGCGTCGAGGCAGACGAGGCGTTCGACCGGTGACCCGGCGGCATCGGATTCGCGGACGATCGCGAGCGGGTTGATCTCGACCAGGTCGGCGTCGTTGGCGAGCATGGTCGCCACCAGGCCCTTGGCGATCGCCACGGCCGCTTTCAGGTGGGCGCCGAGGCCCATGGCGAAGGCGAATTGGCGCGCCTGGTAGTCGAGCAGGCCGAGGAGGGGATCGGCGTGGACGCGAACGATCGCCCCTGGATTGGATGCGGCGACCTGTTCGATCTCGACGCCGCCTTCGGCGGAGCCCATCAGCAGGATTCGCCCGGCCGCCCGGTCGAGCACCGCCGACATGTAGAACTCCTTGACGATGTCCGCGGCTGCGGCGACCAGGACCTTGCGAACCGTGATGCCCTTGATGTCCATGCCCAGGATGGCGCCGGCGACCAGCTCGGCTTGTTCGGGGAAGCCGGCCAGTTTGACGCCGCCGGCCTTGCCGCGACCACCGACCAGGACCTGCGCCTTGATCACGACCTGCTGGGCGCCGCCGTCGAAGAAGCGCTCTGCCGACAGGCGTGCCTCCTCGACCGAATGGGCGACCTCCCAGGCCGGGACGGGGAGGCCCTGCGCGAGCAGCAGGGACTTGGCGTCGGCTTCCTGGATCTTCACGTGTTGGGTGGGCTCCGATTCGAGGCGTCGGCCGAGCGTGGGGCCGGGAAGGGTAATGCTAGCCCAGCCGGCGCCGAGCGACTCGGGCTTGGAGGCGGTCCCACCCGGGGGTGGCGCCACGCCCGGACCTCGCGGGCCGGCCGCGTCGGGCGCGACGCGTGGCTAGAATGGGCTCATGGCCCACCGTGTGACCCTGATCCCCGGCGACGGCATCGGACCGGAGCTGGCGGAGGCGACCCGCCGCGTCCTCGACGCGACGGGAATCGGCTTCGAGTGGGAGGTGGTCCAGGCCGGCGAGGCCGTCATCGCCGAGTACGGCACGCCGCTGCCGGACAATGTGCTCGAGTCCATCCGGCGGACCAAGGTCGCGCTCAAGGGCCCGATCACGACGCCCGTCGGGGTGGGGTTCCGGAGCGTCAACGTGAGCCTGCGCCAGGCGCTCGGGCTGTATGCGAACCTGCGGCCGGCCCGTTCGATGAAGGGCCTCGACACGCGATACGAAAACGTCGACCTGGTGATCGTCCGCGAGAACACCGAGGACCTGTACGCCGGGATCGAGCACATGGTCGGTCCGGACGCCGCGGAGAGCATCAAGATCATCACCCGTGCCGCGTCGGAGCGGATCGCGCGGTTCGCCTTCGACTACGCCGTCGCGAACGACCGCCACCGGGTCACCGCGGTCCACAAGGCGAACATCATGAAGCTGTCCGACGGGCTCTTCCTCGAGTCGTGCCGGACGATCGCGGCCGAGTACGACGGTCGGATCGAATTCGAGGATCGGATCGTCGACAACATGTGCATGCAGCTCGTCCAGAAGCCAGAGCTGTACGACGTCCTGGTCCTGCCGAACTTGTACGGCGACATCATCAGCGACCTGTGCGCCGGACTGGTCGGCGGGCTCGGCGTGGCGCCCGGCGCCAACATCGGGGCGGACGCCGCGGTGTTCGAGCCGGTCCACGGGTCGGCGCCCAAGTACGCGGGCATGGACAAGGCGAACCCGACGGCCCTGATCCTGTCGGCGGCGCTGATGCTCCGCCACCTCGGCCATCCCGATCACGCGACCCGCGTGGAGACGGCCGTCCGCGACGTCATCGCCGAGGGTCGGACCGTCACCTACGACCTGGGCGGGACGACCGGCACGGCCGGTTTCGCCGACGCGATCATCGCCCGACTGGCCGGCTGATGCTGCTTCGCTATCGCGGCGGCATCGGCATGGTCGCCTGGGCGTTTCACCGCATCTCGGGGGTCGCGATCTGGGCCTTCGTGATCCTCCACGTCGTCGACATCTACCTGGTCGGCGGCAATCCCAAGGCCTACGACGAGCTGCTGGCGATCTATGCCAGCCCGATCGGCCGGGTGCTCGAGGCGCTCCTCGGCGCGGCCCTGCTGTATCACGCCCTCAACGGGCTGCGGATCATCGTGATGGACTTCTGGCCGTCGCTCACGCGCTACCAGCGCCAGATGTGGTTGACCAACTGGGTGATCTTCGCGGTCCTCGGCGTGATCGTCTCGTACTTCATCTTCAAGCCTCTGTGGGGTGGTTGAGATGAGCCGATCGGCGTATCGCCGGGCCAAGCCACAGGGCGGTGGTTTCGAGCTGGCGGTCTGGTACCTGATGCGCCTGACGGGGGTCGCGCTGTTCGTCCTGGCCCTGACCCACTACCTGATCCTGCACGTCCTGTACGACCCGGCGCTCCAGAATGCGGACTTCATCACCACGGTCCGCTGGAGCAGCCTGTTCTGGCGGGCGTTCGACTGGACGCTGCTGATGATGGTCCTCTTCCACGCGTTCATGGGTGTCCGGACCGTCATCGGCGACTACACCCACGGCGGTATCCGGACGGCCCTGACGATGGGCCTCTACCTGATGGCGATCGGCCTGTTCGTGATGGGCAGCGTCGTGGTCCTCACCCTCCCGACCGTCGTCCCGGCCGGCTGATCCGCCATGCAGATCGACCATGACGCCCTGATCGTGGGAGCCGGCGGGGCCGGTCTCTGGGCGGCGGTCGAACTCGCGCGGGCCGGGGTGGACGCGGCGGTCCTGACCAAGCTCTACCCGACCCGTTCCCACACCGGGGCCGCCCAGGGCGGGGTCTGTGCCGCGCTCGGGAACCTCGAGGAGGACCACTGGGAGTGGCACATGTTCGACACGATCAAGGGCGGTGACTACCTCACCGACCAGGACAGTGCCGAGGTGCTGGCCCGCGAGGCGATCGAGACCGTGATCGAGCTCGAGCACATGGGCCTCCCGTTCAACCGGACGCCGGAAGGCAAGATCGACCAGCGACGGTTCGGGGGCCACACCCGGAACTTCGGGGAGGGGCCGGTTCGACGAGCCTGCTTCGCCGCCGACCGGACCGGCCACATGATCCTGCAGACGCTCTACCAGCAGGCCATCAAGTACGGCGTCAAGTTCTACGACGAGTACCACGTGGTCGACCTGCTGTCCGAGGGCGGCGAGCTCGGCTCTGGCGGCCGATCGGCGGGCGTCGTGGCCTACCGGATCGCCGACGGCGAACTCCACACGTTTCGCTCCAAGGCGGTCCTGCTGGCGACCGGCGGGTTCGGGCGGATGTTCCGGATCACCTCGAACGCGTGGAGCCTGACCGGCGACGGGGTCTCGCTGGCCTACCGCCATGGCGTGCCGATGGAGGACATGGAGTTCTACCAGTTCCATCCGACCGGGATCGTCGGGCTCGGGATCCTGCTCTCGGAGGCGGCCAGAGGCGAGGGCGGCTACCTGCTCGACAACGACGGCCACCGGTTCATGGACCGCTACGCGCCGAAGCTGATGGAGCTGGCGCCGCGGGACATGGTCAGCCGCGCGATGTACCAGGAGATCCGGGCGGGGCGGGGGATCGACGGCAAGGACTACGTCTACCTCGACCTCCGTCACCTCGGGCGCAAGCTGATCGAGGAGAAGCTGCCCGACATCACCGAGTTCGCCCGGGTCTACCAGGGCGTCGAGCCGATCACCGAACCGGTACCGGTCCAGCCGACCGCCCATTACGCGATGGGCGGGATCCCGACCGACATCTCGACACGGGTCATCCGCGATGCCGCGAACACGGTCGTGCCCGGGTTGTACGCGGCCGGCGAATGCGCCTGCGTCAGCGTCCACGGCGCCAACCGACTGGGCACCAACTCGCTCGTCGACCTCCTCGTCTTCGGTCGTCGGGCCGGGCGGCAGATGGCCGCCGACATCGGCGGCGTCGGGTTCGCCGACCTGCCGGCCGACGCCGCAACACCGGTCCGGGAGGAGATCGAAGCCCTCCGAGACCGGCGAACCGGCGAGAGCTCGGCCCACATCCGCCGCGACCTGGCCGACGTGATGATGGACAACGTCGGCGTCTACCGCGACGAGGCGCTCCTGACCGAGGCCTTGCGCCGGGTGCGGGCGCTTGCGGAGCGCTACACACGGGCGTCGGTCCAGGACAAGGGCAAGACCTTCAACACCGACCTGCTCGAGGCGCGCGAGGTCGGCTACCTGCTCGACTGCGCCGAGACCACCGTGGTCTCCGCCCTGGCTCGCAAGGAGAGCCGCGGAGCGCACGCCCGCGAGGACTACCCCGAGCGTGACGACGTCAACTTCCTGACGCATACGCTGGCCACGCGAGCCGAGGGCGGACCGAAGCTCTCCTACAAGCCGGTCACGATCACCCGCTTCGAACCGAAGCCCCGCGTGTATTGAGCCAGGCTGGACGAGCATGCAGGTCGACCTTCGAATCCTCCGCTACGACCCCGAGCGCGACGAACGGCCGCATTGGGAGTCGTATGCGGTGGAGGCCGACCCGAAGCTCGATCGGGTCCTGGACCTGCTGCACCGCGTCAAGTGGGAGCAGGACGGGACGCTGACGTTCCGGCGCTCGTGCGCCCATGGCGTGTGCGGCTCCGATGCCATGCTCATCAACGGGCGCAACCGGCTCGCCTGCAAGCTCCGGGTCGAGCAGCTCGGCACCCGCCGGATCAGTGTCGCGCCGTTGCCGGGCTTGCCCGTGGTCAAGGACCTTGTCGTCGACATGGATGGGTTCTTCGACAAGCTGCGGAGCGTCCAGCCGTTCCTGATCAACGAGGGACCCGCACCCGAGCGCGAGCGACTGCAGTCTGCGGCTGATCGGGCGGTCTACGACGACACGACCAAGTGCATCCTGTGCGCCGCGTGCACGACCTCGTGCCCGTCGTTCTGGGCGCAGCCGTCGTACGTCGGGCCCGCGGCGATCGTCGCCGCCCACCGGTTCATCTTCGATTCTCGCGACCAGGGCGGGGATGAGCGCCTGGAGATCCTGGCCGACAAGGACGGGGTCTGGCGCTGCCGGACCATCTTCAATTGCACGGACGCGTGTCCGCGCGGCATCAAGATCACGCAGGCAATCCTCGAGGTCAGTGCGGCAATCGTGGAGCGAGGGGTCTGAGCCCGCCGCTGTTTCCCGAGCTCGACGTCGCCCCGGCCGCGGGTGGTCGCCGGCACGGATACCTGATCCGGACCGACGGCGCGGCGCGCGGCAATCCCGGTCCCGCATCGCTCGGCGCGGCCCTGTACGACCTCCGACGGCCCGACGCGCGGGACCCGCGGGCCCAGCCCGACGCCTCGATCTCCGAGTACCTCGGGATCCAGACCAACAACGTCGCCGAGTACACCGGGACCCTGCGCGCCCTTGGCCTCGCTCGCGAGCTCGGTGCGCACGAGGTCGAGCTGCTGCTGGATTCGAAGCTGATCGTGGAGCAGCTCACCGGGCGCTGGCGGGTCAAGGACGCCAAGCTGATCCCGCTCTGGACGGCCTGCCGGCAGACGCTCGCCGGCTTCGACCGATGGGCCGCCGCGCACGTCCCCCGAGCGCAGAACTCGATCGCGGACGCCCTGGCCAACCAGGCGATCGATCGCGTCAGCGTCGGCGGCCCGGCCGTGGTGGTCGTTCGGCCTCGCGGGTAGGCGGGTCCGCGAGCAGGCGGCTCCGCCGCGACGCGATCGAGGTCTTTAGGCCGGTCGGCTAGACTGAGGCGTCAGCGAGGCGGTCGGATGGTCGCGCGTCGGCGAGGGCAACCTCGGCGTCGTGAGGAAAGTCCGAGCTCCTCAGCGCAGGGTGGCGGGTAACGCCCGCCCGCCGCAAGGCGAGGACCAGTGCCACAGTGACGATGCCGCCGTCCGGCGCGAGCCGGTTGGTGGAGTGAAACGG
Source organism: Candidatus Limnocylindria bacterium (assembly GCA_041491485.1). GTDB lineage: Bacteria > Chloroflexota > Limnocylindria > Limnocylindrales > CSP1-4 > SPCO01. The sequence goes on from JBGPVC010000015.1 coordinate 19,435, forward strand.
GCAAACTCCACCCGGAGCAAGGCCAAATAGGAGGGCGCAACCCGCCGCCGGGAAACCGTCGGCAGGGGAGAGGTGCGCTGCCCAGCCCTCGGGTCGGCCGCAAGAGCCGCCGGGCGACCGGCGGTCACAGATGGATGGCCATCCCTGGCGGCGCGAGCCGGCAGGACAGAACTCGGCTTACAGACCGCCCCGCTGACGTCGATCGGCGCCCGGGCGCGCCATGCGCGCGTTGCCGGCTCCGCTCCCTCGCTCACGCACTCCAGAGTGCGCTCGCTCCGGTGCTCGCCGGCACCTTCGCCTGACACGCCCGGGCGCCGATCGGATCCGCCCCAGAACGCTGCTCAGTCCTCGTCGGGGCGGAAGATGTGGGGAGCTGTGCAGGCGTTGCAGATCGGCGAGGCGGAGTCGAGGTCGCCGAGCGGGATCGGAACCTTGCGATCCGGGTAGAGGCACTCCACGTCGTAGACCCGCTCGTTGTCGATCTTGACGTTGATCAAGCGCCGAAACGTGCAGCGCTTGATCCGGTGCGGCGCCAGGTGAAAGGCGTCGGGCTGCGCGGCGATGACCGGGAGCGGCAGGGCCATGAGCTGCTGTGTCTTGCCTCTGTGACGTCCGATCGGGCGATCCGAACGATCGATGGGGCCGGAGCCTAGCATCGGCCACAAGGCCACGGCAACAGACGAAAGGTACTAGACTCCGCGCCGTTCCACTCATGCGATGGAGGGTGCGTGCCCGACGATTCGGCTGACGCCGTGGATGGTCGGCCCGATTCGGTCGCGCCACGGAGCCGCCCCAGCCGGACGGTCACGCCGGCGATCGCCGGTGCCCTCGTCGTCCTGGCCGCCTCGTTCGCGCTGTCGGTGGCCTTCGTCCTGGCCAATGGCGGGCTCGATCTTCCGGCCGCGAGGCGACCGTCCCAGACGACCGACGTCGCGGGCAACCATCCCGGCTCGACCGCCACGGCCCTCGCCGAGGCGAGCGTCGAACCGTCCGCTTCGACCGCGGCAGCATCGCTTTCCGAGACACCCGTCACCGCGACGCCCGCTGCGCCGACCACGGCCCAGCCCACGCCTGCACCGACCGCCCGACCCTCATCGAATCGCTATGACCTGCTGACGGCCTGCCCGAACACCCCGGACTGCTGGATCTACGTCGTGCGTCAGGGGGACAACCTGTTCAGCATCGCCAGGTATTTCGGCGTGCCCCTCGACAAGGTCGAGGAGCGCAATCCGTGGACGAAGACGACCCAGCTCGTCGCCGGGCAGAAGCTGCTCCTCCCGCCGCCGACGAGGTAGCGATGGGCGCGGCCGGGGCTGCCCGGGGCCGCGCCGACCGGTAACGGACGGAAGGTCGCTGGACCCGCCGAGCGTGGTCCACGGCGGGGCGCGGCGGAGCGCGTCCGCCAGGCGCATTCCGATCGCGCGCCGAACCCGCGAAATCGACCTTGACGGGGTGGCATCGCGCGGTAGAATGCAGCGAAGTGGCGCAAAGTGGTGACAAGTGGGGAAACCCACGGTACCGACCCACCGTTCCCGCCACGGATCACTGGGGTAGACCCGACAGGTGTTCACCGGCGAGTACCGCCACACGGTGGACGGCAAGGGACGGATCGCCGTGCCCGTGAAGTTCCGTGCGCAGCTCGACCCCGGATCGATGGTCTCCGGCTGGCTGGACGACTGCCTGGCGATCCACCCCAAGGCGGGCTGGGACGCGCTGGCCGCGAAGGTCGCAGCGCTCCCGATCACCGACCAGAAATCGCGCCTCTTCCAGCGGTTCGTCTTCTCGCAGGCCATCGAGGCCGAGATGGACCGGCAGGGGAGGCTCCTGCTTCCTGCCTACCTGCGCGAATCGATCGGCCTCGGCACTGACGCCGTCGTCGTCGGGTCGCGCGATCACGCGGAGATCTGGGCACCCGATCGCTGGGACTCGTACCGGCGGGCGCTCGACGACCCGCAGGAGCTGGCGAAGGCCTTCGAAGGCCTGGGGATCTAGCTCCGACCACATGCGCTTCCAGGATCCGCTCGGGATCCGATTCGACCGGGATGGAGGAGTGATGAACGAAGGGCACCTGCCGGTGCTGGTGGAGGAGGTCCTCGAGATGCTCGCACCTGCCCCCGGCAGCCTTCACATCGATGCCACCCTGGGCGGCGGTGGGCACACCGAGCGGATTCTGGAGGCGGCCAATCCCGATGGCCGCCTCCTTGGCCTCGATGCCGACCCGGCCGCGATCGCACGCGTCGAGGCACGACTTCGACCGCGTTTCGGCGACCGCCTGGTCCTTCGCCAGGCGAACTTCCAGGAACTCCACGCCGTCGCCCGCGCCGCTGGCTTCGGCGCCGTCGATGGCTGCCTGTTCGACCTCGGCCTCTCCAGCTTCCAGCTCGCCGACCGCGACCGGGGGTTTGGCTTCCGGACCGGCGGTCCGCTCGACATGCGCTTTGACGCCGGCCGCGGCATCCCGGCGGCCGAGCTCCTGGCCACCCTCGACGTGGATGAGCTGACCGCGCTCTTCCGCCGCTATGGAGAGGAGCCGAAGGCCGGCCGGATCGCCCGGGCGATCGTGGACGGCCGCCGCGTCGCGCCGATGGCCAGCGCCGAGGAGCTGGCCGCCCTGATCGAGCGGGTCGTCCCGCCCAATCCGCGACTGCCGCGGCGGACCCATCCCGCGACCCGCGTCTTCCAGGCCCTCAGGATCGCGGTCAACGAGGAGCTCGACGCCCTCGAAGCCGGCCTGCACGCCGCCCTCGACCTGCTTCGGCCGGGTGGTCGCCTGGTCGTCCTCAGCTACCACTCGCTCGAGGACCGCATCGTCAAGCGATTCTTCCAGGCGGAGCGGCGCGGCTGCGTCTGCCCGCCGGAGGTTCCCATCTGCGTCTGTGGCCGGAACCCGCGACTGCGCCTCGTCACCCGCCGGTCGGTGACCCCGAGCGCCGCCGAACTGATCGCCAATCCCCGCGCTCGCAGCGCCCGCATGCGGGCGGCCGAGCGTCTCGCCGCCTAGGCCACGTCGTCACGGAAGGGAGGAGTCTCATGAGCAAGCGCCACCAGTCCAGCCGTCGAAAGACCTACGGCCGCCGCCAGCACGAAGTGCGCGAACGGCAGGACCGTGGGCAGCACAGCGAGGGGTTCGACTTCGAGCTGAACGACTGGAGCTCTGCCGCTCCGGCCGATCCATTCGCCTTCCTCGACCCGCGGAGTCCACGCGTCCGGTTCGCGCTGGACTGACGGATGGCCGTCTACGAGGGCGCCCGACCGCGCAACATCCTGCTGCCGCGCCGCCCGAAGACCGTCGACACGCCGACGCTCGGTCGGCGGCGCGTGCGCGGCGCGGTGCGCTCCGGCCAGCGGACCAATCGGCTCGGGCTGATCCTCGGCTCGATCGTCGTCGCCTTCATGCTCGCGTTCTTCTCCCTGGCGCAGCAGATCCGGGTGTCGGCCACCGGGCTCGACATCGGCCGCCTGGCGCTCGATCGGCAGCGCCTGGACGCCCAGGCCGAGAACGTGCGATCGGATCTCAACCGGCTGGGCCGGGAACCGGCGATTCGCAAGATGGCGATCGACGACGGCCTGGGCCAGCTGGCCGAGCCGATCGTCCTGCCGGCCCGCTAGGCGATCGACCGACCGATGCCGGGCCGGACCGATTCACGCGTTCGCCTGCTCGCCCTCCTGTGCGTCTTCCTGGTCGGCGCGCTGGCGCTCGGCGCCCGGTCGGTGTACTGGCAGGTCGTCGACCACGAGCGGCTCGCCTCCGAAGCCGCCGACCAGACCACCGTCACGATCGACGCGCCCAGCCAGCGCGGCGACATCTTCGACCGGACCGGCACGGTCGTCCTGGCCACCACGGTCCAGCGCGCACGCCTCGTCGCGGCGCCCGACCAGCTGACGCCGGACCAGCGTCGGGCGACCGTCGCCGAACTGACGACGCTGCTCGGGCTCGATGACGCCGCGGCGATCGCCCTGCGCGACAAGCTCGCCTCCAAGAGCCGCTACCTGATCGTCCAGCACGGGATCGACCGGCAGCTCGCCGACAGGATCCAGGCGGCCATCGATGGCGGGCGCGTCTTCGGCCTCTCCCTCGAGCAGGAACCCGAGCGCGTCTACCCGCAGCCGGGCGGTGGTCCCGGGACCACGCTCGCGGCACACCTGCTGGGGTTCGTGAATCGCGACGGCGTCGGGCAGTACGGCGTCGAACAGCAGTACCAGGCAACCCTGGGCGGCCTGCCCAGGGTCGTGGTCGCCCAACGCGATCCGACCGGGCGTCCGATGCTCGAGAGCGCCGACGTCACCAGCCCCGGCCAACCGGGCACGGACCTTCGCCTGACCATCGACGCCGGCCTCCAGCTCAGCGTCGAGCAGGAACTGCTGGCCGCCTGGATCGCCGACAAGGCCAAGCGGGTGTCGGCGGTCGTCATGGACCCGTACACCGGCGAGGTGTACGCGATGGCCAGCTACCCGTCGTTCGACGCCAACGATTACCAGGCGATCGCGTCCACCGACCCGTCACGCTTCATCAACCCGCTGGTCGCCAGCGTCTACGAGCCGGGCTCGGTGTTCAAGATGATGACCGCCGCGGCAGCCCTCCAGGCCGGCACGGTCACCCCGTCCACGATGGTCAAGGACACCGGGGTCCTTCGGCTGGACGGCGGCCGGACCAAGATCGACGACGCCGACCGCAAGGGCATGGGCTGGATGACATTCGAGGATGGCGTCGCCTATTCGCGCAACGTGGTGGCCGCGAAGGTGGCGCTGGGGCTCGGCAAGAGCACCAGGGCGTCCGCTTCCACCCTCTACGACATGTGGACCCGCCTGGGCTATGGCAAGCCGACCGGCATCGACGTCGCGGGCGAGGTCTCGGGGATCGTCCGCGATCCGGCGATCACCCCGTGGCGTGAGATCGACCTTGCCAACGGGGCGTTCGGGCAGGGTGTCGCGGTCACCCCGATCCAGCTGGCGGCCGCCTACGCCGCGGAGATGAACGGCGGCATGCAGGTGCATCCGCATGTGGTCAAGGGCATCGGGAACGACGACGTGCCGATCACGACCGGACCCCAGCTGCTCAGCGGCGCGCTGTCCCAGACCCTGGTCAAGATGATGCGGCACGTGATCGACATCGTGCCCTTCTACCACGACCGGACGATCGTTCCGGGCTTCGACGTCGGCGGCAAGACCGGCACGGCCCAGATCTGGGATCCCAAGGCCAACCACGGCCACGGCGACTGGAAGCGCAACCTCTTCAACTACTCGTTCGTCGGCTTCATCGGGCGCGAGACCGGGATCCCGGACCTGGTCGTCGCGATCCAGATCGAGGAGGGAACGCCCACGGTCGCCCGGATTGGCCACCTGGAGATGCCGGTGATGTCCTTCGAGCTCTTCCGGCGGATCGCCACCGACGGGATCACGACCCCGGACCTGCTCGCCGATCGCCCGGCCAAGCCGATGCCGCCGGCCGTCCTCTCCGCTCGGTGACGGCGCCCTATGCGACACTGGCTCCCGTGACCGACGTCGATCCGTCGACCCTGGCGCCGGGGGCGGCCGACATGCCCTCGCTCGGTCCCGACGACCTGGCCCGCCTGTCCGGGGGCCGGTTGCTCGCTCGCTCCGATCGACCCATTCGCGGCGCCGCGGTCGACTCGCGCCTGGTCCGGCCGGGTGAGCTGTTCGTGGCGCTCCCGGGCGAACGGACCGATGGCCATGCGTTCATCGCCGAGGCGGTCGCCCGAGGCGCCGCCGCCGTGCTCGTCACTCGACCGGTTCCCGATCCCGCCGTTCTCGGCGACCTGACCGTGGTTCGGGTCGCGGATGCGCTCGCCGCGCTCGGCGCGGTCGCTGCGGGCTGGCGACGCCGGTTTCACCCGCTGGTCGTCGGCGTGACGGGGAGCATCGCCAAGACCTCCACCAAGGAGGCCATCGCGGCCGTCCTTGGCCGCCGGTTCACTACGCTCCGCAGCGAGGACAATCAGAACAACGAGATCGGCCTGCCACTGACGCTGCTCCGGCTCGGTCCCGAGCACGAGGCCGTCGTGCTCGAGATGGGCATGTACGTGGGCGGCGAGATCGCCGCGCTGGCCAGGATCGCCCAGCCGAGCATCGGCGTGGTGACCGCCGTCCAGCCGGTCCATCTCGCCCGGATCGGCTCGCTCCAGGCGATCGAGCAGGCCAAGGGCGAGCTTTTGGAGGCGCTTCCCCCGGATGGCCGCGCGATCCTCAACGCGGACGACCCGATCGTCCGCCAGATGGGCGGGCGTTCGGTGGCCAGGTCGATGACCTACGGCTTCGACCGTGACGCCGACGTCGGGGCCGAGTCGGTCGAATCAGCCGGCCTCGAAGGCATGCGCTTCGTCCTGCGGACCGACGCCGGTCGCCGCCAGGTGTCGATCCCGACGCTCGGGCGGCTGTCCGTCCACAACGCCCTCGCGGGCGCCGCTGTCGGCCGGGTCGCCGGGCTGGCGGTCGACCAGATCGCCGCCGGTCTCGGCCTCGGCTGGTCCGCGCCGCACCGCGTGCAGGTCATCCCGGTTGGTGGCGTGACCTTCGTCGACGACACCTACAATGCCTCGCCCCGGTCGGTCGTGGCCGCGCTCGACCTGCTGGCCGGCCTGCCGGGCCGGCGTGGGGCCGTCCTCGGGGAGATGCTCGAGCTCGGCGACGTGAGCCTGGAAGGACACCACGTGGTCGGAGAGGCCGCGGCGCGAACCGTGGACTGGCTCGTGGTCGTCGGCCAGGGGGCCGCCGGGATCGCGGAGGGAGCGGTCGCGTCCGGCCTCGACGCGCGGCGCGTGTCCGTGGTCGCGGACGTGGATGCCGCCATCGAGTTCCTGCCACCTCGTCTACGCGACGGGGACGTGGTCCTGGTCAAGGCGTCACGTGGGATCGAGCTCGAGCGGGTCGTGGACAGCCTCGCCTCGCGTGCGGACGGGCGGCCGGCCCGATGACCGAGCTGATCCAGGGCCTGCTCCTCGCCTTCGCGATCGTGGTGATCCTGATGGCGCCCTACATCCGCCTGCTCCACGCCCTCGGCTTTGGCAAGCGGATCCGGCGGGAGGGGCCCGAGAGTCACTACATCAAGGAAGGCACGCCGACGATGGGCGGCCTGCTGATCGTTGCGGTCGTCCTCGGGATCTACTTCTTCCTCCGCAGCAAGCCCGACGCTTCGACCTTCGCGCCGATCGCCGCCCTCGCCGCGGTCGGCCTGCTCGGGGCGTTCGACGACTACCTGAACGCCCGGACCGGGGAGGGCATCCGGGCACGCCAGAAGCTGATCTGGTTGACCGTGGTCGCCTTCGTTGCGGCCTGGCAGATCCAGAACACGTACGACATCACGGCGATCGCCGTGCCGTTCGTCGGCGCGGTCTCGATCGATCCGCGGATCTACGTGCTGTTCGGCGCGTTCGCCATCATCGCCGCGGCCAACGGGGTGAACATCACCGACGGCCTCGACGGATTGTCCGGCGGGACGGTGGCGATCGCCTTTGTGGCCTACCTGCTGATCGCCCTCCTCAACGAGCCGGCCCAGCCGAACCTCGCGCTCCTGTGCGCCCTGATCATCGGCGCGCTGCTCGGCTTCCTCTGGTTCAACGTCCACCCCGCCCAGATCTTCATCGGCGACTCCGGCGCCCTGTCGCTGGGGGCGACGCTCGCGGTCACGGCCCTGATCACGGGCCAGATCCTGGTCCTGCCGCTGATCGGGATCATCTTCGTGATCGAGACCGCGTCGGTGATTCTCCAGATCGGCTGGTTCCGGGTCAGCGGCGGTCGTCGCCTCTTCCGGATGAGCCCGATCCACCACCACTTCGAGCTCGGGGGTTGGGACGAGGAGAAGATCACGATCCGGTTCTGGATCGTGGCACTCCTGGCCGCCATGCTCGGGGTGACGCTCTTCCTCGCGTCGCTGGACCGGCTCGGGTGATCGAGGTGAGCCGGTCCGCCAGCCCGCTCGTTCTCGAGGCCCTCGACATGGCCGCGGTCCGGGCCGGGGCGCTCCGCGATCGGCCGGTCACGGTCCTCGGGCTCGCCCGCAGCGGGATCGCCCTGACGCGTTTCCTGGCCGACGCCGGCGCCCGGGTGACGGTCTACGACGGCCGGCCGGCGGATGACCTGACCGACGCCGTTCTCGCACTCGGCGAGCGGCGAGTGGACCTTCGACTCGGCCCGGGCGCCGATCCCGCGGCCAGCTGGTCCGGCGCCGACCTGGTGGCGACGTCACCGTCGATCAATCCGGACTATCCGACGACCGAGCCGCGACTCCGTGCCGCGCTCCAGGAGCTCCGGACCACCCGGGAGCGCGGCGAGACGCACGCACCGGCCATCGTCTCCGAGGCGGACCTCTTCCTCCGCCTCTGCCCGGCGCCGACGATCGGGGTCACCGGCACCAAGGGCAAGACGACGACGGCGTCGCTGACCGCCGCCATCCTGGCGGCCGACCCGTCGCATCCGGCGGTCCTGGGTGGAAACATCGGGATCCCGCTCGTCGAACGGCTCCCGGAACTCACGTCCGGGCATCGGGTGGTCATCGAGCTCTCGGAGCTGCAGCTGCCCACGCTGTCGCGCGGGACGACGGTCGCGGTCTATACCAACGTCAGCTCGGATCATCTCGATCGCCATGGATCGCTCGAGGCCTACCGGCGAGTCAAGCGCCGGCTGGCGGAGCTCGTCGACCCGGACGGGGCCCTGATCCTGAACGCCGAGGACCCGGTGGTCACCGGGTACGCCGCGCTGGGTGTCGTGCCGTCCGTGCTCTATCGCCGCGAGCGTCCGGTGCCTGGCGGGCTGGGCGTGGTCGATGGCTGGATCGTGGCCGCGGGGGTCGAGCGCCTGCCGATCGCCGGGGGAGGCGTCGCGGCGACAGGACCCGGCGGCCGGATCATGCCGACCGGGGAGCTGGCGATCCCCGGCGCGCACAACATCTCCAATGCCCTCGCCGCGATCGGGGTGGGCCTCCTGTTCGGGGTCGCGCCGGATGCGATCCGCGAGGCCGCCGCATCGTTCACCGGCGTCGAGCACCGGCTCGAGCCCGTTGCCCTGATCGACGGCGTCCGCTTCGTCAACGACTCGCAGGGAACCCAGCCGGACGCGGTGATCGCGGCACTTCGCGCCTTCGACGGGCCGATCGTGCTGATCGCCGGCGGCCGCGACAAGGGCATCGATCTCCGCGCCCTGGGTCCGGTGGTTGCCGAGCGCGCCGTCGCCGCCGTCCTGATCGGGGAAAGCGGGCCGGACCTGGCGGCGAGCTTCCGGGCTGCGGGCCTCGGCCGGACGGAGGCTGCCGCCGATCTGGACGACGCGGTCCGCCGCGCCGACGCCATCGCGCGGGAAGCCCTCGGAGCCACCGGCGGCTCTGGGGACGCCCCGGCGAAGGGACCCGCCACCGTGCTGTTGAGCCCGGCCGCGGCCAGCTTCGACATGTTCACCGACTACGCGGCCCGCGGCCGCGCGTTCAAGGCGGCGGTCGCGGCGCTGGCCGCTGCACGTCGACCGGGAGGAGGGGATCGATGAACCTTGCACCGTCGATCCCGGGGCTCGGTCGTCCGGCGGCCGACGGCGATTCGATCGACGTTGGACGGACGATGGTCAATCGAACGCCGGTCAAGAGCCGCGCCGGGGCGGTCCGTCGTGAACGCCACCAGGCCGACTACGTGATCCTCGTCGTGGTCGTCGCCCTGACCGCCCTCGGCATCCTGATGGTCTACTCCTCGTCCGCGCTCAAGGGCTACCTGTCGCAGGACGCCGACACCTTCGCGACCGTCGGCCCGCAAATTCAGTGGGCGATCCTGGGCATGCTGGCGATGGCCTTGATGATGCGGGTCGACTATCGCTACCTGCGCCTGGTCTCGGTGCCGCTCTACGTCGTGGCGATCGCCCTGCTGGTGCTCGTGTTCGTGCCGCAGTTCAACATCGTCGTCGGCGGTTCGGCGCGCTGGCTCAAGCTCGGCCCGTTGCCGGCGATCCACCCGGCCGAGATCGCCAAGCTCGCCCTGGTCATTTATCTCGCCCACTGGCTGGCCAGGCGCGGCGGGCGCATCCACGGCTTCTGGTCCGGGACCGTTCCGTTTCTGCTCATCGTCGCGCCGATCATCGCGCTGGTCTTCAAGGAGCCCGACCTCGGCACGACCGGGGTCATCACGATGACCGTCTTCACGATGTTCTTCGTGGCCGGCGCGAACATCGTCCACCTCGCGGTGATGGGGGGCGGCGCGCTGCTGGCGATGATCGTGGTCGGCCTGCGTGGCTACCAGCTCGACCGGATCCGCGTGTGGCAGGACCCGTGGCTGGATCGCCTCGGGGAGGGCTTCCATACCGTGCAGGGCCTGCTCGCGCTCGGCGTCGGCGGCTTGCTCGGGACCGGACTCGGGGCGAGCAAGGTGTTCGTCCCCAACGCCTTCAACGACTTCATCTTCGCCGAGGTCGGCCAGGAGTTCGGTCTCCTTGGCTCGGTGGTCGTGATCGGCCTCTTCCTGGTCCTGGCGTACTCTGGCGTCCGCATCGCACTCGCCGCGCCCGACACGTTCGGGGCGCTGCTGGCGGCCGGGATCACGGCCTGGCTGTGTCTCCAGGCGTTCCTCAACATCGGGGTCGTGGTCGCGCTGCTGCCGATCACCGGGATCACGCTGCCGTTCATCAGCGCCGGCGGCTCATCGCTCATCATCAGCTTCGCGGCCGTCGGGATCCTCCTGTCGATCTCGCGCGAAACGGTAGAGAAGGGGACGTGGAACGAGGATGCGACTGCTGATCGCGGCCGGCGGGACGGGCGGACACATCTACCCGGCACTCGCCGTCGCCCGGTCGCTGCGCGCCCGTCCTGACGGGCCGGCGCTGCACTGGCTCGGCGGCCACCGGGGCCTCGAGGCGAGCCTCGTCCCGGCGGCCGGCATCGGGCTGACCAGGCTCGCCGCCCGTTCGCTGCGGACGACCGAGGCGGACGTCCATGCCGTGCTCGATCCGCTCCGTCTCGGCCTGTCCGTCCCCCAGGCCGCGCTGGTCCTCGCCCGCCAGCGCCCGGCCGCGATCTTCACGACCGGCGGCTACGTGGCCGTGCCGGTCATGCTGGCCGCGGCGCCGCTCGGCATCCCGGTCGTGCTCTGGGACGGCAACGTGGTCCCGGGGCGTGCGGTTCGGGTCACGGCGCGCCTGGCTCGCGTGCTCGCGGTCTCGTTCGAGGCAACCTGTCGGGCGCTGGGGGCGGCCAGCGGATCCGATCGGCCCTGCTACGTCACGGGGACCCCGATCCGCGACGTGCGGGACGTCGATCGTGAGGCCGCCCGGCGGCGTCTCGACATCGGGCCCGCCGAGCGCGTGCTGCTGATCTTCGGCGGATCGCAGACCGTGCGCCGCTTCAACGCCGCCGTCTCGGAGGCGCTGCCGAGCCTTGCCGCGCGGGTCACGGTCGTCCACGTCGCCGGCGAAGACGGCTATGCCGCCGCGCTCGCCGACCGCGAACGCCTGCCCGCGGCAAGCCGCCATCGATACCGGCCGTACCCGTTCCTCCGCGACGACATGCTCACCGCGCTGGCGGCCGCCGACCTCATCGTCGGTCGGGCAGGATCCTCGACGCTGGCCGAGGCGACGGCCCTCGGACTGCCGATGGTCGTCGTTCCGTATCCGCATGCCGCCGGACACCAGCGTGCCAATGCGGCCAGCCTGGTCGAGGCCGGCGCGGCGCGGCTGGTCGATGACGCGGCCTTTGATGCCGCGGCCCTGCTCGACGCCGCGGCCCTGCTCGACGATCCGGCAGCGCACGTGGCGATGTCCGCCGCGGCACGCGCCCTGGGCCGGCCCGGCGCCGCGACGGCGGTCGCCGAGCTCGTGATGGCCACCGCGAATCGCCAGCCGTTGCCGGATCCGGCCGCGATCGACCGACTGGCCCGGGGCGGCGCCCCATGATCGCCGGCTTCGACGCCGTCGCCATCGGCACCGAGATCCAGCGCCGGATCGGAGTCAAGACCTCGCGCGACGAGCCGCTTGCCCGCTTCACGACGATGCGGGTGGGTGGCCCAGCCGACCTGTTCGCGACGGCCCACAACGCCTTCGAGCTGCGAGCGCTCGTCCGTTTCGCGCGCACCCGCGGCCTGCCGCACCTCATCGTCGGCCGGGCCAGCGACCTGGTCATCGCGGACGCCGGCGTCCGCGGCCTGGTCATCCAGGTGCGGGCGGAAGGCTCGCGGATCGAGGGCACCCGCTACACGGCCGAGGCCGGCGTCCAGATGGCCCGCGCCGCCACCGAGACGCAGGGTGCCGGCCTGACCGGGCTGGAGTTCGGGCTCGCGATCCCGGGGACGGTCGGGGGCGCCGTCTGGGCGAATGCCGGCGCACATGAGGCCGACGTGGCCGGGATCCTCGTCTCGGCCCGGCTGCTCGCGGCCGACGGCGGGGAATCAGTGGTCGCCGCGTCGGAGCTCGGCTTCGGCTACCGGGACAGCCGGCTCAAGCACGGGGACCCGGACGCACCGGCCGAGCTCGTGATCGAAGCTGTCTTCGGGCTGACGCCGGCCGACCCGGCCGTGATCAAGGGCCGGCTCGACGACATCCGGCGCTGGCGGCAGGCCCATCAACCGATCGGACTGCCGTCCGCCGGCAGCGTGTTCCGCAACCCGCCGGGCGATTCCGCGGGGCGGCTGATCGAGGCCGCCGGGCTCAAGGGATTGCGCATCGGCGGCGCCGTGGTGTCCGACAAGCACGCGAACTTCATCGTCAACGACCAGAAGGGCAGCGCCTCGGACGTCCGCCGGCTGGCCGAGCGTGTCCGGGCGGACGTGGCCGCGCGTCACGGGGTGCAGCTCGCCTTCGAGATCGTCTTCGCCGGCGACTGGACCGGGTGGGCCGGTCCGAGATGACGGCGCCTCGCGGCGTTGCCGCCTCCGCTCCTTCGCTCACGCACACCAGCGTGCGCGCGCTCTCGGGTGCGCGCTTGCGCGCGTTCTCGGCGGCGCCTTGCGATGCATCCGTCCTCTCGAACCGGCAGGTCCGGGCACGATGACGCCGATTCGCCCGCCGATCGCGGTCCTGCTCGGCGGGCCGTCCGCCGAGCACGACGTGTCGATCGTGTCGGGCACCGCGATCGCGGTGGCCCTCGTGACCCAAGGGTTCGCCGTGGCACAGGTGCTGATCGACCTCGACGGCGGCTGGTGGTGGCTCCCGTCAGGGCACCGTCGCGAGGACCGCGGCCCGGCCAGCTACGACGATCCGGCCTCGCTCGGCGCGGAGGGCCCATTCCAGGTCGGAGCCGCCATCGATCGGTTGGCCGCGACCCGGCCGCGACCGGTGGTCGTCATCGCCCTCCACGGCCCGTTCGGAGAGGACGGCACCGTGCAGGCGTTGCTCGAGGCGGCGGACCTCGCCTATACCGGCTCGGGCGTGGCCGCGTCCGCGGTCGGCATGGACAAGGCCCTGTTCAAGCGGCTCTGCCTGGGGATCGGCCTGCCGGTTCCCGACTGGCGCGAGGTCCGCCTCGATCACTGGCGCGCCGATCCGGGCGCGGTCCGGCTCGAGCTCGAGGCGTTCGCAGCGGGCAACGACGACGATCGCCTGATGGTCAAGCCGGCACGGCTGGGGAGCTCGGTCGGGATGACCCTCGTCCACGATCCATCCGAGCTCGAACCGGCGATCGAGACCGCTTTCCGCCACGACACGCTGGCCCTGGCCGAGACGTACATGCCCGGGGCGCGTGATCTGGAGGTCTCCGTGATCGGGAACGACCCAGCCCGCCTGGAACTGTACGGCCCGGGCGAGATCGTCTCCGGCCACGAGTTCTACGACTACGCCGCGAAGTACACGCCGGGCCTGTCCGAGACCTCGACGCGGGCAGAGCTGACCGACCGGCAGCGAGCGACGATTCACAAGATCGCGCGCGATGCCTATCGCGCGGTCGGGGCCGAGGGGTTTGCCCGCCTCGACTTCCTGGTGGTCGACGAGACGATCTACCTGTCCGAGATCAACACCATCCCCGGCTTCACGCCGATCAGCCTCTTTCCGACGCTGCCGAGCGAGGCCGGCTACACCTTCGGCGACGTCTGCCGGCGGATCGTCGAGCTCGCCATCGATCGTCACGCGGCACGTGCCGGCCGGCACCTCGATCCCGCCGACCTGCCGAGATGAGCGACCGGCATGTCTACCGCCGGACCGGGGCATCGGTCGCGGGACGGCGGGTCCGCTCCGTCCGGCCGGTCAGACGCGCCTCGGCTCGCCTGTCCGTGGCCCGGGCCGGCGCCGCCCTCGCCATGCTCGCCTCGGCCGGAGCGATCTATGGCGTTGGCGCGTCGTCAGCCTTCGTCTACGCCAGCCTGCGCGTGGACGGCGCCGTGTACACCGACCCGGCCGCGGCCGAAACGGCGATCGCGGCGGCACGCGGGCAGAACCTGTTCCGCCTGTCGACCTCGCCGCTGCGAGCCGCGCTCGAGCAGCTGCCCACGGTGGCGAGCGCCAGTGTCGGGGTCCAGTTGCCCGGCACCCTCCACGTCACCCTCAACGAACGGGTGCCGGTCCTCATCTGGAAGGTCGGGGCGCGTCGCTACCTGGCGGACGCCGACGGCAACCTGTTCGGCCGGCTCGGCGACAAGCCGCCGCCGCAGGCCAACGGCCTGGTCGTGGTCGACGACCGGCGAGCCGCCTCGGCGGGGCTGTCTGTCGGGACACGACTCGATCCCCAGGACATCGATGCGGCGACGCGCCTCGCGTCCCTCGTGCCGGCCGATGTCGGCAGTGCCGCGACAGCGCTCCAGGTCCGGGTCACCGACGAGAATGGGTTCGTCATCCGGGCGGATCCACAGGGCTGGCTGGCGATCTTCGGGTTCTACACG
>JBGPVC010000016.1:0-33364 GCA_041491485.1 Candidatus Limnocylindria bacterium
CCGGGACCGTCTGGTACACCCGCGGTCTGGCCGGCCATCCGGCCGACAACGACCGTGACATCGGGTTCAAGAACGTCCTCAAGGATTACCCGAACATCAAGGTCGTCCCGAGCGTCGACGGCGTCGCCACCGGGTGGGACCCGGCGACCGCTACACAGCTGACCAACGACTTCATCGCCAGCGGCCAGTACGACAAGATCAACGGCATCTGGGCGTCCGGCATGGGCAAGCAGATCATCGATGCGATCAAAGCCGCCAACAAGCCGTTCGTGCCGATCGCCGACGCGGACGTCGGTGGCTTCGTCACCCAGCTCCTCGACCCGACAGGCTTCCCGGGCCTCAAGGGCGCAGCCGTGACCAATACGGCCTCCGTCGGCGGCGCGGGCATCACGCTGGCGCTCAAGCTCCTCAACGGTGAAACGGTCACCCCGACCGACCCCACGAAGGCAAACACCATCCAGCTGGATCCCGTGCTCGTCGACAACTTGACGGACGCGGGCAAGGCCCAGTTGAAGGCCTGGCAGTCCGTACCAGGGATGGATCCGCTTTGGCCGCTCAGCCTGTCGATCGACGGCTGGACGACCTACGATCCCAACACGGTTCCGTCGTCCTGCAAGGGCGCGTAACCTAACCCGTCGCACGTCGAGGGACGCCGGCACCGCCGGCGTCCCTCGTGACGATCGTTGCAGTACAGGAACCCGATGACCCTCACCACGACCGATCTCCTCCTCGAGGCGACCGGCGTCTCCAAGACGTACGGTGCCGTCATCGCGCTCAAGGCCGCGTCCCTGGCCGTTCGGCCCGGCGAAGTCCATGCCCTGATGGGCGCCAACGGCGCCGGCAAGAGCACGCTCGTGAAGATCCTCACGGGTGCGGTCAGGCCGGACAGCGGCCGGATCGCGGTCCGTGGCAGGGAGCGCACCGTCCATTCCCCGGCCGAGGCGCGCCATGGGGGCCTCGTCTCCGTCTACCAGGAACCGGCACTGATCCCGGACCTCGACATCCGGGACAACCTGCGCCTCACCGAGACACCACTCGAACCGTTCCGCCACTGGGTCCACGAGCTGGGCCTCGAAGACCTCAACCTGTCGAGCCAGGCGCGGCGCTTGCCGCTGGCCTCGCTCCGGATCATCGACCTTGCCCGCGCCCTCGCCATCGAGCCCGACGTGCTGATGCTCGACGAGATGACGGCCGCGCTACCCGCGAACCTCACCGAGCGGGTCCTTGAAGTGGTCAGCCGGCAGCGCGGCGGTCAGCGGTCGATCATCTTCATCTCCCACCGCCTGATCGAGATCGCTGCCGTGTGCGACCGGGCCACGGTGCTGCGCGAGGGCGAGACCGTCGGCGTCGTCGACGTGACCGAGGGCTCGGAGGAGCGGATCGTCGAGCTCATGCTGGGCCAGATCGTGAAGGACATGTCGGCGGTCGCCGAGCGCACCGCCGCGTCGACCCGTCCAGCTGACACCAGGCCCCGGCTCTCGGCGCGCGGGCTGGCGGCCAGCTCGAGGCTGCACGACGGCTCGTTCGAGCTCTACCCGGGCGAGGTGCTCGGGGTGGTCGCGCTCGAGGGCCAGGGGCAGGACGAGCTGTTCGACATTCTGGCGGGATCGTCGCGCCCGACCGGCGGCGAGATCCTCGTCGACGGGGCGCAGGTCTTCTTCCGTCACCCGGCAGACGCCATTCGGGCGGGCTTGGTGTACGTGGCGGCCGACCGTGCCGAGGCCCTGCTCATGCAGCGCTCGGTGCGCGAGAACATCGCCCTTCCCTTCACGACCCGTCTGCGCAACTGGGGCCTGATCGATCTCGCCCGCGAGCGCAAGACCGTCGACGGGGCCGTCGAGACGCTGCAGATTGACGCCCGGGCCGGGGGGGAGGTGCGGCGCCTGTCCGGTGGCAACCAGCAGAAGGTGACGATCGCCCGCTGGGTCGCCGGGGGCGTCCAGACCATGTTGTGCTTCGATCCCACTCGCGGCATCGACATCCGCACCAAGCAGCAGATCTACCTGTTGTTGCGCGACCTGGCCGAGGCCGGCGCAGCCGTGTTGCTGTACACCTCCGAGCTCAAGGAGGTTCAGCTGGTCTGCGACCGGGCGATCGTGATCTTCGGCGGGCGCGTCGTCGCCGAGCTCGTAGCGGCCAACGCCGACGAGCCGGCCCTGCTCCGCGCCGCGTACAACCTGAGGTCCGACGCCGTCATCCCGGAGATGGCGGTCGCGGAAGCGATGGCGCCCGACGCCGCCTCGGGAGCCGTTCCATGACCTCCACCGCCTTGACCGAAGGCCATGTGGCGCGGGTCGTCGCGGTCGTTCGACGCTATACGTGGACGCTCTCCCTCGTGGCGTTCCTCGTCGCCCTGCTGGTGTTGACCAAGGTCATCCAGCCCCGATACGGGGCGATCGCCATCCAGGGACTCGGGACCTCGATCCTGCCGCTCGCCCTGGCCGCGGTGGCCCAGGCCGTCGTGGTGATCGGAGGCGGAATCGACCTGTCGATCGGATCCATGATGGCGCTCACGAGCGTGATCTCGGCCACGGTCATGAAGGGCCAGGGCAACGAATTCGGCGTGGCGGTCGTCGTCGGCGTGCTCCTCCTCGGGCTCATCCTCGGTGCGATCAACGGCGGTCTCGTCGTGGTCACCAAGGTGCCCGACATCGTCGTCACGCTTGCGATGTCCTTCGTCTGGGCCGGCTGTGCCTTGCTCGTCACGCCGAGGCCGGGGGGCGGCTCCGCTCAGTGGCTGAAGGACGTCGTCCTTGGGCCGATCGGCGTCGAGTGGGTCCCCAAGGCGGCGATCGTCCTGATCGTCGTCGTGGCCATCGTATGGATTCCGGTCGCGCGCTCGCGGATCGGCCTGTCGATCTATGCCATCGGCAGCAACAGCCTGGCGGCGTTCCGGAGCGGCGTGCCGGTCGGCCGAACGAAGGTGCTGGCCTACATGCTCACGGGATTGTTCTCGGCGCTCGCTGGATTGTCGCTCACCGCAAGCACCGGGATCGGGTCTCCCGTTCCGGGACCCTACACGCTCCTGAGCGTGGCCGCGGTCGTCCTGGGCGGCGTCAGCCTGGCCGGTGGGCGCGGTGGCGTCTTCGGACCAATGGTCGCCGTCGTGGTGCTCCAGTTGATCCGGACCGACATGACGTTCCTCAACATCAACACCAATCTGGCGGTCGTCGCCCAGGGGGTCATTCTCATCGCCGTCGTGATGTTTGGCAGCCTCGTCCAGCTTCGGCGGGCGCACGCATGAGCGGGATCGCCGGCACGTCGGGCAATCGGACGTCGTGGCTCACGGCGGCGGCCTGGCGCGGACTGTTCCGCGATCGGCCCATCGTCCCGCTCATCGGCCTGCTGCTCGTCCTGGTCGCGATCATCCAGTTCGTCCAGCCGGGCATCGTCGGCCCGTCATGGGCGGGTGTGATCCTGCGGGCGTCCGTGCCCCTGGCGATCCTGGCCGGTTGCCAGACGTTGACGATGCTGACCGGCGGGATCGACCTGTCCGTGGGCGCGGTCGCTTCCATGGCCGGGTTCGTGACGGCGACGCTCGTCCACAGCCCTGGCGGCGTGCCGTTCGCGATCGCCGTGGCTCTCGCGGCGGCGCTCCTGGCCGGGCTGATCACCGGGATCGGCGTCGGCGTGTTCCGGGTGCACCCGTTGATCATGACGCTCGGGATGAGCTTCGTCGTCCTGGGCCTGGCCAACGTCTGGCAGCTCGAGACCATCCAGACCGGCGCCGGCGTCCCGGAGCTGCTGCGCACGCTCGGCTCCGGCACGGTCTTCGGCATCGTGCCGAACAGCCTGGTGATCTTCGTACCGCTCATGCTCCTGATCCTGCTGGGTCTCCGACGTTCCGGGTTCGGCCGGCTGCTCTACGCGATCGGGGACAATCCGGTCGCCGCCCGACTCTCCGGCGCCCGGGCCTGGCAGGTCCTGATCGTGCTGTACATCATCTCGGCACTGCTCGCGGGGATTGCCGGCCTGCTCGTGTCCGGTCTGACCAACACGGCCAGCGTGTCGCTCGTCGACAGCTCCCTCCTGCCGTCGGTGGCGGCTGCGGTCATCGGCGGGACGTCGATCCTGGGGGGCCGGGGTGGGTTTGGCGGAACCATCGTCGGCGCGCTGATCCTGACCGTGTTGACCGCGCTCCTGACGGTGCTCGGACTGCCGGAGCCGACGCGTCAGGTCCTGTTCGGGTCGATCATCGTCGCCGTCGCCGCGGCCTACACGCGAGTGACCGGCGAGGCTTGATGGACGTGGATAGCCTGCCGCCCGCGAGCCGGCACCTCGGTCTCGACCTCGGGGGTACGAACATCAAATGGGCGGTCGTCGAGCATGACGGCGACCATTGGCAACCACTCGACCGCGACCACGTCGCGACGCCGACCGCCGATGGGCCCGATGCGGTCGTGTCACGCCTCGCCTCGGTCGGCGCCGAGGCGGTCGACCGATGGCCGGGCATCTCGTCCGTCGGGATCGGCGTGCCTGGCCTGTACGACCCGGCTGCCGGCACGACCCGCTTCCTGGTCAACTTCCCGAGCGGCTGGGCCGGGACGCCGGTGGCAGGGCCGGTCGGGACCGCGCTGCGGCTGCCAGCATTCCTGATCAATGACGCCCGGGCGTTCGGGCTCGCCGAGCTCCGACTTGGTGCCGGGCGGGGCGCCGCCTCCATGATCGGGCTGACGCTCGGGACCGGCATCGGCGGCGTGATCGCCCTCGACGGTCGCGTGATCCAGGGACACGACGGCACGGCCGGCGAGATCGGCCACCAGACGATCGACCCCGACGGCCCATGGTGCGGCTGCGGGAACCGTGGCTGCCTGGAGGCCTTCGCCCGCGCCGACCAGATCGCCGCCGCCTGCGGGACCGCCACGGCGGAGGAGGCGGTCAGCCAGGCTCGCGCCGGCGATCGCCGGGCGATCGAAGGCCTGGCCCGGATCGCTCGCTATCTCGGCATCGGGATCGCCAACATGGTGGCGATCCTCTCGCCCGATCGGGTGGTCATCGGCGGTGGCATCGCGGCGGCCGCGGACCTCCTGCTCGGGCCGATCCGGGATGAGCTGCGACGTCGCGTGCTGACCACGTCGCTCGACGAGGTCGAGATCGTCACCGCGGAGCTCGGAACGTGGGCCGGAGCGATCGGGGCGGCGATCCACGGCGCGGAAATGGCGGAGCGGACGGCCGCGGGCGGAGGGACGGCCATGGGCGGAGGGGCGCGGCTGGCTGACCGGACCGACGCGGCCGAGCCCGGCGCGTCGGTCGGTGCACGATGATCGAGGCGAGGTACCAACCGCAGTACCGCCAGATCGAGCAGGCCCTGCGGGAGCGGATCTCGATCCTCCGGCCAGGCGAGCGCCTGCCCTCCGACGCCGAGCTCTGCGCCCAGTTCGGCGTGAGCCGGATGACCGCGCGGAACGCCATGGAGCGCCTCGCCGTCGACGGCCTGATCCGGCGAGAGCCGGGGCGCGGCAGCTTCGTCGCCGAACCACCGGCGCATCGACGCGCCAATCGGCTGATGACGTTCACCGAAGAGATGCGACGAGCCGGGCGCAACCCGAGCTCGCGGATCCTGACCCGTGTCATCCGTCCCTCCACCGAGGACGAGGCCTCGAGTCTCGGGATCCCCATCCGCCAGCCGATCGTCCACCTGCGTCGCCTCCGACAGGCGGATGACCTGCCGATCGTCCTCGAGTCGAGCATCCTGATCGGCGCCTGCGCCGACGCGGTCATGACCGCGGATCTCGCTCGTGGCTCGCTCCACGAGACGCTCGGACGAGCGGGCTTCGTGCTGTCGCGCGGCACCGGCACGATCTCGGCGGCAGCAGCCTCGGCCGAGGAGGCACGCCAGCTCGGCATCCGCACCGGTGACCCGCTGCTGGTCGAACGCCGGGTCATCCGTGACGCCCACGGCCGGCGGATCGAGGCGACCGAATCCGCCTACCCGGCCGATCGGTACGCTCTCGAGGTCCATTTCGAGGTCGAGGGCGGAGACGTGACCGCTCCGCACACCGGCGCATGAGTCCCGACGCGATGGCCGTCGCCGGCCAGCTGGTCCTCGACGATCGCGTTGCGCCGGGCTGGATCGCGATCGAAGACGGGCGGATCGTGGACGTGGACCTCGGTGAACCGCCGGATCGCGGCCCGTCGAGCGGGCCCTCGGGTCGGTTCATCGCCCCGGGGTTCGTCGACGTGCACGTCCACGGCGGTGGTGGTCACGACGCGATGGGCGGCCGGGAGGCCCTGGACGGGATGGCCCGTCACCTCCTGCGACACGGTGTCACCTCGTTCCTCCCGACCGCGGTCACGGCACCGCTCGACGATCTCGTCACGTTCGCCGAAGCGGTCAGGGCCTGGCTGCCGCAGGCGCCCCTCGACGGAGCCGAGCCACTCGGGTTCAACCTCGAAGGTCCGTTCCTCGCCGCGGCCCGCCGGGGAGCCCACGACCCGACCTTCCTGCAGGTCCCGGCCGGCGCCGATCGCCTGACGCTCGAGGCGCTGACCGAGGGACTCCGCCTGTTGACAATCGCCCCTGAGCTGCCGGGCGCCCTGGAGCTGATCGCGTGGCTTCGCGAGCGAGGCGTGGCGGCCTCGGTCGGCCATTCGGCGGCGACCCTCGAGGAGGCCCGGGCCGGCTTCCGGGCCGGGGGAACCACCACGACGCACCTGTTCAACGCCATGACCGGCGTCGACCACCGGGCGCCTGGCGTGGCCGTCGCGGCGCTCCTCGACGATGCCGTCTATGTCGAGCTGATCGCCGACGGCATCCACGTCGATCGTGCGCTGTGGCCGCTCATCACCCGGCTCAAGCCGGCAGACCGGCTCCTGCTCGTCAGCGACGCGATCGCCCTCGCCGGCATGGGCGACGGACGGGGCGAGGTCGGCGGTCTCGCGATCGAAGTCAGCGGCGGCCGGGTGACCCTTGCCGGGTCAACCACGCTGGCGGGATCGGTCCTCACCCTCGACGTGGCCGTTCGCAACCTCGTTGCGTCGGGCACGACCATCCCGGACGCGGTCGCGGCCGCGAGCCGGAACCCGCTGGCCATGCTCGGGATCACCGATCGTGGCCGGATCGCCGTCGGACAGCGCGCCGACCTCGTCGAGCTCGACGCGGAGCTCCGGATCCTACGGGTGATGCGGGCGGGGCGCTGGGTCGAGGTCGCGGGCGCATGATCCGGGGCGCGACTCAGCGCGGCGGCATCGCTTCGTCGGTACGCTCGATCTCGGACAGGAGTCGGATCGTCGACGTCGCGACGACTGCCAGGTACCGCTCCCCGAACTCGGCGGTGGCCTGGGTCGCGTCACCCCAGGTCCCGGACCGGGTGGCGCGGTGGACGGAGCCCGGCGCCGAGAAGAAGAACGCGGTGTGGACCGGCGCCGGGTTGGTGACGTCGGGGAACGGCGGGAACTCGGCGTTCGCGCGGTCCATGTCGACGAGCGACGGGTTGATGGCCAGGACCGCCGACGTCTCGCCACGGTTGGCATGGAGCCCGGTCGATGGGTCGAAGAACTCGGCGGCCTCCGATGCCGTCATCCCGTCCCAGTAATTGACCGGGTAGGCGCGCACCCCGGCCGGCATCCGCTCTGCCGCGCTCGCGCACGCGTAGGCGATCGCGTACGTGTTGTCGTAGTGGCCGTTCAGGAAGACGATCCGCCGGAATCCGACGGACGCGAAGGAGACGCACAGGTCCTCCATCAGCGACATGAATGTCGCGATCCGTACGTGCACGACGCCCGTGAACCCAACGTGCGGATAGGACAGGGCGTAGTTGATCGAGGGCGCCACCAGGGCCCCGGTCGCCTCCGCGACGCGTCGGGCGACCTCGACCGGGATCAGCACGTCGGTCAGCAACGGCGCGTGGGGCCCGTGCTGCTCGGTCGAACCGACCGGGATGATCACGGTCTGGCTCGTCCGCAGGAAGGCCCCGACCTCAGGGTCAGTCATCTCACCGAGGAACACCGTGGCTGGCTTCATCGCGACATCCTCCCTGCCTGCCTCAAGCGATGCTGGTCGTGAGCGCGCCGATCTGCTCGATCCAGACCGTGACCCGATCACCGGCCTGGAGATGGCGGCCCGGGCCGAACGATCCCGCCAGGCGGGCGGGCGTGCCCATGGCGATGAGATCGCCCGGCCGAAGCACGGTGTGGTGGCTGAGGAACGACATCACCTCGGCGACGCCAAAGCGCATCTGGTCGGTGCGGCCATCCTGGATCGGGACGCCGTTGATGGTGCAGCCGAGCCGGAGCCCGTTCGGCGAGACCTCGTCGGCCGTCACCACGCACGGGCCGACCGGGCAGAACCCGGCCATCGACTTGCCGAGCAGCCACTGGTCACCGTCGAGCCACGGGTCGCGCGACGAGATGTCGTTGACGCACGTATAGCCAAAGACGTGGCGCAGCGCCGCTCCCGGCTCGATCGCGACGGCCTGCTGGCCGATGACGACGCCGAGCTCCACCTCCGGATCGACATTGGCCGTCAGCGCCCGATCCCACGTCATCGTCGACCCGTGCCCGGCGACCGACGAAGGCAGCTTGCCGTAGACGAGCGGCCGTTCCGGCCTGGCGGTGTTCGCCTCGCCGGGCTCGCCGTAGTTGAGGCCGATCGTGTAGATCGCACCGGGGTCGGGCACGGCCGGCCCGAGTTCGACGTCATCGAGTGAGCGGAAGGTTCGGTCCGGCTGACGCCGCACCCAGTCCCCGACGCGCTCGAGTCCGGCCGCGCCACTGGCCGCCAGCTCGCGCATGGTGCCCGGCAGGCCATCGCGCTCGCCGAAGGGCAGGACCCGCGTGCCAGAGGCGACCGCCAGCGACAGGTGGCCGCCGTCCTTGATCGTGGTGAATCGCATCGGTCAGGCGCGGAGGCTTGGGTCGGCGAGAAGCGGCTCGACCGCCGCCCGCATGACGTCGGCCATGGCGCCCACTCCTGTCCAGCGCTCGAACGCGATGGCCGCCTGGTGGATCAGCATCTCCGACCCGTTCGCGGCCCGGAGACCCCGCTCTCGCGCCGCCCGGAGAAGCGGCGTCTCGGCCGGCACGTAGACCAGGTCGAAGACAGTCGCTCTTGCCGACATCCGTTCGACGTCGATGGTCACGCCCGGGTCGACCATGCCGACGGTCGTCGCATTGACCGCGAGGTCTGCCAACGCCAGGGCCGTCTCGAAATCGGGGTCGTCGAGGGCGGTCGCCACCAACTCGACACCGGAGCCGGCGAACCGCTCGGCGAGCGCGGCGGCCGCGGCGGCGGTCCGGTTGCCGATCGTGACACGCCTCGCACCCGCGGTGACGCACGCGTAGACCACGGCGTGGCCCGCCCCACCCGCCCCGGCAACCACCACCTCCGCGCTGTGGAGCGTTCGGCCCATGGCCAGCTCGACACCGGCTCGAAAGCCGGGAGCGTCGCTATTGAAGCCCACGAGCCGGCCGTCGGGCGCCTTGGTCACGTTGTTGACGGCCCCGATCCGCTCGGCGTCGCGCTCGACCGTGTCGACGAGCCCGGCGACCACTCGCTTGTACGGCGCCGTGACACCCAGCCCGAGCCAGTCGGGTCCGCGCGCGGTCGCGACGGCATCCGCCACGGCGTCCGGCTCGAGCTCGAGGAGCTCGTACCGCCCGTCGATCCCGGCAGCCGCGAACGCGGCGTCGTGCATCACCTGCGAATGCCGTCGCCGGAGCGGCTTGCCGATCAGCGCGACCCGGAGGGTCACCGCAGGACGGGGGCCGTGCGCCGCACGGGACCGGCCGTCGCCGGGAACCGGACGGCCGGGATGATCTCATCGACCCAGCCCTGGAGCTGGGCCGGATCCGGCGTCATGGTGTGGAGGACGAAGTACTCGACGCCGGCGTCGACGCGTGTCTGAAGCGAGGCGATCACCTCGTCCGGCGTCCCGAACAGGTAGACCGACTCCAGGTACCTCGGTCCGCGCTCGGCGCTCATCACCTTGAGGAAGGCCCGGTGCTGCTCCTCGCGAGCCCTCGCGGGGTCGCTGGTCAGCACCAGGTGCAGGAAGTTCTCGTGGGCGACCACGCAGTCGCGGGGGTCGCGGCCGTGCTCGCGGTAGTACGCCTGCAACTCCACCCAATCGCGGGCGATGTCGTCGGGCGGACAGGTCGGGCGGGGGATCCAGCCGTCGCTCCGCAGGACGCGGGCCTTCACGGCGTCGACGAAGCGCGGCAGGTCGGGCGACTTCGGGTCGGCGAGCTGTGACCCGCCGCCGATCCAGACCTCGGGCCGGATCGCCGCCTTTGGTTCGATGGACACGTCGTCGATCGAGTAATACCGGCCGTGGTAGCTGACCGTTTCCCCCGCGAGCAGCGGCAGCATGATGTCGAGCATCTCGTCTGTGCGCTTCCCGCGCTCGGCCTTCCTGACCCCGACCGCGTCGTACTCGGCATTGTTCCAGCCGACCCCGGCGCCGAGGACGACCCGGTTCTCCGAGAGGAACTGGAGTGTCGCCAGCTCCTTGGCGAGGAGCACCGGGTTTCGGAGCGGCATGATCAGGATCGATGTCCCGAGCCGAACCCGTTCAGTGACGCCCGCGGCGACGGCCAGCGCCGAGAGCGGCTCGAGGAACGACGCGGAGTAGAACCGCTTCGCCGCCAGCAGGTGGTCGGTGATGAACAGCGAGTCGAAGCCGAGGTCCTCCACCGTTCGCGCGAACGCCTTGATCCCACGCGCTCGCTCGGGGCCGTCCCCCGGCCACACGTAGGAAGGGAGGAATACCCCGAACCGACTGACCTCACTCATCTGCCAGCATCCTCATTGCCTAGATGGCCTCACCGGCCGCGGTAGTGCGGTTCGCGCTTCTCGAAGAACGAGGTCGCGCCCTCGAGCAGGTCGTCGGTGGCGAAGATGCGCACGGATGCCTCGAGCTCGGCGGCGAGACCGGCGTCAAGGTCGCCCTCGGTCGAGGCGTCGATCAGGCGCTTGGCCTCGCGAACCGCGAGCGGGCCACGGGTGGCGATCTCCTCGCCGATCTCCTCGGCGCGTGCCCGCGCCTCGCCGGCCGGCACTACTTCGTGGACGAGTCCGATCCGGTAGGCCTCCTCAGCGTCGATCACCCGGCCCGTGAGGATCAGCTCCCTGGCTCGCGCGGGGCCGACGACTCGTGGCAGGCGTTGCGTCCCACCCGCCCCCGGAGTGACCGCCAGGCGGACCTCCGGCAGGCCGAGCCGGGCCCGTGACGAACAGATGCGCAGATCGCACGCCAGGGCGAGCTCCAGCCCGCCCCCGAGCGCGTTGCCCTCGATCGCGGCGATCGTCGGCATGGGCAGGTCCGCCAGGGCTCGGCAGACGCGCCCCTCCAGCTCGAGCCGCGCCCGACCGCTGGGGCCCCGCTGCGCCTCGAACTCGCCGACGTCCGAACCCGCACAGAACGCCCGGTCCCCGCTCCCGGTGACGACCACGGCATGGACCTCGCCCGCCGTGGCGACGGCGAGGACTGCCAGGGCGTCGGCGAGCTGCCCGAGCAGGGCCCCCGTGACCAAGTTGAGCGGTGGGTTGACGAGCTCGAGGTGAGCGACCCGGCCCAGGTCGAGGGCAACGAACTTGGTCATGGCGCGGCTCCGAAGTCGGCCGCGAGGCCCATCGGCCCGGTCGCGTACAGGCGTCGGTCCATGGTCCGAAGGTCGCCGGCCACGCGCGGACGGAACCCCATTTGGCCGAGGACGTCGCGCTCGACCTCGACCCCGGGGGCAACCTCGATCAGGACCAGTCCGTCGTCCTCAAGCGCGAAGACCGCCCGCTCCGTGATGTAGCGGACCTGCTGGCCCCGTTCCCGCGCCAGGTCCCCGTTGAACGAGATCTGGCGGACGTGCGGCACGAACTTGCCCAGGCTGCCCTCATGGATGATCCGGATCCCGTCGTCGATATCGACCGTGAGCCCGCGCGCCGTCAGGGTCCCGACGAAGCAGATCTTGGGTGTTCGAGTGCTGATGTTCGGGAACCCGCCTGGCCCGCGCACGCGACCCTCGAACGCATGGACGTTGACGTTGCCCTCCGCGTCGACCTCGGCAAAGGACAGGCTCGCCACGTCGAGCCCTCCGCCGTCGTAGAAGTCGAACATGTACGGTTGGTCGATCATCGCCTGGTAGTTGAACCCGGCGCCGCCTTCGTTGCCGGCGACTGGCACACCGCCGAAGATGCCCTGCTCGACCGTCAGGACCAGCTGATCGGTGATGCCTTCCTCCCAGGCGACCCGGCCGATGAGCTGGCTGACCCCGAAGCCCAGGTTGCAGATGGCGCCGCGTGGGAATTCGAGCAGCGAGCGCCGCGCCAGGACCTTCTTGACGTCGAGCGGCAGCGGCGGCTCCGGGGTGACCGGCCGGCGCTGGGCGCCGGCGTAGTACGGCGAGTCGCGGGTGATGTAGGTCTGCCACTGGTCGGGTTCGACGTAGACATGGTCGATCAGCGCGCCCGGGACCTTGACGTCGCGCATCCGGAGGCTGCCGCGAGTCGCCAGCTGGCGGACCTGGGCGATGACGATCCCGCCGCTGTTCCGGGCGGCCATGGCCATCGCCAGCATCTCCCCCTGAACGGCCTCGCCCTCCATCGTCAGGTTGCCGTCCTCGTCGGCGGTCGTGCCCCGGATAACCGCGACGTCGATGGGAAACGCGTGGTACAGCAGCCACTCGCGATCGCGGAGCGTGACGACCTCGACGAGATCCTCCGTCGTCATCGCGTTCTGCTTGCCCCCGGTCTGGCGCGGGTCCACGTAGGTGCCCAACCCAACGGCCGTGACCAGTCCAGGCCGCCCGGCCGCGATCTCGCGCATGAGCTGCGACAGGACACCCTGCGGGAACGAGTACGACTCGATCTCGTTCGCCTCGACCAGCGCGCCGAGCCGCGGCTCGTTGCCGATGTTGCTGCCGATCGTTCGCCGCATCAGCCCGGGCAGCCCGAGTTGCGAGAAGCCGCGGTCAGCGAAGTCGCCGATCCCGACCACCCGGACGGTGGTCAGGTCACGTGGCCGGCCCTCATCGGTGAAGACCCCCGCCAGCTCGTCGATGAACCGCTGCGGCAAGGCATGACCCGCTCCGGAACCGGCGATCAGGAGGGTGCTCCCGTCGCGCACCAAACCGACCGCATCGCGGACGCCGATCACCTTGCTCATGGCATGTACCCCCCGGCGTTCGGATTGAGCGTCTGGCCAAGGAACAGGCTCGAGGCGTCGGACAGCAGGAAGATCACGGCGTCGGCGACCTCGTCAGCGCGCCCGAAGCGGCCCAGCGCCATGTCCCGCAGGCGGCGGCGGCCTTCCTCGCTGTCGACGAGATCCGCGGTCATCTCCGTCACGGTCACGCCTGGCGCGACGGCATTGACCCGGACGCCGCGCGGGCCGAACTCCCTGGCCAGCGCCCGGGTCAGGCCGATCAGCCCGGCCTTGGCGGCGCTGTACGCGGCGGTCTCGGCCACACCGATCTGCCCGAGCCGCGAGGCAATGTTCACGATGGCGCCGCTGCCATGCTCGACCATCGACGGCAGCACCGCGCGGCAGGTGTGGAATGCGGCGGTCAGGTCGGTCCGGATTACGCCGTCCCAGTCGGCGGGCTCGATCTCGAGGAAGGGGCCGACGAGCGTGCGGCCGGCGTTGTTGACCAGGCCGTCTACCCGCCCGAACCGCGCAATCACACGTGCGATCAGCTCCTCGGCCTGGTCTCCGTTGCCGAGGTCGGCCGCGAAGCGCTCGGCCTCGGCGCCGAGCGCCTGGGCGCGCGCCACAGTGCTGCTCGCGCCGTCGGACGAGCGGTGGTAGTGCACCGCCACGCGTGCCCCTTCGGCGGCAGCCTTGACGGCCACCTCCGAGCCAATGCCGCGGCTGCTGCCGGTCACCAGGATCACCCGTCCGGCCAGCGTGCTTCCCATCACGAACCCGCGCGTGCGCTGGCCGGGGCCGCGGTCGAGTCGCGCAGGATCACCTTGGTCGGAAGCCGCTGGCGATCCGGCCGGTCCCCGGCAAGCAATCGGTCGGCGTGCTCGAAGCCGCGGCGCCCCATCTCCCGCAGTGGCAGCCGGACGGTCGACAGGCTCGGCGCGGTCAGCGCCGCCGTGGAGATGTCGTCGAATCCGGCAACGGACACCTCGGTCGGGACGTGGATCCCGAGCGAGGCCAGGCGCTGCAGCGCGCCGAGCGCCAAGAGATCATTGGCGCAGCAGATCGCCGTGAACGGGACGTTGCCGGCCCGGAGCAGATCGACGCCAAGCGCCCCGCCGTCGCGATCGAAGGCGGTGTGCACGACCAGCCGCGGGTCGAAGGCGAGGGCCGCGTCGCCCAGGCCGCGCCGGTAGCCCGCAAGCCGTTCCCGCGCGACATAGAGCGCTTGCGGCCCGGCCAGGAAGGCGATCCGGCGATGGCCGAGACGGACGAGCGCGGCGACCATCCCGGCGACGCCTGCAGCGTTGTCCACGCCGACGTCCGGTTCCCCGAGGGCGTGCGGCGACAGGTGCACGACCGCCGCGCCGTCAGCCTGCATCGCCGCCAGGTGCCGCTCGATCTCCGCATTCTGCGTCGGGTCGTCCAGTCCGCTGCCCGCGAATACCACGGCGGCCGCACGGATCGAGCGCAGCAGTCGGACATACGAGCGCTCGCGCTCGGCGTTCCGCTCCGAGCTGCAGGTGATCACCAGGTACCCCGCGCTCGAGGCGCCGTCCTCCACCCCGCGGACGACCTCGGCGAAGTACGGGTCGGTGATGTCGTGGACGATGACCGCGACCACCGGGACACGGCTCTTCAGGAGGCCGCGAGCCAGGGCGTTCGGCACGTAGTCGAGGGTCCTGGCCGCCTCGAGGACGCGCTCCCGGGTCGTCGCGCTGACAGGGTAGTCCGACGACGAGACGACCCTCGACGCCGTGGCGGTCGACACGCCCGCCAGCCGGGCGACCTGGGTGATGGACGCCACCTCGACGGGCTCAGTACGGGTACGGGAACGACCTGGGCACGTCCCGGACCGTGACCCACTGCCACTGGGTGAATTCGTCCCAGTTCGCCGCTCCACCGAACCGGGAGCCGTTGCCGGAGGCCCCCATCCCGCCGAACGGGATGATCGCCTCGTCGTTCACGGTCTGGTCGTTGACGTGGACCATGCCGCTCCGGATCCGCTGCGCGAGAGCGAGGCCCCGCGAGATCGAGCGGGAGTAGACCGCCCCGGCGAGCCCGTACTCGGTCTGATTCGCGAGGGCGAGCGCCTCGTCGTCCGTGTCGAAGGTGACCACGGGCGCGACCGGTCCAAAGATCTCGTCGGTCCAGGCGGGCAGGTCGGTCGAGACATCGGTGAGGACGGTCGGGCGGTAGAACAGGCCCTCGTGGGTCCCGCCGACGGCGAGCCGGGCACCGCCATCGATCGATCGCCGGACGATCCCGTCGACGCGGGCCAGCTGCCGCTCGTTGACGATCGGCCCGAGGTCGACCTCCTCCCGATACGGATCTCCGAGCCGCAGGCGCTTCGCCTTCTCGACGAGCGCGTCGACGTAGTCGCCGGCCACGCTCCGATGGACGATGTGGCGGCCGGCGGCGAAGCAGACCTGGCCCTGGAACTGGAACGAGGCGTAGGCGCCGGCCGAAGCGGCCGCGTCGAGGTCGGCGTCGTCGAGGACCACGAACGCGTTGTTGCCGCCGAGCTCGAGCGAGACCTTCTTGAGGAGCTGCCCAGCGAGCCCGCCGACCCGCCGGCCGGCGGCGGTCGATCCGGTGAAGGAGACAGCGTGAATGTTGGGGTCGGTCACGATCGCCTCGCCGACCTCGGCGCCGCCGACCACGATCTGCAACAGCCCGTCGGGCAGGCCCGCCTCGGCGAACACGGCGGAGAACATCGCGCCACCGGCCACGGGCGTC
Organism: Candidatus Limnocylindria bacterium; assembly: GCA_041491485.1. Classification (GTDB taxonomy): domain Bacteria; phylum Chloroflexota; class Limnocylindria; order Limnocylindrales; family CSP1-4; genus SPCO01. The sequence goes on from JBGPVC010000016.1 coordinate 15,816, forward strand.
TGGGGGTCCGGCTTCAGGACGACGGCGTTGCCCAGCGCCAGCGCCGGGGCGACGACTCGCATCCCGAGGACACTCGGCGAGTTCCACGGGGTGATCGCGCCGATCACCCCGATGGGGACCCGACGGACCATCGACAACCGGCCGGGCATCGCCGACGGCATCAGCGAGCCATAGGCCTGCGACGGCATGGTCGACGCGTTCAGCAGTTCCTGGACGGTGAAGTTCTGCTCGTGGTGCATCTTCCCGTGGACGGCGCCCGTCTCGCGCTGCGTCCAGGTGCCGAACTCGTCGCGATGAGCCTCGTAGATCTCGGCCGCGCGGCGCAGGATCCGAGCACGCTCGACGTAGCTCGTCTCGGCCCAGGCCGGCTGCGCGGCCGCAGCCGCCGCAGCCGCCCGCGCGACATCGTCGGCCGTGGCCTCCGGGACCGCGATGAGCGGCCGGCCCGTCGCCGGCTCGCGGATCTCACGCGGTGCGCCGGTTCCCGGCCGCCAGCCGGCGAGAAACAGGTCCAGCCACGTCATCGGTGCGGTCGCAACCATGTCGTTCTCCCTGCTGCCACGCCGGGCATGTCGGTCAACGCGGTTCGGCCCGGCGGCCGGTCGCCGGGTCCCGCCAGATCGGCCCGCGCGCGAGGACCTGGTCGGTGAGGCCTTCCTCCAGGTAGGCCGGGTATTGCCACGAGTAGAGGGTCTTGGCGACCTGACCGGGATAGCCCAGCCGCTCGCGGACCCCCTTGTCCGTGTAGTAGCCGCCGACGACCGCGAGGAGCACCGCCGAGTGTTGATCGGGCGCCTCCCGCTCGAGCGTGGCGAGGCGCGCGGCCGGTTCGTCCCCGAGATCGGGCCGGAGCGCGCACCAAAGCGGCTCGACCAGGTCGGGGCGCGCGTTCAGCACGAATCGGAGGCGGGCGTCGCCGACGATCGAGCCAGCCGACGGCATGCCGTGGGCTTCGGGGATGAGGTGGCCAGCCACGGCCGCAAAGGCCGCCCGACGGCCGTCGTCGAAGCCTTCCAGGGGATCGGACGGGGCAGCCGGGGACCGCGTGCCCGGGCTCACGCCGGCACCTGCTGGTTGAAGCGGGTCTCGACCATGTGATCGGCCGCTCGCAGCGCCAGGGCGCAGATCGACGACGTCGGGTTGACGCCCGCCGATGTCACGAAGCTGCTGCCGTCGACGACGTACAGGTTGGGGACGTCGTGCGTCCGATTCCAGCGGTCCAGCACGGAGCTCGTCGGATCGTCGCCCATCCGCGCGGTGCCGAGCAGGTGCCAGCCGGAGTAGCGCATCAGGCGGTCCACCTCGACCGTGTGGGCCCCCGCCTCGCGAAGCGACTCCGAGGCCCGCTCGATGTGGAAATCCAGCAGGCGACGCGAGTTCTCCGACACCGCGTAGTGGATCTCCGGAGCCGCGATGCCGGAGGAGTCGGTGAGCGTCGACGAAAGCGTCAGGTGGTTCGCTTCGTCCGGGAGGTCCTCGCCGAACAGGCCCCAGTTGGCACCACGTCCCAGGTGCGACTTGACGTGGAGGTGGTGGTCCGGGCCCCAGGCCTGCGACCCGGCCCGGCTCGGCAAGGCGGCGTTGATCGGACCGAACGTCGGGGCGAGACCCCATTTCGCGCCGCGGACGAAGCCGCGGCGCTCGTCGGTCTCGTAGAACTCGAAGGATTCGATCGAGCAGCCGAACTGGCCCTGCCAGCTCTCCAGATCTTCGTCGAACAACCCGGCCACGTTCGCAAAGGGATGCATCATCAGCCGGCGGCCGACGAGCCCGGACGAGTTGGCCAGGCCGTCTGGGTGGCTTGACGACGCGGAGAGCAGCAGGAGTCGGGGCGTGCCGATGGCGTTGGCGGCGAGGACGACGACCCGCGCGGCCTGGAAGTGCTCGCCACCGTCCCGGTCCAGCCAGGTGGCACCGGTGACGAGACCCGCCGGGTTCGTCTCGAGGCGGCGGACCCGTGCTCCGGTCACGAGGCGGGCCCCGTGCTCGATCGCCTTCGGCCAGTGGGTCAGATCCGTCGAGGCCTTGGCGCCTTCGCCGCAACCCTGCTGGCAGGTGCCACGCTGCACGCACGGACGCCGCCCGTCGTACGCGACGGACAGGATCGAGTTCGGTTCGGGCCACCAATGCCAGCCCAGGCGCGCATGCGCTCGGGCGACCTTCAACCCGCCGGCACCGATCGGCAGCGGCGGCAGCGGTGGGTCTTCGCCGCCGTCCGGATACGCCGGGTCACCGCCCATGCCGGACACGCCGAACTGGCGGTCGGTCCGCTCGTAGTACGGGCGCAATTCGTCGTAGGTCAGCGGCCAGTCGTCCGCGACACCGTCCAGGGAGCGGACGCGGAAGTCCGACGGCAGCATCCGCGGCCACGCACCGGCGAAGATGAGCATCGACCCGCCGACCGCAGAGAACATCAGCGGCGACACCTCGGCGTCGCGCTCGTCGATCGGGTAGTCCTCCGGCAGGCCGCGGATATTCGGGCTTGTGGACCATTGCTTGCGCATGGTCAGCTCCCAGTCGAGCTCGGCTCCGCGGTACTCCGCCTTGTCATGCCAGTCGCCCTGTTCGAGGCAGACGACCCTGAATCCGGCCTCCGCCAGCCGCAGCGCAACGACCCCGCCGGACGCGCCGGCACCGATGATGAGGACGTCTGCGGCTTCGGCGGCCAAGGTCACTCCTCCCAACCGCGATGCATCCCCCGACCACCCCTGGGGCGGAGCGGCCGGCGGCCCATAGTAAAGCTTATCTATTGAGCCCGTGCCATGCGCCGGCCTGAGTGTCTCGCCTGGGAGATCAGGAGCCGGCGAGAACCGCTGCGGGGGCTTCGGGAAGCAGTCCGACTTCGGTCAGGACGCTCGTCAGCCGGGCACGCTCGTCGTCGCCGAGCGGCAGGAGCGGCCGTCGCACGTGCGCGGCGTCGAGGACTCCGAGGATCCGCAGGCATTCCTTGAGCCGGACCCGATAATCGCCGACCGGATTCGCGAACACGACGTCCGCCAAGCGCTGGACGCGCCGGCCGAGCGCCATCGCGTCGTCGATCCGGCCGGCCCGCCAGGCGTCGATCATGTCGACCTGCTCTCGGGTCATGACCGCGCCGAACCCGATCAGCGCTCCGGTCGCCCCGAGCAGGAACGACTCGAGGATGAAGTTGTCGTTGCCCGTCAGCAGGGTGATCGGCCGCGGCAACTCCGCGACGAGTCGCGCCGTGTCCACGAACCGTCGCGCATCGAACGACGCTTCCTTGATCGCGACGACGCCGTCGATCGACGCCATGGCGCGCAGGGTGTCGGGCTCGAAGTTGAGCCCAGCGAGTGCCGGCTGGAGCTGGAACAGAATCAACGGCAGCCCGACTCCCGCGATGGCCTCGTGGTAGCCGACCGGGACCCGGACGTCCAGCGGCTCGCTCAGGTACGCCGGGATCGGGAAGACGAGCAGGGCGTCCGCCCCGGCCGCCTTGAACTCCCTGGCCTGGCGGACCGCGGCGTCGGTCGAGGGTCCGGCCAGTCCCGCGACGATCGGCAGGTCCGTCTCCTCGCGGACGACCCGGAGGACGCGCACCTTCTCGTCGTGGGTGAGGTGCGGCCCCTCCCCGGTGTCGACGTTGATCGCAAGCGCAACGGGACCCTGCCTCGAGATCCACCCGATGTAGGAGCGCAGTGCGGGCTCGTCGATGCTGCCGTCGGCGTGCATCGGCAGGACGGTCGCCGGGATCAGGCCGTTCAGGTCGAGGGTCATGGCTCCTCCGGGACGTGTGCACGTGCAGGCCGACGGAATCCCATCTTACGTCGTGTGGGGATCGGATCCTCCGGCCGCGGCCCGTGACCTGAGAATGACGCGCGGCCTGGACGTGCGGTCAGGCGAGCACCCGATCGAGGTAGGCCGCGTCGATCAGGCCGTTGCGCAGGCCGGCCCGATACGTCTCGAGCGTCAGGCGAATGCCCTCCTCGAGCGGTGTCTCGGATTGGTCGCCGAGCGCCTCGGCGATCGGCCGGCCGTCGAAGGCTTCCGGGAACGGCAGCGGTCCGTCGTCGTGGGAGAGGCGTCCCTGGACGGCCGGCTCCTGCGCTTCGACGGTGCGGAGGATCTCGTCGACGTCGAAGGCGCTGCCACCGAGGCTGTACGCCGCGGCGCCCGCGCTCGTCGCCCGCGCCGCCTGGATGAACGTCCGGGCCACGTCGTCGACGAATTGGAACTGGTAGCTGCCGCCGAAGTTGACGTGGTACGGCCGCCTCGCGGCCGCGGCGATCATCGCGAGCGTCGGCTTGGAGGTCACGCCCTGATCGCGTCCGGGACCGTAGACCGAGTGCGGCCGGAGTCCGATGCTCGAGATGCCATCGTTCTGCCAGTACACCCTGGCGGTCCCCTCGTTCGCCACCTTGTAGACGCCGTAGTGGGACGTCGGGAAGAACGGCGCATCCGGCGGCAGGATCGCCTCCCCGTAGTGGCTCTTCGGGCCGTACACGGCCGCGCTGCTGGCATAGACGACACGGTCGATCTCGAGGCGCCGGGCCAGCTCGAAGATCGTGACCGTGCCGGCGACGTTGACCTGCGCTCCCCGGATCGGGTCGGCCGCACAGAACGGAAACTGCATCGCCGCGAGATGGATGATCCGGTTGACCGCATGCTGTCGCGCGGCCGCCTCGATGGCGTCGATCTCGGTGATGTCCGTGATCAGGAAGCCGAGGCGGTCGAATTCCGCGTCGGTCAGGACGAGCTTCAGGCGGTCAAATTGCCGATCGACGCTCAGGACGACGACCGGGACGCCTTCGCGCACGAGGTTCCTGACGACCCACGAGCCGATGCAGCCCGTGCCGCCCGTCACCAGAACGCGCTCGTCAGCCACGTCTTCCTCTCCTGTCGCTCTCGGTTCGCCGCGGCCGGGTGGGCCGACGGGTCAGGCGATCACCACGTAGCCCTGGATCTCGTTGTCGCTGAACAGCGCCGTGAGCGCCGGTTGGAGCGCCTGGTGCACCTCGGACGTTCGCCAGCCCGCGGCGCTGTCGGCGTCCATGAAGCGAAGCACCATCTGGTAGCGCGTGGCGCTGTCGACCTCGCGCAGGAGCTCGACGCGAACGAAGCCCGGGGCCTTCGCCATGGTCGGCCCGTAGCGACCGGCGAAGAACTGCTCGAACGCGTCGGTCCGGTCCGGGTGGACGTCGAAGGTGATGTGTCGCTCGATCACGGCTGCCCTCCGCTTCGGTCGGTGACTCCACGCACCGAATTGGCCTTACCAGTTGACCACTATACCAGCCGCCGTCTACGATACGACGAGCCGAATCCAGAGGAGCTGCGATCCACGTGAATCGGGAGCCGGATGCCGGCGAGGTGATCGATCGGAGGGCAACCGTACCCGAGACACGGTTCTCGGTCGTCTCTCGGAGCACGCTCCCCGAGGAGATCGCCAACCGCCTGCTCGCGCAGATCCGGGAGCAGCAACTCCGACCGGGCGACAAGCTGCCGGCCGAGCGCAATCTCGCCCAGATGATGGAGGTGAGCCGGCCCGTGCTGCGCGAGGCGCTTCGAGCACTCGCGCTGATGCGCGTCGTCGATATCCGCCAGGGCGACGGAACGTACATCACGTCGCTCGAGCCGAAGCAGCTGATCTCCCACCTCGACTTCGTGTTCTCGAAGGACAGCGTCGCTCTCGTCCAGTTGCTCGAGGCCCGTCGCGTGGTGGAGACCGGCAATGTCCGGCTGGCGGCGGTTCGTGTCACCGATGACGAGATCGCCGAGCTCGAGGCGCTCCTCGCCTCGCTCGCGTCCTGCATCGACGATCCCGAGCGGTTCAGCGAGCTGGACATCGCGATGCACCTGGCCGTGTGCACGGCGGCAGACAACTTCCTGCTCCTGCAATTCATGAACATCATCAGCACCCTTGGCCGGGTGAGCCGGGAACGGACCGGCGGCCTGCGCGTCGTGCGCGAGGCCGCGCTGGACGACCATCGACGGGTCGTGGAGGCGCTGCGCCGGCACGACCCCGACGCCGCCGAGCTCGCCATGCGGAACCACCTGGATCACGTCGAGACGGGCCTCAGGTCGGTGCTCGGCTCGGACGGCCCGACGACGGCCGCCCGGGAGCAGGCCCCGTGAACGTCCGAGGCAGCCGGATGCTGGATGCGCCACGCCCGGTCGTGTTCGAGGCGATCTGTGACCCGAACACGCTCCTCGGCGTCATCCCGGGCTGCCAGGAGATCGAGCAGGTCGACGAGGTCGAGTATCGGGGCCGGATCTCCCTGCGGCTCCCCGGTCTGGTCGGAACGTATCGGACCGTCGTCCGCCTGGTCGAGACGGACCCTCCGACGTTCGGCCGGCTCGAAGGCGAGGTGATCGGGGCCCTCGGCTCGATCAAGGGATCGGCCTCGTTCCGGCTCGCCGAGGACGCGGGCGGGACCGCGGTTGAGTACGAAGGCCACGCCGTGATCGGCGGGCCCCTGGCGCGACTCGACTCACGATTCGTGGAGGGCCTCGCCGGGTCCCTCATCAACCAGGCATTGGGCAACCTGGAATCGAGGCTGCAGGGCGAACCGATGGCCCACGTGGCGGGTGATGGCCGGCGGGCGGTGAAGGAGGATCCCAGGTGACCGTCCAGGCCTACTTCCTGCCGAGATCGCTCCCGGAAGCCCTCGGGTTGCTGGAGCGTCATGGCTCGGAGCTGCTGGTGATGGCCGGTGGAACGGTCGCCATGCAGCTGGTCAACGAGGGGATCTCGTTGCCCGCCGCGGTGATGGGGCTCCGGCTGGCGGGCCTCGACGGGATCGAGCGCGCGAACGGCAGGCTGCGGATCGGCGCCACCACGACCTTGACGCAACTGCTGGACCAGGATGCCGTCCCGGTCCTTCGCGAAGCGGCCAGGAACACCGCCAGCTGGTCGGTCCGGAACATGGGCACCGTCGGGGGCAACCTGTTCACCCCGCCGCCCGGCGGCGACGTCGCCGTCGCGCTGCTGGCGCTCGATGCGAGCGTGACCCTGGCCGGCGCGAGGGGTGCCCGGGTCGTCTCGCTGGCCGACTTCTACACCGGCTTCCTGACGAACGAGCTGGCGCCCGACGAACTGCTCGCCGAGCTGTGGGTGCCCATCCCGACTCGGCCCACCGCGTACCTCAAGTTCGGGCGGAAGCACGCCAATACGCCGGCCGTGGTGACGGTCGCGGCCCGCGTCGACTGGAGCGGCGGACGGGTCGCGGACGCCCGGATCGCCCTCGGCGCCGTCGGACCGCATCCCATCCGAGCTCGCCGGGCCGAGCAAGTCGTCGTCGGGAGCGGTCTGGATGCAGACGCCGTCGCCGCGGCGGCCGAGGCCGCGATGCAGGAGTGCGAGCCATTCACCGACGGGATCGCCACCGAGTGGTATCGACGCAGGATGGTCGGCCTGTTCGTCGGCCGCGCGCTCCAGCAGCTGGCGGCGAGCGCCGCCCCGGAGGACCGCTAGCGATGGCGTCGACGATCGTCACCTTCGAGCTCGGAGACCGCGAGGTCGAAGTCCTGGTCAAGCCAATGACCACGCTCCAGTCGGTCCTGCGCAACCAGCTCGGTCAGACGGCCACGAAGGAGGGCTGCCGGCAGGGCGGCTGCGGCAGCTGCACGGTGCTCGTCGATGGCGAGCCGATGCTGTCGTGCCTGCTGCCGGTCGAGGATGTCGCCGGTCGCCGAGTCACGACCCTCGAGGGCCTCACGCCAGCCGAGGGATTGCATCCCATCCAGCAGGCGTTCCTCGACGGCGATGCCTTCCAGTGCGGCTACTGCACGCCGGGCATGGTCATGCTCTCGAAGGCCCTGCTGGACCACCATCCGGCGCCCGACCGCGACGACATCGCGCAGGCGCTGACCGGCAACCTCTGCCGATGTACCGGCTACCAGCCGATCATCGAAGCCATCCAGGCGGCGGCCGGGACATTGACCGGCGACCGCGTGGAGCCCGTTCGATGAGCGCCCGGCTCGAGGTCGTCGGCCAGTCGGTCAGGCGCAGCGACGGGGTCGGCCACGTCACGGGCCGAACACGGTACACCGCCGATCGCACCTTCCCCGGCATCCTCCACCTGAAGATGGTCCGGAGCCCGCTTCACCACGCGCGGATCAACGGAATCGACCTGTCAGACGCGGAGCATGTACCGGGATTCGTCCGCGCCCTGACCGCCGCGGACGTCCCGCACAACCGCTACACGATCCTGTCCCTCATCGGCGTCGAGCCCGAGGAGGAGTTCGTCCTGGCCGAGGAGCGCGTGCGGTTCAAGGGCGAGGCGATCGTGGCCATCGTCGCCGAGACCGAGGAGGCGGCGCTGGAAGCCGTGTCGAAGGTCCGCCTCGACCTCGACGAGCTGCCCGCCGTCTTCGACGTGGAGGAAGCCCTCGAGCCGGGTGCGCCGATCGTCACGCACTGGGGCAACAACACCTTCATGTACGAGGGCCACCCGTGCCGGCGGGTGCGCCTGGGCGACGTGGACGCGGCCTTCGCCCGAGCCGACCACATCGTCGAGGGGGTCTACAACACCAGCCCGATCGAGCAGGCCCCGCTGGAGACGACCGGCTGCATCGCCGTGCCGGAAGCCGGCCGCTTCACCGTCTACACCAACACCCAGGCGCTCTACTTCAGCCTCGACAACACCGCGATCATCCTGCAGGTGCCCGGCAATCGGCTCCACTTCATCGGCGGGACGTTCGGCGGCGGGTTCGGGGGCAAGGTCGACGTCATCGTCGAACCGATCGCGACCCTGGCGGCGATGAAGACGGGCCGTCCGGTTCGCTTCGTCTATAGCCGCTCCGAGGAGATGCAGGTGTCGTCCACCCGCAGCGCCTGGCGCATCTACCTGAAGGACGGCGTGACGCGAGACGGCCACATCATCGCCCGCAAGGTGACGAGCTACGCGGACTCCGGGGCGTACAGCCGCCAGACCCCGTATGCGCTGACCAAGCACGCGGCCAACGCCGCGGGCCCGTACGCCATCCCGAACGTCTCGATCGACGCCTACTGCGTGTACACGAACCGCCAGCCGACCAGCGCGATGCGCGGCTTCGGCGTGACCATGGCCTCGTTCGCCCTCGAGGTCCAGATGGACAAGATCGCCGAGACCGTGGGCGTCGATCCGTGGACCATCCGGTTCATCAACGCCTACCACAACGGCGACATGAAGCCGCATCGGAAGCTCGCGGAGGACGCGACCCTGATCGAGACGATGCAGGCCGCGGCCGCCCTCGTGGGCCACGAGCTGCCGGCCGAGCTCAGAGCGATGACGTCGGCGCCGCGCGACGCCGGCCACGACGGAGGTCGCTAGCGATGGCCAAGCTGCGCGGAGCCGGGATCGCTGCCGTCAACTATCCGACCGGCATGAACCTGGGCGGTGACCCGTCACAGGCGCTGATCCATGCCACGACCAGCGGGTCGTTCGTGGTCACGCTGTCCGCCACGGACCTGGGACAGGGACTGAAGACGGTCATCGCGCAGATCGCTGCGGAGACGCTTGGCGTCGCCTACGAGGAGGTGGTCATCGACACCGCCGACACCGACACCGGTCCACACGACATGGGAACCTTTGCCAGCCGGGCGACGCACCGTGTCGGCAACGCGGTCATCGCCGCCGCCATCGAGGCGCGCACGGCGCTGCTCGAGGTGGCTGCCGAGGAGTTCGAGGCGGCCGTCGACGAGATCGAGTTCGACGGCCACGGGAACCTGCTGGTCGCGGGCGTCCCCGCCCGCTCGATGAAGGTGGCGGAGATCGCGTCGCTGGCCCAGTTCAAGTACGGCAAGACGATCGCCGGGCGCGGGAGCTTCATGAAGCCCAGGAGCGAGGTGGACCCCGAGACCGGAGCCATGGACCCGGATTCGACGGAGGCGCACGCCTGCACGGTGGCCGAGGTCGAAGTCGACACGGAGACTGGCGAGGTCGCGGTCCTGAGCATCCGGAGCGCCTACGAGGTGGGCCGCCAGGTGAATCCGGCGCTGGTCCGGGGCCAGATCACGGGTGGCGCCTGGATGGGCATGTCGCACGCGCTGTACGAGACCACGGCGCCCTACTACCCGTCGCCGGACCACAGCCCCAGGGACTTCAGCGAGTACCTGATGCCCGGAACGCTCGAGCTGCCGGAGATCGAGTGCGTCGTGCTCGAGATTCCGTCGTCGAACGGTCCGTATGGCGTCAAGGGGATCGGCGAGATGACCGCGAACTCGCCGATCCCGGCCATCGTCAATGCCATCTATCACGCCACCGGCGTCCGGATCGACGAACTGCCGGTCACGCCGGAGAAGATCCTGCGTGGACTCGACGCGAGGAGGCCCTGATGGGACAGATCACGACGTGGGATGAGTTCCCGACCGTTGAATACGTGCCCGGCGTCTTCCGCCAGGCGGTCTCCGGCGAGAAGACCATGCTGACCCGGATCGTCTACCGGGGCGGTGTAGTGATCCCCGATCACAGCCATCCGGCCGAGCAGCTCATGCTCGTGGAGCAGGGCCGCCTGTGGGCGAAGGTCGGCGACGAGGAGTCCGAGGTCGGCCCCGGTTCGTTGCTGATCATCCCCTCGGACTGGATCCACGCCTTTCGCCAGCTGAGCAGCGAGGACGTCGTGTTCTACGAGTGCTTCGCGCCCATCCGCCTCGAGTACCTGGTGGGGTTCAAGGGACCCGACGCGTCGCTGGCCATGATGAAGCGGGCGCTCGCGGCCGAATAGCGGACAAGGTACCGTGAGGCCGGCCGCGTTGACGCTGGGTCGCAGCGCGGTTATTCTCGATAATCGATCAAACACGGCGGCAGGCCTCTTTCCAGGACGATCCACGAACGGGCGCCGGGCGTCCAGGCCGCCTTCTCGGCAAGGGAGAACCATGGGGCAGCTGGACGCGTTCAGCCTCGAAGGCAGGGTGGCCCTCGTGCCGGGTGGCGCGGGCGCCATCGGATCGGCGATGGCCGAGGCCCTGGCCGGTGCCGGGGCACGCGTGGCGGTCGCCGACCGGACCTGCCGCATGTGTGACGCCGTGGTGGAGCGCATCCACGGGGTCGGTTCGGAGGGGTTCAGCGTGGCGGCCGACGTCACGATCGAGGCCGACTGCGATCGGATGGTCGCCGAGACGCTCAAGCACTTTGGCCGGATCGACATCCTCGTGAACGCGGTCGGTGGTGGGGCTGGCAAGGTGCTCCATCCAGCCGAGGCCTACCCGCGCTCGGACTGGGACTGGATCATGGAGCTCAATCTCCGGAGCACGCTGCTCGCCACGCAATCGGTGGCCCGGGCCATGATCGAGGCGGGGCATGGCGGCAGCGTCCTCAACATCTCCTCGGTGCGCGCCAACCTCGGGATCAACGCGGGCTACTCCGCCTACGTCGCGGCGAAGGGCGCCATCAGCTCGCTGACCCGCCAGTGGGCAACCGAGTGGGCGAAATACGGGATCCGGGTCAATGCCATCATGCCGACCTTCGTCGACACCCCGCAGGTCGCGTCGCTGCTCGCGGATCCGGCGTTCAAGGCCGGCGTCGTCGGCCGAATCCCGCTCGGGCGCGTCGGCGAGACTCGCGACCTCGTCGGCGCCGCAATCTTCCTCGTCTCCGACGCGTCGTTGTTCGTGACCGGCCAGATCCTGGGGATCGACGGCGGTCTCACGGCCACCCAATAGCCACCAGGGAGAGGGCCTCGATGCCAACCGCCGTGCTCGACCTCGAACGGGTCACGCCGAACATCTACACGACGACCAGGCTGCGCGGCTGCAACCCGAGCTTCGTCACGACCTCGGACGGCGTCGTGGTCATCGACACGCCGCAGCTCCCGACGCGGGCCGTCGCGATGCGCGCCGAGGCCGAGTCACACGGCCCGATCCGCTACCTGATCAACACCGAGCATCACGTCGACCACATCTTCGGCAACTACTGGTTCAAGGGTGCCCCCGTCGTTGAGCACCAGGGCCTGTACGACAACTTCATGGTCGTCACGCCGGACCTGGATCCGTACCTCTACGCGCTCGAAGCGGTCCCGACCGACGACCCGGACGCGGCGTCGATCGTGCCCGATCGCGACACCTATTACGCGAGCCCGAACAAGGGGACGATCGTGTTTACCGGCAACCTCACGCTGCGGGTTGGCGATCACACGTTCAACCTGATCCATACGCCAGGGCATACCCCGGGTCAGCTCGCCGTCCACGTCCCCGAGGAACGTGCCGTCTTCACCGGGGACACGATTTTCAACGGGTGCCAGACCTGGCTGATGACCTCGAACGTCGACCAGTGGCTGGAGGCGCTCGAGCGGATCCGCCAGCTCGACGTCGACCACCTGATCCCCGGGCACGGGCCGGTCACGACCATCAAGTACGTGGACACGCAGCGGCAGGTGCTGCTCGAGTGGAAGGCGGCAGTCGCCGAAGCGGTTGCCAGGGGCTGGACGCGCGACGAGACGATCTCGCGGGTGCGTTTCGACGACAAGTTCGGCCCGGTCGACATCGGGCAGGGCTACATGATGGATCACATCCAGAACCTGAACGCCGCCTCGCTCTGGGACAAGTTCACGGCGCTCGGGTACGCAAGGGGACGCTGACCGTCGGGGCGGCCGGCGACTGCCGATCGAGCCGCGATCGCGATCATCTCGGTCCGCGTTCGCCCGCTGGGGTTCGGCGTTACTGCCCGACGGCCTCCCGCAATCGAGGCCAACGAGTCGGACCTGACGGTACGCTCACGTCGCTGGGTGCCGCCGTGAGCGCTCCGTGCCCAGCGAGCCCAGTTGCCCCCGCGGGCGTGTAGTAGCGCCGGTACTCGGCGGGAAGCAGCGAGCAGTAGCGGTGGAAGACCGTGTAGAACTGGTGGACGTTGGTGTAGCCGACGCTGTGCGCCACCTCGGCCACGCTCAGGTCCGTGGCCAGGAGGAGCCGCTTGGCTTCCGTGAGCCTGACCCGGGTCGCGTATTCCTTGAACCCCACACCGCTGACATCGCGGAACACGTGGCGCACGCGTGACGGGCTCAGGTGCACGACCTCGGCCACCTCGTCGAGGGTGACGCGCTCGCGGCAATGCTCCTCCACGTACGACAGCACCGGCCGGATCTGCTCGCGCCTGGCGGCATCGGTCCTGCCGGCATCTTCCTCACCGGTCGGACGGTTGCGCACCAGCACGCCGAGCGCCAGGCGGAGGATCGCGTCGAGCAGGTGCCGATCGTCGGGGTTGTGCCGGGCCGAGACGTCCGCCAGCTCGCGGAGGATCGGGCGCACCTCGGCGGCGAGTGGCGTCGCCCGCGGGATCCGCTGCATAGCGTGCTCGTCGGCCGACCGGAACGGGGCGAGGTAGCCGGAATCGAACGCGCGACAGCCCGGACCGGCGACCAGCTCGGGACGGAAGAGCACGAGGAGCAGCCGCAGGGATCCGCCTGCGTCGGGCAGGGCGACGTGCGGGTGCGAATTGTCGACGAGGAAGATGTCTCCGGGTTCCACGAGGTGGACCCGCCGCCCGAAATGGAACCGCCCGATGCCTTCGAGGCAAAGCGCGATCTCGAGGTATTCGTGCCAGTGCATCCGGTCTCGGTCGCCCTCGGTCCGGTAGTCCAGCACCGCGAGGGGGAAGTCCGGGTCCAGGTCCTGCGCCCAGTTGAAGACGGCCACTCCCGGACTCTCGGGCAGCGGCGGCGCCGGCGACAGGGCCACATGACCCTAAAACGGCTGTCCTGGAGGGACGGGCAGCCGCTTCTGACACTACCTCGGCCCGGAGTGGCATTGCGGCGCCCGGACCCGTCGAGCGAGAGTCAGGCATCGAAGTCTGTTCCGCCTGCCAGGAGACTCGGTCATGGCGCTCTACCCACACCTGTTCAGCGCGATCCAGCTGGGAAATCTCGAGCTGGCCAACCGGATCGTGCACGTGCCCACGGATATCAGCTCGTCGCATGCGGATGGCGAGGTGAGCGAGCGCGACATCCACCATCACGCGGACATCGCGCGCGGCGGAACCGGGTTCATCATCGTCGGGGCGACCACCCCGGACATGAAGACCGGCCGGCCGACGGTCACCTGCCTCGTGGCCGACGGCGACAACTACATCCCGGGTCTCGCCCGCCTCGCCGAGAGCATGCATCGCTACGGGGCGAAGTGCGCCGTCCAGCTCCAGCACCCCGGCCGGCAGTGCGCCATCCCCCGCTACAACACCCTGGGCGCCACCGACCGCGTCCTGAAGCTGCCGTGGTCGGCCGGCCACGAGATCATCTACGAGAACGCCGACGAGAAGGGCAAGGAGATCCGCGAGGCCTCGATCAGCGAGATCCTCGAGCTCGTCGACCTCTTCAGCGAGGCGGCCTGGCGGGTCAAGCAGGCGGGCTTTGACGCGGTCGAGCTCCACGCCGCCCACGGCTACCTGCTGTCGGAATTCATGAGCCCGTTCCTCAACATGCGCACCGATCGGTTCGGCGGCAGCCTCGAGAACCGGATGCGCTTCCCGCTCGCCGTCGTCGACTCGATCCAGAAGAAATGCGGGAAGGGCTTCCCGCTCCTCGTCCGCTACTCGTTCGACGAGTGGTGCGAGGGCGGTCGCGGCGGCCTCGACGAAGGGATCGAGATCGCGAAGAGCCTCGAGCGGGCGGGATGTGCCGCCGTGGACTTGTCGATGGGCATGCAGGAGAGCCCGGGCGCCGGGTTCGATCCGATGCAGTACCCGCAGGGTTGGGCGACGTACGCCGCCGAGGCGGTCAAGCAGGTCGTCCGGATCCCGGTGATCACGAGCCATTCACTTCGCGACCCCGACTACTGCGAGCAGATCCTCGCCGAAGGGAAGACGGACCTGGTCGGCCTCGCCCGGCAGCTGCTGGCCGATCCGTACTGGCCGGTCAAGGCCCAGTTCGGCCGCGTCAAGCAGATCCGTCGCTGCATCTCCTGCCTGGGCGGCTGCTGGCAGGAATCGCTGATGGCCAAGAAGGAGATCGCCTGCTCGATCAACGCCGCCTGCGGCAATCCGGCATACGCCGAGATGAAGCGGAGCGCGAAGCCGGTCCGGGTCGCGGTCGTCGGTGGCGGACCGGCCGGCATGGAAGCGGCGCGCATCGCCACCGAGCGCGGCCACCAGGTGACGCTGTTCGAGCAGGCCGGCGAGCTCGGCGGCGCCATGAAGTACGTCTGCCTGGTGCCGGGCAAGGAGAAGATGCGTTGGTACCTGGACTGGATCCGGGACCAGCTCCTCGACCTCCACGTCGACCTCCGCCTGAACCACGCACCGACGGTTGAGGAGCTCCAGGGCTTCGACCTCGTCCTCAACGCCACCGGCGCGGCGTCGTACGTGCCGGAGGTCGTGGGCGACGCCAGCCGCGTCGTCCCGTTCGAGGAATCGATGGCTTGTCCCAAGGTCGCCTGCGAATGCCATCCGGGTGGACGGCGCATGCGGAAGCTGGGTGCCAGGGTCCTGCTGTGGGGCGACGGCTACCCGGCGGCCGACACGGCAGCCTTCCTGGCCAGCATCGGCAGGCAGGTCACGATCGTGACCGAGAACCGCGAGTTCGGGTCCGAGCTCGAGGTCATCCACATGTATGTCCAGCGCAAGCGCTTCGCGCAGACAGACGCCGAGGTGCTCCACGACCGGCCGTACAAGTACCCGGTGACCATTCTCACGAACACGACGGTCCACGAGATCCGCCCGGGCGAAGTCGTCCTGCAGGACAAGGACTTCACTCGAACGACCATCGAAGTGGACGACGTGGTGACCTGCCATACGCGGCCGTCGACCGAGCTGCTCGGTCAGTTGCGAGCGGCCGGCGTGCGCGTGCTCAACGTCGGCGACTCGGTCCGGCCGCGAAACCTGTACCACGCCGTGAAGGAGGGCTCGGACTTCGGTCTCGCCGTCGACGAACACCTGCTCTTCAACTCGAACAACGCGATCCTCAACCATCTCCCGATCGACGTCCTCGCCCAGCTGACGCGCGACGAGGAACCCGCCTACTCAGCCAGGCAGATGCTCGCCCTGATGGAGCAGGTCAACGGACACGGGTCCGGAGAGGCGGTGCGGTCATGACCGTCGTCGAGGTGCCAGGGGCGCGACTGGACTCGCTCGCGAGTTCGGGTCCGGCGCCGAGCGTGCCGGTGACGCTTCGCGAGGCACGTCCCGCCGACATCCCCGAGTGCGGGCGGATCCTCTACGAGGCGTTCGCCATGCTCGCAGGGGAGCACGGCTTCCCGCCGGACTTCCCGACCGTCGGCGTCGCCACCGCTTGCATCCGGGGCCTCATCACCAATCCCGGCTTCCACGGGGTGGTCGCCGAACGTGACGGCCGAATCGTGGGCAGCACGTTCCTCGACGAGCGGTCGACGATCGCCGCGATCGGGCCGGTCAGCGTCGACCCCGCGGCGCAGGACGGCAAGGTCGGTCGCGCCCTGATGGGGGCGATGCTCGAACGCGCCGCCGAGCGGCACGTTCCGGGTGTTCGGCTGGTGCAGATCAGCTATCACAACCGATCCCTGAGCCTCTACAGCAAGCTCGGGTTCGACGTTCGCGAGACGTTCGCCGCCATGTATGGGGAGCCGTTGCGGCTCGCGCTTCCCGGCTATGCGGTCCGTCCGGCCACCGCCGACGACGAGTCGGCCTGCAACGCCCTGTGCGTTCGGGTCCATGGCCACGCCCGGGCCGGCGAGGTGAGCCCCGCGATCGCCAAGGGCAAGGCGAGGGTCGTCGAACGGCTCGGAAGGATCACCGCCTACTCCACGGGGATCAGCTACTTCAACCATTCGGTCGCCGAGACGAACGACGACCTCTACGCTCTGATCGGTGCGGCTCCGCACCTCGCGCAGCCGGGGATCGTGGTCCCGCTCGACAACCCCGAGCTCTTCCGGTGGTGCCTCGCGCACGGCCTCCGGGTCTTCTTCGTGATGAACCTGATGGCGATCGGGATCTACCAGGAGCCGCGAGGCGCGTACCTGGCGTCCGTCGGGTACTGAAACGCTGGCGGCGTTGCCGCCAGGATCGCCAGGTCCGAGTGGCGGATGCCGCCGGCCGTCAGGCCTTGGCGGCCGCCGACTCGTGGGCCTTCTGCCAGTCCGCCTTGAACTGGATGATCCCCTTGTCGGTCAGCGGGTGGTGGACCATCTGCTGGAGCACCTTGAACGGCACCGTCGCGATGTGGGCACCGGCCAGCGCGGCCTGGGTCACGTGCAACGGATTTCGGACCGACGCCGCCAGCACCTCGGCCTCGATCTCGTGGATCGCGAACATCTCGGCCAGCTCTCGGATGACGATCATGCCGTCCTGGTTGATGTCGTCGAGGCGCCCGACGAACGGGCTGATCAGGCTCGCCCCGGCCTTTGCGGCGAGCAATCCCTGGTTGGCCGTGAAGATCAGCGTGCAGTTCGTCTTGATGCCCTCGTCGGCAAAGCGGCTGATCGCCTCGAGACCGTTCTCGCTCATGGCGACCTTGACCACGATGTTCGGGGCAAGCTTGGCGTAGTGGCGGCCCTCCTCGAGCATCCCGTCGACGTCGTCGCTGATGCATTCCGCCGACACCGGGCCCGGCGTGATCTTGCAGACCTGCTGGAGGATCTCGTCGTACGACCCGCCGACCTTGGCGTACAGGGTCGGGTTGGTGGTGACGCCATCGAGGACGCCCCAGCGTGCGGC
>JBGPVC010000017.1:0-32948 GCA_041491485.1 Candidatus Limnocylindria bacterium
ACCCCCATTCCGCATAACGGCTGCCGCCCGCCCAAGCGGCGTCGCGTCTAGAGCCCCGAGGACCCATGGCCCGATACACCGAATCCGTCTGCCGTCTCTGCCGCCGGGAAGGCGCCAAGCTCTTCCTCAAGGGGACGCGCTGCTATACCAAGAAGTGCGCCTTCGAGCGCCGCCCCACGCCACCCGGCCAGCACGGGGTCCGGCGCCGCAAGGTCGGCGACTTCGGGTTGCAGCTGCGTGAGAAGCAGAAGGTCCGCCGCACCTATGGCGTGCTCGAGCGCCAGTTCCACAACTACTTCGTGGACGCGTCGAGCCGCCCCGGCGTGACCGGCGAGAACCTGCTCCGCTCGCTCGAGCTGCGCCTCGACAATGTGGTCTACCGGATGGGGATCGCCACGTCGCGTGCTCAGGCCCGCCATTTCGTCGCCCACGGCCACCTCAGCGTGAACGGCCGGCCGACCAACGTGGCCTCCTATCAGCTCAAGCCGGGCGATCGCGTTGAGGTCCGCGAAACGCATCGAGCTCGCGAGCCGTTCAAGATCGCCAAGGAGACGCTCCGCTCCCACCAGGCGCCCGAATGGCTGTCGGTTGACGCCGCCAGCCTCGCCGGCGCGATCGTCGCACCGCCAACCCGCGACCAGATGCCGCTCGACCTCAACGAGCAGCTTGTGGTCGAGTACTACTCGAGGTAACCCGCCCACATGATCGAACTCGAGACTCCGCAGATCGAGCCCGTCGAGGAGGCTGGCACGTACGCCAAGTACGAGGCCGGACCCCTCCAGGCTGGCTACGGCGTCACTCTCGGCAACGCCCTGCGGCGTGTCCTCCTGTCGTCGCTCGAGGGAGCCGCGGTCACGAGCATCCAGATCCGTGACGTCTACCAGGAGTTCTCGACGATCCCCGGCGTCAAGGAGGACGTCACCCAGATCGTCCTGAACGTCAAGAAGCTTCGCCTCAAGAGCTATGCGGCCCACCCCGTCCAGCTCCGCCTGATCAAGAGCGGAGCCGGGGCGGTGACCGCCTCCGACATCGCCGAGTCGGCCGACGTCGAGATCATCAATCCCGACCTCGTGCTGATGACCCTCGACACCGACGACGTGACGATCGAGATGGACCTCACGGTGGAGCGCGGCGTCGGCTATCTCGGTGCCGAGCGAGCCGAGGCGCTGCCGATCGGCGTGATCGCGGTCGACGCGATCTTCACGCCCGTCCGCAAGATCAACTACTCGGTCGAGAGCATGCGCGTCGGTCAGATGACCAACTACGACAAGCTGACGATCGAGATCGAGACCGACGGGACCATCACGCCCGAGGAGGCGCTCAGCCGCTCAGCCGAGATCCTGGTCAACCAGTTCCGGCCGTTCGTGACGGTCGGCATGGCGGCCATTCCGTCGGTCCCGGCCACGGGCACCGCAGCCCTCCCGTCGAACATGCTCGACATGCCCATTGAAGAGCTCGACCTCCCGATGCGCGCCTACAACTCGCTCAAGCGCAACAACATCGTGAAGGTCGGCCAGCTCCTGCAGCTCAAGGACGACGACCTGCTCCGGATGCGCAACTTCGGCAAGAAGTCGCTGGACGAGATGAAGGAGCGCCTGCGCATGCGCGGCTTCATCATCCCGGAGACCGAGAGCGACGGCCTCGACGACGGCGACGGCGACGCGGCCTTCGACGACGACGAGGCGGAGAGCTAGTTCGATGGCGCATCGAATCGGCGGCCGCAAGCTCAGCCGCAAGCAGGGACCCCGCCTCAGCCTGTTCAAGAACCTGACGGTGTCGGTCATCCGCTACGAGCGGGTCAAGACGACCGAGGCGAAGGCCAAGGAGATCAGCGGCCGCGTCGAGAAGGTCATCAGCCTGGCCAAGCGCGGCGACGTGTCCGCCCGCCGATCGGTCGTCGCGCAGTTCCCCAACGAGCCGCTCGTCGTTGCCAAGCTCTTCGACGAGATCGCGCCCAAGTACGCAGACCGGACCTCCGGGTTCACCCGGATCGTCCGTCTCGGTCAACGCCGCGGTGACGCGGCCGAGATCGTCCAGATCGAGCTGGTCTGAATGAGAATCTGCCGCTCCGCCGAGGGCAGCCGAAGGCGGCGCGGAGCACGAGAGCGAGCGCACTTTGGAGTGCGTGAGCGAACGAGCGGACGCGCCAACGCACGGATGTCCCGGCGTAGCGGCAGATAGGCGTTCGAGAGGACGTCCCCGTGGTCGATCGGCTTTCGCGCCGGTACCGCGCCCGGGTCGAATACGACGGAACGGACTTCGACGGTTTCCAGGTCAATCCTGGACATCGGACGGTCCAGGGAGTCCTGGAGGCCGCGCTGGCCCGCCTCGGCGACGGGGCGGAGCAGCGGGTCGACGGGGCCGGCCGAACGGACGCCGGCGTGCATGCCCGGTCGCAGGTGATCGGTTTCACCTACGGCGGGCGGCTCACCGAGACGGAACTGGGTCGGGCGCTGGATGCGCTCCTCCCGCCAGATCTCTCGGTGGGGAACGTGCGACGGGCGCCGGCCGGGTTCCATCCACGCTTTGCGGTGCGGTATCGGGAATACCGCTACACCGTCTGGAACGGGCCGCGAAGTCCGCTTCGCGAGCGCTACGCGCTCGGGGTGCGGGCCCCGCTCGACACCGCCGCGATGGCGCGGGCCGGGTCGGCCTTCATCGGCCGGCGCGACTTCAGCGCCTTTGGGGCAACGGACCGATCGCCGGTCCGGACCGTGGACATGGTCCGGGTCAGGCGGGAGGGCCGGTTCGTGACGATTGACGTCCGGGCCGATTCCTTCCTGCGCGGCATGGTCCGCAGGATGGTGGCCGTCCTCCTGGAGGTCGGTCTCGGCAAGACGGATGAGACAGCGGTCCGAGCGGCACTTGCCGGTTCGGGACCGGCTCTCGCCGGGGCAGCGGCTCCGGCCAAGGGGCTCTGCCTCAGGCGCGTCGCTCTCGGGCGGCGGCTGGGCGAATGGAACGGAGAACACGAGGAACGATGAACGCGAAGACCTATTCGGTCCGGGAGAGCGAGATCGAGCGACGCTGGTACGTCGTGGACGCGACGGACGAGACGCTCGGCCGCCTCGCTTCGCGTATCGCGCACGTCCTCGAGGGCAAGCACAAGCCCACCTACCAGCCGAACCTGGATTCCGGCGACCACGTGGTTGTGCTCAACGCGGCCAAGATCGCCGTGACCAGCGACAAGCTCGAGAGCAAGCTCTACAGCCGCCACAGTGGCTTTCCCCAGGGCTTCAAGCAGGAGACCCTCGGCCATCTCCTCGCGCGGCGGCCCGAAGAGGTGATCCGGCGAGCCGTGAAGGGCATGCTGCCGCACAACCGACTCGGCACTCAGCAGCTGCGCAAGCTGAAGATCTACGCCGGGTCGGATCATCCGCATCAGGCCCAGCGGCCTGAGCCGCTCGTCTGACGAGGAGCTCACCAAGCATGACGATTCCTGCGTTCTACTCTGGGACCGGCCGGCGCAAGACGGCCATCGCGCGCGTCCGGCTGCTGCCGGGCGAAGGCGAGATCGTGGTCAACGGCAAGTCGCTCGAGGAGCATTTCGGCAACGCCATCAACGAAGGTGAGGTCCGTCTGCCATTCCGGGTGACCGGGACCGAGGGCCGCTTCAACGTGATGATCAAGGTCGAGGGCGGAGGCGTGACCGGCCAGGCCGGCGCGATCCGCCACGGCATCGCCCGCGCGCTGCTCGAGATCGACCCCGAGGGTCATCGGCTGCCGCTTCGGCAGGCCGGGCTCCTGACTCGCGATCCGCGGATGAAGGAACGCAAGAAGTACGGCTTGAAGCGTGCCCGGAAGGCGCCGCAGTACACCAAGCGCTGATCTCGGCGGCCGCGAGGCGCTTCGGCGGGGCGCCCACGAGGCCGTTCGGAGAGCGGAGGCCAGGGGCAGTTCGCGTCTTCGGTCCGGGCGACTGTAGAGTTGCGCGATGAGCGCGTCGACGTCCTCGCTGGTCGGGCGGGATCTGCTGAGCGTCGCGGACCTGTCTGCGGCCGAGGTGCGCCGGGTCTATGCGACGGCCACGACGCTCAAGGCGGAGTTCCGGACACACCGCCGCCACGCGGTGCCACCCCTGCCGGGTCGAACCCTGGCCATGCTCTTCCAGAAGCCGAGCCTGCGGACCCGGGTGACGTTCGAGGCCGGGATGTCGCAGCTTGGCGGTCACGCGATCTACCTGACCAACGACGCGGTGCTCGGCGCCCGCGAGAGCGTCCGTGACGTGGCACGCAACCTCGAACGGGTCGTGGACGCGATCATGGTTCGGACCGGCCCCCACGAGGTGGCCCTCGAGCTCGCCGCGCAGGCGGACATCCCGGTCATCAACGGCCTGACCCTGCGCGAGCACCCCTGCCAGGCCCTGGCCGACCTGTTCACGGTCCAGGAGCGGTTCGGCCGTCTCGATGGCCTCGTGCTGGCCTTCGTCGGCGACGGCAACAACGTCTACCACTCGCTGGCCCTGCTCGGCGCGGCGTTCGGGATGGAGGTGCGCCTGGCGCATCCGCCCGGCTATGCCCCGAACGACCGGATCGTGGCCCGCGCCCGCCAGCTGGCGGCCACGTCGGGCGCACGGCTGTCGTTCGGCCACGACCCGTACGAGGCGGTGCGGGGCGCTTCGGTCGTCTACACCGATGCCTGGACGTCGATGGGGCAGGAAGCCGAGACCGAGGAGCGTCGCGACGCCTTCGCCGCGTTCCGGGTCGACGACGCCCTGCTCGATGCCGCCGGTCCCGACGTGGTCGCCATGCACTGCCTGCCGGCCCACCGCGGCGAAGAGATCACGTCGGCGGTCATGGACGGTCCGCGCAGCCTCATCTGGGAGCAGTCGGAGAATCGGCTGCACGTGCAGAAAGGCCTGCTGGTGGAACTGCTCGCGGGCGGGGAGCCGGCATGAGCGGGACGCTCTACGAGGGCTACAAGGACGCGCTCCGGCGTGGCCACCTGGCCGCCCTGCGTGGCCGGCTCGAGACCGCCCTCACGGCGTATCGCGAGGCGTCACGGATGGCGCCCGACCGCGCGCTTCCGTACGTGGTGCTGGGCGACGTGTTGGCTCGCCTGGGTCGCCCGGACGACGCCCTGGCAGCCTATGCGGCGGCGCTGGCGCGAGCGCCGAGCGACGACGCCGCCCTGCGCGGGCGCGCCGACGTGCAGGCG
Source organism: Candidatus Limnocylindria bacterium (assembly GCA_041491485.1). Classification (GTDB taxonomy): domain Bacteria; phylum Chloroflexota; class Limnocylindria; order Limnocylindrales; family CSP1-4; genus SPCO01. The sequence continues at coordinate 5,158 of JBGPVC010000017.1, forward strand.
CAGACCGGCCGTCGCGCCGAGGCCGCCGCGACGCTCGACCGGCTGGCCGCGGTCCTGGAGGGCCAGGGCCGGCTGGCGGACGCCTGTGACACTGCCCGGCGTGCGCTGGAGCTGGCCGAATCGCGTGGCCGCCGCAAGGGGTTCGTGGCGCTCGTGGCACGACTTCGCGAAGCATCCGGCGACCCGGCCGCAGCCGAGGCACTCGCTCGGGCGATGAGCGTCCTCGAGGTGGATCCGATGGTGGCGCCCGGGCCGGCCGTGGCCGCCGACGCGGAGGCGGGCGCCGGCAAGCCGGCGGACGACGTCGGGCCGGCCGAGCCGCCGCCACCACCACCGGACCCCGGCGCGTTGACGATGGCGGTCGAAGCGGCCATCGACGACGGCGACCTCGACCAGGCGCGGCGCGCCGTGGTCCTGGCGGTCAGCGGTCACCGCTCGCTCGGGCAGCTGCATGCGGCCATCGACGCCTGCTACGAGGCGTTGGCGATTGCGCCGGCGGACCCGGAGATCCACCTCGCCCTGGCCGAGCTTTACCTCGATCGTGGTTGGCGAACGCTGTCAACCGACAAGCTGTTGCTGCTCGGCCGCCTGCTCGAGCTGACCGGCGACAGCGCCGCTCACGCCAGGCTCTGCGCCCTGGTCGCCGCCCGGTTTGCCGACGAGCCGCGTCTGACCGCCCTCTGCGCCTGATCAGCCATCGCGCCCGGCCATCCACGTGCCGGACTCCGGTGGTTCGCGGCTTTCCCCTGCGTGGTTGGCCCCGCCCAACGTCCGAGTCGCAGTGGGTGTTGCGTGGAAGGCACGCAGACTGATCAGCGTTGCCAGTCGAGCCCGCCCGAGCGGGCAAGGGGCGATGCTACACTCGGCTGACGATGCCGCAGCTCCTTGGATCGATCCTCGAAGGGGTCAGCCTCTCGTCGATCGTCGACATCGGCATCACGGCGCTCCTGATCTACTGGCTGTTCAGCCTGATCCGCGGGACCCGTGCCGTCCGGCTGGTCATCGGCGTCAGCGTGCTGTTCGTGGTGTACGGCCTGGCCGTCGCGTTCGAGCTGCGCCTGTTGACCCAGATCCTGCAGGACGGGGCCGTCGTCGGCCTGTTCGCCCTGGTGGTGATCTTCCAGCCGGAGCTCCGGCGCGCCCTCGAGCGGATCGGCCGGGTCGGCTCGTTCGGCTGGCTCCTCTCACCGGCCCAATCCCGTACCGCCGAGCTGGTCGGGACCCAGGTCGCACGTGCCGCGGCCGAGCTGTCGGCCGAGGGTCACGGTGCGCTGATCGTGCTCGAGCGTGAGACCGGCCTCGAAGAGGTCGCCGAGACGGGCGTGATGATCCATGCCGACGTCTCGGCCGATCTGCTCAGCACGATCTTCATGCCGCGCTCGGCGCTCCACGACGGGGCCGTGATCATTCGCGAGGACCGGATCGTGGCGGCCGGTGCGCTCCTGCCGCTGGCGGAGACCTCGATCTATTCGGAACGATTCGGGACGCGCCACCGGGCGGCCCTCGGGATCACCGAGCAGACGGATGCGGTCGTGATCGTGGTCTCCGAAGAGAATGGCCAGATCAGCCTGGTGGAACGTGCCCGGATCGTCCGCAATCTCACCGAGGTCGGCCTCAGCCGGGCGATCCAGGGGCTGCTCGACCCGGCCGCCGGACGCCGCGGCACGCTCGGCTGGCGAGCCGCCAGTGAGGGCCGCGCTGCCGCCGCCATCGGCTCTCGACGCCTGGCCGACGTGAGCCGGTTCGTGGGCCGCGGTCGGTTGGCCGGCTCGATCCCGCGACGACCCGGGTCGCCCGGCGGTCCGAGCGCACCCTCATCCTCTGCCTCGGCCGGTGTGGGTGGTGCCGGTGCGCCGCCGCCGCCGACCGCGTCCGCCGATGAGGACGACGCGAGCCGATCGTCGGCCGCTCGAGTCTCGCCGTGAGGCGCATCCTCGCGCGCGTCGTCCACAACTGGCCGCTGAAGCTCGCGGCGCTCGGCCTGGCCACGCTGATGTACGGCGGCCTGGTGCTGTCGGAGAGTACGCAGACGTTCAATGGTGACATTCCCGTGGTCCCACAGGGCCAGCCAGCCGACACCTTCCTCCTCACCGTCCCGCCGCCGGTCACGGTGATCCGCTACTTCGCGCCCGCCGGTGTGCCCGTCACCACCAGCTCCTTCGCGGCCAGCGTGGATCTCTCGTCCGTCGATCCTGAGGCGGGTGCCGTGAGCGTCCGGATCGAGGTGAGCTCGCCGGACGCGCGGATCCGCGTGCTCGGCTACGAGCCGCAGTTCATGAGCGTCCAGCTCGACCCGATCGATCAGAAGACCGTCCCGGTCCAGGTCGAGCGAGGCACCGTGCCGCCCGGGCTCGACCTCGGGGACACGGCCGTCGATCCTCCCAACGTGATCGTCTCGGGCCCGCAGTCCACCGTGCGCCAGGTCGTGGCGGTTCGCGCGGACGTGCAGATCCAGCCGTCCGGGATCGACGTCGACCAGGACGTCCAGCTGGTGCCGGTCGACGGCGTCGGCAACGCGGTCAGGACCATCGACGTCACGCCATCGACGGCGAGGGTCACCATCCCGGTCTTCTCCGACCGCCAGACTCGAACGTTGCCGGTCGATGCCGTGCTGAGCGGCGTGCCGGCTGCCGGGTTCGAGGTTGCCGGCGTGACGGTGGACCCGCAGGTCGTCCTGATCGAGGGCGACGCCGACCAGCTCTCGCAGCTGGTCAGCGTCGAGACGAGCCCGATCCCGATGACCGGGGTGTCCGCGAACACGACCGTCCAGGCGTCCCTGGCCCTGCCGACGGGCATCGTGGCGGTCGGCAATGACTCGATCCGGGTCTCGATCAAGCTCCGCCAGGTCACCGAGACGCGCACGTACAGTGCGGGGCTTCGCCTCGTCGGCACGCGGCGCGACCTGGCCTATGACTTCACGACCGACCGGGTCATCGTGACGATCGGCGGGTCGACCGCGGACCTCGACCGGCTGGTCGGGTCAGCCCTCCTGGTCGATTTGGACGTAACGGGCCTCGGGCCGGGAACCTTCGACGTGCCGGTCAGCATCGACCTGCCGACGGGCCCGACGCTCGTCGCGGCCAGCCCGGCGACCGTCAGCGTCACGATCAGCGCGACCGCCACGCCGTCGCCGTCGATCGGTCCGTCCCCGTCCGCGGCCGGCGGCTGAGCCGCCGATGGCCCGCCTGTTCGGTACCGACGGGATCCGCGGTGTCGCCAACGTCGACCTGAAGCCGACCACGGCCTATGCGCTGGGACGGGCGGTCGCCCACCGTCTGGTCGGAGCGGGCGGCTCGATCGTCGTGGGACAGGACACCCGCCGGTCGGGTGACATGTTCGTGTCGGCCATCGCCGCGGGCGCCACGAGCCTCGGGTCCGATGTCCACATCGTGGGCGTGGTCCCGACGCCCGCACTCGCGTACCTCGCAGGCGCGGGCGAGTTCATCGCCGGGATCATGGTCTCGGCGTCGCACAATCCGGCCGACGACAACGGCCTGAAGGTGCTCGACAGCCACGGCCTCAAGCTCGATGACGCGGTCGAGGACGAGCTCGAGCAGCTGATCTGGCGGAGCGAGGAGCTCGCGGGGCCGGGCAACGCCGAGATCGGCCGGACGATCGATGCGCGAGCTCGCCTGGACGACTACCGTCGCCATCGGCTGGGCCTCGCGGCGAGCGTCTCGGCGACCGGGTTGCGTCTCGTCCTGGACGGGGCCAACGGCTCCGGCTGCTTCGTCGGGCCCGAGATCCTGGCCGCAACCGGCGCGACCGTCAGCGTCATCCATGCCGAGCCCGACGGGATCAACATCAACGTCCACGCCGGGGCCACCGCTCCGGCATCGCTGGCTGAGGCGGTCGTGGCCGCCGGTGCCGACGTCGGCTTCGCCCTCGACGGGGATGCCGATCGGCTCATTGCGGTGGACGCCGCGGGTCAGGTCGTCGACGGCGACCAGGTCCTTGGCATCCTCGCGCTCGACCGATTGGAGCGTGGGCAGCTTCCGGGTGGCGCGCTGGTCGTATCCGTCCTCTCGAACGGCGGGCTCCAGGCGGCGGTCGAGGCGGCCGGTGGGCAGATCGTCCGGACGCCGGTCGGTGACAAGTACATCCTCGAGGGGATGCAGGTCAGCGGGGCCGGCCTGGGCGGGGAGAAGAGCGGCCACGTCATCGTGCTCGAGCACACCACGTCCGGCGACGGCATCGTGACCGCGCTCGAAGTCCTGCGGGTCATGGGCCGTCGAGGCGCCAGCCTGGCCGAGCTGGCTGCCGCCATCCCGATGCTGCCGCAGCAACAGCGGGCGGTGAAGGCCCGTCACAAGGACCAATGGGAAGGCGATCCGACGCTCCAGCGGGCGATCGCCGACGCGGCGTTTCGCCTCGGCCGGAGCGGTCGGGTGCTCGTCCGGCCGTCCGGCACGGAGCCCGCGCTGCGGGTCATGGTCGAAGGACCGGACGAGGCCCTGGTCACGGAATTGGCCGACCGTCTGGCTGCCCTGGCCGGAGAGCGTCTAAACTGACGCCGGTGCCCATCCAGTGGCGTCATCACGCCCCGCCGGGCGAAACCGGCGGGCATGAGCGGAGGGCCTGACCCGGATGTGCGGCATCGTCGGCTACACCGGTCCGCGTGAAGCGGGCCCGATCCTCATGGAAGGCCTCAAGCGCCTCGAGTACCGCGGCTACGACTCGGCCGGGATCGCCCTGGTCGACGACTCCGGCGACCTCTTCGTCGAGAAGCGCGCCGGGAAGCTGGTCAACCTCCAGACCGCGATCGCCGATCGGACCCCGCATGCCGCCATCGGCCTGGCGCACACCCGTTGGGCGACCCATGGCCGGCCGAACGACCTCAATGCCCATCCTCACCAGGATTGCACCGGCGAGATCACGGTCATTCACAACGGCATCATCGAGAACTTCCGGGAGCTCCGCGACGGGCTGGAGGCGCGCGGTCACACATTGACCTCGGAGACGGACACCGAGGCCATCGCCCACCTCGTCGAGGAGGCCTACCACGGCGACCTGGCCGACGCCGTCCGCGACGCCCTGCGCCGGCTGGAGGGGGCCTACGCCATCGTCGTGATGCACCGCGGCGAGGGCGACCGTCTGGTCGGCGCACGCAAGGACGTCCCGCTCGTGGTCGGCCTGGCGGACGGCGAGAGCTTCCTCGCCTCCGACGTCGCGGCGATCCTCGCCCACACCGACCAGGTGGTCTTCCTCGAGGAAGGCGATGTGGCCGATATCCGTCCGTCGGGCGTCACCATCACGGACGTCCATGGCGCGACCCGGGAGCGGGCGGTCAGCACCATCGACTGGTCGCCCGAGGCGGCCGAGAAGGGCGGCTACGAGCACTTCATGCTCAAGGAGATCCACGAGCAGCCCGAAGCCTTGAGCCAGTCGATCGCCGGGCGGGTCACCCGCCACGGTCGGATCCAGGTCGAAGAGCTCGCGGGGCTGGAGGCGATGCTCCGTTCGATCACCCGGGTGGAGCTGATCGCCTGCGGCAGCGCGCATTACGCGTCGCTGGTCGCGGCCAACGCCATCCAGTCGTGGACCGGGCTACCCGCGCGGGCCACCGTTGGCTCCGAGTTCCGCTACAGCCCGCCGCCGCTCGACGAGCGGACGCTGGTGATCTCGGTCACGCAGTCGGGCGAGACCGCCGACACGATCGCACCCACTCGACTGGCTCGCGAACGGGGCTGTCCGGTCATCGCCGTGACCAACACGGTCGGCTCGGCGATCACCCGCGAGGCCGACGCGGTGCTGTTCCTGCAGGCCGGACCCGAGATCGCAGTGGCGGCCTCCAAGACGTTTGTCACCCAGGTCACGACACTGGTGATCCTGGCCGCCGCGATCGCCAAGGCGCGTGGCACGCTGCCCGACGCCGAGGAGCTGGCACTCGGCGTCGCCCTGCGCGCCCTCCCGGCCGCGGCCGCCCGAGCGCTCGAGCATGCGGCCGGATCGGCCGACCTGGCGCGCCGCTACGTCAACTCCCGTGGCTTCATGTTCGTCGGTCGCGGCGCCTCGTATCCAGCCGCCCTGGAAGGCGCGCTCAAGCTCAAGGAGGTCAGCTACGTCCACGCCGAGGGCTACGCGGCGGGCGAGCTCAAGCATGGACCGATCTCGCTGCTCGACGCGGAGTGCCCGCTGGTCGCGGTCGCAACCCGTTCGGCCGTCTACGACAAGCTGATCAGCAACGTGATGGAGGGCCGGGCCCGCGACGCCCGGGTCATCGCCGTTGCCACGGAGGGCGACGACGCCATCGAGCACTATGCCGACGACGTCTGCTGGGTGCCGGCTACGCACGAGCTGCTCAGCCCGGTCCTGGCGATCATCCCGCTCCAGCTCTTCGCGTATCACGTCGCGGTGGCCCGCGGCACGGACGTCGATCAGCCGCGCAACCTGGCCAAGTCGGTCACGGTCGAGTAGCGTCGAATGCCCGCAGCCGACCGGGCTGACGAGCTCATGGCGCCCCCGGGGTTCGCCCCGGAGGGGACGAACGAACTCGGTATCGACATCATCAAGGTCGCCCGGATTCGCGCCGCGCTGGATCGCTTTGGCCCGCGCTTCTCGCGCCGGGTGCTGACCGACGCCGAGCGCCGATACGTTCGCGATCGTCCCGAGACGATGGCCGGCCGCTGGGCGGCGAAGGAGGCGGTCTCCAAGGTCCTGGGGCTGGGCGTGCGCGGCATCGGCTGGAGGGACATCGAGGTCGAGCGGCTGCCGACCGGCCAGCCGGCCATTCGCCTGCACGGCCGCGCCGCGGCCCGTGCCGACCAGCTCGGCATGGGCCGGATCGCGGTCTCGATCACCCACGAGTCGGACTACGCCGTGGCCATCGCCTTCGGGATCCGGACGGCCGGCGGCCGCTACCTCTTCCCGCTCGACATCGAGGCCCGGCTCGACGAACGAGAGCGACGGATCCTGGCGCGGCTCGAGCGGATGCGAATCGCCGACGCCACCGCACGGTCGGATGGAGGATCCGGTGACTGAGCGGCGGTCGCTGGGATTCGGCTTCGGCCGGCGCGACGAGGCTGGCGGTGGCCCGGGAGCATCAGGCGAGGATCCGTTTCCCGAGGACGCGGTCAAGCTCGACGACGACGGCGTCGCGGCGCTGCTCCCCGAGCGGCCGAAGCGTGGCCACAAGGGCACGTTCGGCAAGGTCCTGGTGATCGCCGGCTCGCTCGATTACGCGGGGGCAGCCCTGCTGGTCTGCCGCGCGGCCGGCCGGGCGGGTGCCGGGCTCGTGACGCTGGCGGTCCCCGAATCGCTCCAGCCACTGTTCGCCGCCAAGGTCGTCGAGGCCACGACCATGGGCCTCCCGGAGGACGACGTCGAAGAGGTGGACCCCGAGCCGGCCCTGGCCCAGATCCTGGACCACGAGCACGACGCGATCGTAGTTGGCCCCGGGCTCCGGCCGGGCCTCGCCACGGCCGAGCTCGTCCGCCTGCTCATCCGTGCCTCGGGCGAGACCGACTCCGCCCCGATCGTGCTCGACGCCGAGGCGCTTCGATCGCTGGCCACCATGGACGGCTGGTGGGAGGGCGATCGGCGACCGGCGGTCCTGACGCCGCACCCGGGCGAATTCGCCCGCCTGCGGGCGGGCAGTGGCCACGCCGACGCGGACGACGGCGACATCTCGGCGAATGACGCGGCACGCGTGGCCGCCGCGCGCGACGCGGCCGCCGCGTGGCGCTCGGTGGTCGTGCTCAAGGGGGCGCGAACGGTGATCGCCGATCCCGATGGCACCGTCGCCATCGCCCCGTTCGAGAACCCGGCGCTCGCCTCAGGCGGAACCGGCGACGTCCTGGCGGGCGCGATCGGATCGCTCCTGGCACAGGGCCTGACGCCGTTCGCGGCGGCTCGGCTTGGTGTCTACCTGCACGGGGTGTCTGGCGAGTCCGTGCGCGAGCGACTCGGCGACGCCGGCCTGCTGGCGTCGGACCTGCCCGATGGCCTGGCGATCGCCCGGAAGCGCCTGGCCGCCCTCGCGGAACGCAAGTCGAGCGGCAAGCGGCTCGGGTTCGCCGCGCGCGAGGAGTCGACCGACGCGGCGCCTCCCGAGGGCGGCCCAGGCTGAGCGTCCCCGACGCGCGGCCGGCGCCCGTGGCGGCACGCCCGCCGATCGAAGGTCGCCTCGCCGCGGCGGGATTGCCGCCACTTCCACGAACGGCCTGGCTCGAGATCGACCTCGACGCGCTGACGGCGAACCTGCGGCTGCTCGGCCGACTCGCCGGACCGGGTGTCCCACTCCGGCCCGTGGTCAAGGCCGACGCCTACGGCCACGGCGCCGTGCCGGTCGCCCGGGCGCTCGAGGCTGCCGGCGCCGACGGCTTCTGCGTCGCCGCGATGGACGAGGCCATGGAGCTGCGAGCCGGCGGTGTCGAGCGGCCGATCCTGGTGCTCTACCCGGTCCCCGCCGCGTGGGCCGCGGACGCGGCGCGCAACCAGATCGCGGTCACCGCCAGCGACCCGGTCCTGCTCGAGGAGCTGCTGGCGGCCGCGCGGAGCCTCTCGCCGAGCCTGGCGCTCGACGTGGAGCTCGAGGTAGAGACGGGGCTGGGGCGTGGCGGGTTCGGAGACGGCGCCGTGGTCGAGGCGGCACGACGGATCGCCGCAGCACCTGGCTGCCGGCTGCGTGGCTTGTGGACCCATCTGCAGGCGATCGAGGACCCCGAGGGAACGGGCGTCCAGGTTGGCCGGTTCGAGGCGGTCGTGGATGCGATCGTGAGCGCCGGGATCGAGCTGCCGCCGCGCCATGCTGCCGCCAGCGCGGCGCTCCTGGTCGATGGGGCGGCGGCCTACGACGGCGTGCGCCCCGGGCTGGCCGTCTACGGGCTCGAGCCCGACGAGCTCCGCGAGGCGGGGATCTCGAGCGCGATCTCGGACAGCCTCCGTCCGGTGATGTCGCTGGTCGCCCGACCCGTCCGGGTCGCCGAGCTGCCGGCGGGCTGGGGAATCAGCTACGGGCCTACCTTCCGGACCTCGCGGCCCAGCCGGATCGCGACGCTGCCGCTCGGCTACGGCGACGGGTGGTCGAGGCGGCTGTCCAACCGGGCGGCGGCGATCGTCCGCGGCCGGAGGGTGCCCCTGGTCGGCAACGTGGCGATGGACGCGGTGATGGCGGACGTCACCGACGTGCCCGAGCCGCCCGTCACCGTGGCCGACGAGTTCGTCCTGCTCGGCGCCTGCGGCGATGAGCGGATCACGGCCTCGGAGCTGGCGCAGGAACGCACCACGAACAGCTGGGAGGTCGTCACCGGGATGGCTCGGCGCCTACCTCGGGTGTACCATGCCTCGGCCGGACCGGTCGGTCTGCGGACGCTCACGGAGCGGAGTGGCTAGTGGCGCAAATCGAGCTCTGGAACGGCGACATCTGCGACCTCGAGGTCGACGCCATCGTCAATGCGGCCAACACCACGCTGTGGATGGCGACGGGCGTCGGTGGGGCGCTCAAGCGCGCGGGCGGCGACGCGATCGAGTTCGCGGCCGTTCGGCAGGCGCCCGTTCCTCTTGGCGGCGCGGTGGTGACGCCGGCCGGGACCCTGGCCGCGCGGTTCGTCATCCACGCCGTCTCGCTCGATCGCGACCGGCGGACGAGCGGTGCCACGATCGAAGCGGCCGTGCGCAGCGCGATGGCCAGGGCTCGCGAGCTGGGTGTCACCAGCATCGCCTTCCCGGCACTCGGGTCGGGCGTCGGCGGGTTCCCGATCGAGGAGGGCGCCCGGATCACGGTGGCGACCGTCCGCGACGAGTTGCCCTCGAGCCCCTCGATCGTCCACGTCATCTTCGCGCTCCGCGGGGCGGTGGCCTACGCGGCCTTCGCCGAGGCGCTCGCGGACGTGCCGGCGATCACCGTGGCTCACGCCCGCGGAGGGAGCGTGTCGTGAACGGATCGCTCGGACCGTCGGAAGAGCAGCGCGACGAGCTCGTCGAGCAGGTCGCACGCGAGATCGAGCTGCTCGGCATGGCCGGTCCGGCCGTCCACTTCCTCGAAGCCAGCCGGCCGTACCGCGCGCTCGGCGCAAACGCCATGCTGTTCTTCGATCCGGTCCTGCGAGGGGTCTTCGGCGGCGAGCTCGCATCGGCCAGCGAGATCCTGGCCGACGACACCGGCATCGAGCTGCTGATCGCCCGGCTCGAAGAGGCCGACGAAGACGAAATCACCTGGGACGCGTAACGCTCGCTGAAGGCCGGCGCCTGAATAGGCTGCGCCGCGCGCCCCTTCTGCGGCCTGCTGAGGCTCGGGCGGCGGCGGACCGCTAGCATGGCGGCGTGACGACCGAGCCGCGCGCGTTTCTCACCGAGGACACGGGTGCCGCCACGATCGCCGCCGCGCTCATCGGCCGCGTCGCCGGACGGTGGCGCCTGGTCGGGTCGCTGGCCCTGCCGACCGGCGCCGACCCCGACGCGTTGATGACGGTCCTGTTCGACCGGGTCCGGTCGGCGGATCCGGACCTGGCGACCTCGCTTGGCCTGGCCGGCGCGCAGCCCTCCGATCTGCCCCGCGTCGCGGTCTCCAGCCGGCCGGCACGCCGGCTGGCGGTCATCGCCGGATCCGAGCGCGCCCTTGAGCCGCTCGTGGCGGCCGCATCGCGGAGCGGCTGGCGGACGGTCTCCGCGAGTCCCGAGACGACCGACCCGCTGGCGATGTCGACCATGCTCCTCGACGCCTCGGTCGACGGGATCCTGGCCGGCGCCGGCGATCCGCCAGCCGCCGACGAACGCCGCGCACTCGGGGAGCTGGGTGCGCTGCTCGCGGCCGCTGCGGAGCGACGACCCGAGCTGACGGTGGTCCTGGCCGGCGGGATGGGCGACCAGCTGGCCGCGTTCGGCGACGTCTCCGCGCGTCCGTCCCCGGTGGTCACGGCGGCGGCCGGGGCGACTGGCGACGCCGGGGCAGCGCTGCGCGAGGTGCTGCTCGACCTGGCCCTGAACACCGACGATTCGCGCCGGGCGCTCGGCTCGGCCGCCCTGAGCCTCGCCGAGATCCTCGATCGACGAGTCGACGTCGTCGAAGTCGGGTTCGATGGCGGGGCGCGGGTCGCGGCCTGGCCGGCGATCGGCAGCGGGAGCTCCGGCGTGGACCTGGCCGTCGTCCCGGCGGCTGGGCTGGCGCCGTCGGATCCCGACGATGCGGTCCTCGATCGCGTCGCAACGTGGTCCAGGGGTGCCGGCGATCGCCATCGGCTGCGCGATCGGCTGCGCGAGCTGCGGATCGCTCCGTGGGCCGACGCCGCGGGCGAGGGCATCGAGCTGCGGCTCGCCGCGGCCCGCTCCGCGCTCGGCTGCCTCGCCGACTGGACGCCGGACTGGCTCGACCGGCCCGGCGCGGATCTCGTCGTTGCGTGCGGCGGCGTCTGGTCGGTCGCCGCCGCTCCGTCGGTGGTTCTCGCCCTGGTCGACGTGCTCCGACGATCCGGAGCGAGCCAGTTCGCCCTGGACCACGCCCGCCTGCTGGCGCCCCTCGGGTCCATCGCCGACCCGGCCGAACGGCGCGCGGTCATGACCGACCTGGTCGACGATCTCCTGGCGCCGCTCGGCTCGGTGGTGGCACCGGCCGGACTGCGGCCCGGGCGAAGCGTCGGGACGCTCCACCTCCGCGGCCCGGCCGTCGCCCGCGACCTGGAACTGCGGCCGGGCGGCCTGTCCGTCATCGATCTCCCGCCCGGATCGGCGGCGACGGCCGAGCTGCAGTTCCACGACACGGTTCGCTTCGGTGGCCGGGGCCGGCGCTTCGCCGTCGACGTGACCGGCGGCCTTGGTGGGCTGCTGGTGGACCTGCGCGACGTCCCGCTGCGGATGCCGGATCGCGCCGACCTGCGCGCCGAACTCCTGGAGACCTGGCAAACCGCCGTGTGGGCGCCGGGCGAGCCGTGAACGCCACCGAACTGGATCTGCGCCTGGTCCCGGCTCGGCAGCTGATCAGCGCGCCCGTCGACGTCGTCTTCCGCCTCGCGCCGGGCGACCGGCCGCTCGTGGCGACCGGCGACTCGGTGGTCGTCGGCGCACCCATCGCCCAACGGCTGCGCGATCCGAGGCTCGACGAGCTGACGATCGCCGCGGCCGCCACGCCGCGTCCCGGTCGCCGCTGGACCGGACCGTCCGATGCCCGCGATGGCCACGCGGCCGGCGGAGAGTTCGTCTTCGGCTGGCGCGGCCGCTGGCGGGTCGCCACGGGTAATCTCGCCGACCCGCTGGAGGTGCCATTCGCGGGCATCGTCCGCGACGTCCGCCCGGGGACGGCGATCACCGTCCGGGCCGCCGGTCGCGGCATCCGCGGCATCGTCGTGCTGGGTGGACCGACGCGCGGCCGCCTCCAGGCTACGCCGGATGGCGAGTTGCGCGCCGGATCGCTCGACATCGGCAGCGCCGGCTCGATCCTCGTCGTCGGCTCGAGGGTGGACGCGGAGACCCTGACGCGGGCCCGTGCGATGGGTGTCCGCGGCGTGATCGTGACCGGCCTCTCCAGCAAGGAGCGGCGGGACTACCTGGCGTCCGAGGCACGCCAGCGATCCGCCCTCCATCGCCTGCCGCCCTTCGCCGTCCTGGTCCTGGAGGGTGCCGTCCGCCGGCCGCTGGCCGGTGGGGTCCTGACCGCCCTGACCAGCCTCGTCGGGCACGAGGTGGCGATCGTGGCCGATCCGCCGATGCTCGTGTTCGACGTGCCCACGCTCCAGGTCCCGGCGCCCCCGGCGGATCTGGTGCGGATCCGGGGTGGATCGCTGGCCGGTCGCGAGGGACGCTTCGTCGAGGCCATCGGCCCGCGCCGATTCTCTGGCGGCGTGCACCTTGAAGCGGGGCTCGTCCGCTTTCCGGACGGGTCGGTGGCGGCGGTGCCGCTCGGCGACCTGGAGCGGTTCGTCTGACCGGGGACCGGCCGGCCCGGCTCGGGCCCGAGGCGCTCGAGCCCGGCGGCGGTGTCGACGGCCAACCGGCGGTCCGTCTCGCCTTCGGCTACGCTCGGAGGCGATGCCTGCCCTGACCCCGCTCGAACACCGGCTCGTGAGCCCGGATCCCGAGGCGACCTCTGCGCTCGGCCGGCGCCTGGCAACCGCCGCCCGACCGGGCGACCTCGTCTGCCTGTGGGGTGAGCTCGGCGCCGGCAAGACCCATCTGGCCAAGGCGTTCGGTGCGGGCCTCGGGGTGGTCGACACGATCGTCTCGCCGAGCTTCATCCTGATGGCCGAGTATGCGGGCCGGCTGCCGCTGTTCCATCTCGACCTCTTTCGGCTGTCGAGCGCGGCCGATGCGCTCGCCGGGGGCTTGATCGACGACCGGCAGGCGCTCGGTGTCACCCTGGTCGAATGGCCGGATCGGCTCGCCGACGCGCTGCCACTCGGGCGGCTCGACATCGTGATCGAGGGCGCCGGCGATGAGCCTCGCTCGATCGCGATCCGGGCCGGCACGCCGGCGCTCCGCCGCTACCTCGAGGCGATCGAATGAGCCACGACGGCCGGCGGCCGGCGATCCTCGCCATCGACACGGCGACCACCCAGGTGGTCATTGCGAGCGGCTCGCCCGATGGCGAGATCGACGGGCTCAGCACCTGGCCTGCCGGCTACCGCCACGGCGAGACGCTGCTGCCGTCGATCGCCCGATTCCTCGGCGAGCAGAACCTGCGCCGTTCGCGCCTGACCGGGATCATCGTCGGGACGGGACCGGGCGCCTTCACCGGCCTGCGCGTCGGGATCGCGACCGCGAAAGGGCTCGCCCACGGGCTCGGCCTGCCGATCGCCGGGATCTCCACGGCAGAGGCGTTCCTGGTTGCCGCGACGGCCGCCGCGGCGGACGCCGCCGAGCCGGGCAGCGACCGGCGCGGGCAGCCGGTCCTGCTGGTCCCGGCCGGACCGAACGACCGGGTCGTGGCCCGTTCCGGCGCGGCGCCGGTGCTGCTTCCCGGCGGGACGGATCCGGAACTGGCGCCCGGGGAGTGGCTGGTGGCGGTCGACCTCGACGGTCGCGCCCCCGACGAGGCCGTGGCCTGGGGCGAGCGGGCCCGACGGGGCCTCGGACAGGCCCTGATCCGGATGGGAGCACGGCGACTACGGGATGGGGCAGGCGATGACCTTGCCACCCTCGTCCCGGAGTACGTCACGCTCCCGCGCGGCGTGGCCATGCAACGCGGGGAGGTGGCATGGTCGCGCGACCCCCGCTGAAGCTGCAGATCGAGCCGATGCGCGTCGACGACCTGCCGGCCGTCCACGCCATCGAGCGGGCCAGCTTCGATTCACCATGGCCGGCCGACGCCTACCGTTCCGAGCTCGAAACCAACCGGCTGGCCCAGTACCTTGTCGTCCATGCCGCGGAGGAGATCGTGGCGTACGCCGGCATGTGGCTCATGGTCGACGAGGCGCACATCATCACGTTCGCGGTCCACCCGGCCTGGCGCCGGCAGCGGATCGGGGAGCGGCTGCTGCTGGCCCTGCTCGACCTCGCCCAGGACGCGGGGGCGCACGAGGCCACCCTCGAGGTCCGGCTTTCCAACCTGGCGGCCCGCAGGCTGTACGAGAAGTACGGCTTCCGGCCGGTCGGGCTCCGGCCGCGCTACTACAGCGACAACGGCGAGGACGCCTTGATCATGACCACCGACCAGCTGCGCGACCCGGGGATGCGTGAGCGGATCTTGCGGCTCCGGGCCGCCGTCGATGCCGCACCGGCGCCGGTGGACCCGCGAACGGGGCCGTCATGAAGCGATCACCCGTCGGCGGGACGGGGTCGAAACCGCTGGTGCTCTCGGTCGAGTCGTCGTGCGACGAGACCGGGATCGCCGTCATCGAGGACGGGCGACTGATCCGTTCGAACGTGGTCGCGTCGCAGGTCGCGCTCCATGCCCCGTCCGGCGGGATCGTGCCCGAGGTGGCGGCTCGCGCCCACCTTCGCTGGATCGTGCCGGTCCTCGACGAGGCCTGGGCGGACGCCGGGGTGAGCTGGCCCGAGATCGGCGCGGTGGCCGTCACGTACGGGCCGGGGCTGGCGGGCTCGCTGCTGGTCGGAATCAACTTCGCCAAGGCGCTGGCCTGGGTCCACGACCTGCCGCTGGTCGGCGTCAATCACCTGGAGGGCCACGTCTACGCGGCCTGGCTCCACGACTCGCACGATGACGATCGCGACGACCCGGTCTTTCCGCTGGTGGCCCTGGTCGTGTCCGGCGGCCACACCTTCCTGGTCGAGATGCGCGACCACCTGACCTACCGCCTGCTCGGGTCGACCGTCGACGACGCCGCCGGTGAGGCCTTCGACAAGGTCGGTCGCCTGCTCGGGCTGGACTACCCGGGCGGGCCGGCGATCAGCCGCGCCGCCGAGCTGGCCACACGCCGCGACCGGGTCTTCCCGCGGGCGTGGCTCGGCGATTCGTTCGACTTCAGCTTCTCCGGCCTCAAGACCGCGGCTCGGCGGATCGTCGTCGAGGCACGCGCCGACGAGGGCCTGGCGGCGGACCCCGAGGTGCCCTTGCCGGTCCAGACGGTCGCCGAGCTGGCGTGGGGCTTCCAGGACGCCGTGGTCGACGTCCTCGCGACGAAGACGATCCGCGCCGCGACCGCGGCTGGGGCGCGCTCGATCGTGCTCGGTGGCGGCGTGGCCGCCAACGGTGCGTTGCGGGCGCGCCTGACCGGCGAGACCGAGGCGCTGGGCATTCCGCTGATCGTCCCGCGGCCGTCACTGTGCACCGACAACGGGGCGATGATCGGTGCCGCGGGGGCGCGACGGTTCGGGGCGGGGGAGCGGGCCGGCTTCGAGCTCGATGCGCGGCCGTCGCTGCCACTGGCCACCCGATGAACGCGTCCGCCGCACCGCGAATCGATCCTGCCGCCGTCCGTGCCACCCTTCGTGCGGCCGGGCTGCGGGCGCACCACCGGCTGTCGCAGAACTTCCTGGCGGACCCGGATGTCCTGGAGGCGATCCTGACCGAGGCCGCTCCGCGACCCGAGCGACGGATCCTCGAGATCGGGCCGGGTCTGGGCCTGCTCACCGGGGCCCTCCTGGCGTCGGGCGCGACGGTGACCGCCGTCGAGCTCGACCGGAGCCTGGTGGCGTTCCTCCGCGGACGCTTCGGGGACCCGATCTCGGCCGGCGACCTCCGCCTGATCGAGGGCGACGCGCTCGACCAGGACCTGGTCCGCCTGCTCGAGCCGCCCTTCGACGTGGTGGCGAACCTGCCGTACCACATCACGAGCCCGATCCTGCACGCCCTGCTCGGCCAGCCGCCCCGCCCGGATCGACTCGTCCTCATGGTCCAGCGCGAGGTCGCCGAACGGATCGCGGCGCCTCCCGGCAAGATGAGCTACCTGTCGGTCTTCGTGCAGTACCACGCGCGGGTCCGGATCGCCTTCGGCGTCGCGGCGACGGCGTTCGAACCGGAGCCCGCCGTCGAATCGGCGGTCATCGTGGTCGAGCCCTACGATTCCGACGACCGCCTCGATCCCGAGGCCGAAGACGAGCTGTGGCGGCTGGTCCAGGCGGCGTTTCGCGAGCGGCGCAAGATGCTCCACAACGTCCTGGTTCGCCAGCTGCCGGTCGATGCGGCCCGGGTCACCGCGGCCCTCGCCGCGGCCCACATCGACCCCGACCGGCGCCCCCAGACCCTCGCCGTGGGCGAGTGGATGGCCCTTCGGGAGGCGCTGGGACCGCTCGGGTCCGACCGCCGGGGACGCGCCGACGCGGCGACGCCTTCGTGAGCGGATCGGTCGCCGACCCGACCCGGCGGCTGGCGCCCGTCGTTCGCCTGGCGCCGGCCAAGCTCAACCTCACGCTGGCCGTCGTCGGACGGCGCCCGGACGGCTACCACGTGCTCCACTCGGTCTTCGTTCCGCTCGGGCTGGCCGATCGCCTGAGCCTCAGCCCGGGGGGCGGCGGGCAGGACACGCTGCACGTGACCGGCTTCGACGCCGGACCGCTCGGCGACAACCTCGTGCTCCGCGCGATCGTCGCGACCCGACGCGCGGTCGGCGGCGGTTGGCCCGGCGGTCCGGGGTCAGCCCCCGTACTGGCCGCGCGACTCGAGAAGCGGATCCCGGTCGCCGCGGGCCTCGCCGGCGGCTCCTCGGACGCCGCTGCGGCCCTCGACGGCGCGCTCGAGGCGTGGGGAGCGGAGCTCGAGCCCGATGTCCGGCGCGCGATCGCGGCCCGACTCGGTTCGGATGTCCCGTTCTTCCTGTCCGGAAGCCCCGCGCTGGTCGAGGGTCGCGGCGAGTCGGTCGCGCCCCTGCTCGGTCTGCAGTCGAGCCCGGGCGTCCTGCTGGTGACGCCGGCCATGCCGGTCTCGACGCCGGACGTCTTCGCCGTATTCGACGGACTCGGCGGTCGCGGCAACGGGTCGACACGGATGTCCTCCGCCCACCTCGCCGAGGAGCTCCGATCCGGCCTGACCGCCAAGGACCTGGTCGCCCGAGCCGGCGTCCTGACCGTGGCCAACGACCTGCTCCAGGCGACGCTCGTCCTGGTCCCCGAGCTCGTCGCGTTCCGGCGGGGCTTGAGCCGGCTGCTGGTCCGTCCGGTCGGGCTGTCCGGCTCTGGTCCCACGCTCTGGGCGCTCTATCCTTCGGAGGCGGAGGCAGCGATCGCAGCCGATGCCGTCCGGGTCGCGGTGCGCGACCGGCGATTGCCGGCACCGGGCTCGGGCGCCCCGTTCGTCAGTGCCACCACGATCCTGACCGGCAGACAACAGGAGAAGGAGCCATGACCCGCCGCGCCATCTCGACCACCGGGGCCCCGGCCGCCATCGGCCCGTACAGCCAGGCGATCGCCACCGATCGCCTGCTCTTCACGGCCGGTCAGGCGGCCCTCGACCCCGCGACCGGTCAGCTGGTCGATGGTGGCATCGAGGCCGAGACCGAGCGGGTGATGGCCAACCTGACGTCGGTCCTCGACGCGGCCGGCTGCGTCTGGAGCGACGTGGTCAAGACCACGATCTTCCTCGTCGACATGGGCGACTTCGCGGCGGTCAACGCGATCTACGGCCGGTTCGTGTCCGATCCACCACCGGCGCGCTCCACGGTCGGCGTGGCCTCGCTCCCGAAGGGCGCCCGTGTCGAGATCGAAGCCATCGCCCGGCTGCGCGATTGAGCGGCCGGACTCGGTTGACACCCTCTGTGAGGCCCACCTACGATGCGGCGACCCACTCATGACTGCTGACCCCATCTCGCCGGGACTCGATCGCCAGTGAACCCCCCAGGTCCCGGTTCGACGACCGGTACCGTGGCCGTCGTCCTGGCGGCCGGTCTCGGGACGCGGATGCGCTCGGCCACCCCCAAGGTGCTCCATCCGCTGTGCGGGCGCCCGATGCTCGCCTACGTCCTCGACGCCTGGGCAAGCACCGCCGACGGCGCCGCGTCCGGTTCGCCGGTCGTGGTCTATTCGCCGGCCGTGGCCGGCGTGGTCGAGGCGTTTGCCGGAAAGGCGGCGTTCGCGCTCCAGGACGAGCCGCGCGGGACGGGCGACGCCGTTCGGGCCGGGTTGGCGCTCGTCCCGGACGAGGCAACCGAGGTCCTCGTCCTGTCCGGCGACGTCCCGCTGGTGACGGGCGCGGATCTCGATGCGATCCTCGAGGCGCGCCGTGCGGATGACGCCGCGATCGCCCTCGCCAGCGTCTTCGCCGCCAAGCCGGCTCGGCTCGGACGGGTGGTACGCGGTGAGTTCGGCACGGTCGAGCGGATCGCCGAGGCCAAGGACGCCACGCCCGACGAGCTCGTCGGCAGCGAGACCAATGCCGGCCTGTACGTGTTCGACGCGCAATGGCTGCGCCGGCGGATTGACGGGCTCGCCCCGTCGCCGGTGACCGGCGAGATCTACCTGACCGACCTCGTCCGGTTGGCCCGCGAGGATGGTCGGATCGTCGCCGCGGTCGAGTTCGAGGACGACGGCCGGTTCGACGGCATCAACGATCGCTCGCAGCTGGCGCGGGCCGAATGGAGTCTCCGCGTCCGCCTCAACGAGGCGCACATGACCAACGGGGTCACGATGCGCGACCCCTCGACGGTCTACCTCGACTGGAGCGTCGACCTCGGCGTCGACGTCACGCTCGAACCGAACGTCATCCTCCGGGGTGCCACATCGGTCGGGGATGGCAGCGTGATCGGAGCGGGCAGCCAGCTGCTGGATGCGACGATCGGTCGCAGGGCCCGGGTCTGGGCCAGTGTCGTGGAATCCTCGACCGTCGAGGACGATGCGACCGTCGGCCCGTTCAGCCACCTGCGACCCGGCAGCGTGGTCGGGGTTGGCGCCGAGGTCGGCAACTTCGCCGAGCTCAAGAACACGCGTCTCGGCCCCAGATCGAAGCAGCACCACGTGAGCTACCTCGGCGATGCCGACATCGGCGCCGGCGCGAACATCGGCGCCGGTGCGATCACCGCCAACTACGACGGCCGGCGGAAGCACCGGACGACGATCGGCGAGGGGGCGTTCATCGGCGTGGACACCATGCTGGTCGCGCCGGTCGTGGTCGGGGACCGGGCCCGGACGGGAGCCGGTGCGGTCGTCACCCGTGACGTGCCGGCGGGCAAGCTCGCGGTAGGCGTGCCGGCCCGCATCCGGGAGCCACGCCAGAAACCGCCCGAGGACGCGGCCGGCTAGATGGACACGCTCCTCCAGTTGCTCGTGATCGTGTTCCTGACGCTCCTCGAGGGCGTCTTCGTGGCGGCCGAGATCGCGCTGGTCACCATGCGCCGAACCCGCATCGACCAGCTCGCCGACGAGGGCAACCGCAATGCGTCGCGGGTCAAGCACCTGATCGCCCAGCCCGGGCGATTCCTGGCGGTGACCCAGATCGGCCTGACCTTCATCGGGTTCCTGGCCTCGGCGTACGCAGCCGTGAACCTGACGACCAGCCTGACCAAGGCCTTCGAGGGCACGGGGATCTCGGTGCTCGTCTCGTCGGCCGAGGGCCTGTCGCTGATCATCGTGACCCTCCTGCTGGCGCTGTTCACGATCGTCTTCGGCGAGCTCGTGCCGAAGAGCCTGGCGCTTGCCCACACGGAGTCGTTCGCCCTCCGCCTGAGCGGCTTCGTGGAGTTCCTGCTACGGGTGCTCGGCCCGCTGGTCTCCGCGCTGGCCGCGGTGACCAACAGCGTCTCGCGCGCCCTGGGCGCCGGCGACCAGGCGCAGGGCGTCATGAGCACCGAAGAGCTCAGCCTCCTGGTCGAGCGCGGCGGCGAGCAGGGGATCCTGGAAGCCGAGGAGGAGCAGATGATCCAGGCGGTCATCGAGCTCGGCGACCAGCGCATCCACGAGGTGATGGTGCCGCGCATCGCGATGATCACCCTGGCCGCCAGCGCCACGATGGACGAGGTGATCGACAAGGTCATCGACGAGGGCCACAGCCGGATCCCGGTCTACGAGGAGACGATCGACGAGATCATCGGGATCCTCTACGCCAAGGACCTGCTGCCGATCCTGAAGCGTCCGGCGGCCGATCGACCGGGGCTGCGTTCGCTCCTGCGCCCGCCGGTCTTCGTGCCCGAGTCGATGAGCGTCGACGACCTGCTCCACGAGTTCCAGCGGCGCAAGGTGCACCTCGCGATCGTGCTCGACGAGTACGGCGGGACGGCCGGCCTGGTCACGATCGAGGACCTGCTCGAGGAGATCGTCGGCGAGATCCAGGACGAATACGACGTGGAGGAGCCACTCATCGTCAGGCTCTCCGAGGATGAGGCGCGGATCGACGGACGGGCCGACGTGGACGACCTGTCCGAGCTGTTCGACATCGAGCTCGGGCTCGAGGACGCGGACGAATACGACACGGTTGGCGGGCTGATCTACCACCGGATCGGCGGCGTCCCCAAGCCCGGCGACCAGGTGCTGGTCGATGGCCTGACCCTGACGGTCGAGACGACCGACGGCCGGCGGGTCGGCAAGGTGCTGGTCGTGCGCGACCGTGAAGCACGCGAACCCGAGGACGACGAGGGCGATCGCTAGGGTCGGGCAGGCCCCCGGGGCCGGGCAGGCCCCACGGGGCCGGCCCCACGGGGCCGGCCAATGTGCCTGCCAGTCAACACTCGCAGATCCAGGCCACGCCGATCGGGACCTACGGCTTGGTTTGGTGCTCGGCCGGCAAGCGTCCTTGCCGAGGGGAGGGCTCTGGTGCCGTCGAGGCCTCAGTGCTGACTGGGACGCACATCAGTCCAGTCGCGTCCGGGCGGTTCGACCCGCCGAGTGCCTCAGGCGTTGATGACCGAGACGATGATCGCTTCGAGGTGCTCCCTGGCGGCCGGTTCGAGCACGCCGGCGGCGCCCAGCTCGGAGAGCGCCTCATCGCGATAGCGTCGAGCCTGGTCGCGCGTGTACTGGCGCGCGCCGGTCCGTTCGAGAATGGCGATGACCTCGGCGACCTCGGCCGGACTCGGCTCCGGCGACGCGTACAGCTCGCCGAGTCGCCGCCGGTCCTCGGGGCCCGCGTGCTCGTAGGCATAGATGACGGGCAACGTCTTCTTCTTGTGGGCGACGTCGGACGCGGCCTTGCCGGTCGCCTGTTCCGCCCCCCAGATGCCGAGCAGGTCGTCGTTGAGCTGGAACGCGAGACCGAGGGCCCAGCCGAACGCCCGGTACCGGCCGATCACGGCCTCGTCGTCGGTGGCGAGCAGCGCACCGGCCTCGATCGAGGCGGCGATGAGGGCCGCGGTCTTGCGCCCGATCATGTCGAAATAGAGCTCGACCGTCATCAGCGCCTCCGAGTCACTCATGGCGATGTCCAGGTACTGCCCCTCGCACAGGGCGAGGCAGGTCTGGTCGAACAGGCGCATCAGGCGGAGCACCTTGGCGTCGGGGAACCCGAGGTCGGTCAGCCGATGGAGCGCGATCCGCGACAGGCTGAACAGGGCGTCGCCGGCGTTGATCGCCTGCGGAACCCCGTGGATGGACCAGAGCGTCGGCCGGTGGCGGCGTTCGACGTCGCCGTCCTCGATGTCGTCGTGGACCAGCGAGAAGTTGTGGCCGAGCTCGACCGCCGCGGCGCCCGGCAGGGCGCGCCGGTGATCGCCGGCAATGCTGGCATAGGCGAGCAGGCCAAGCAGCGGCCGGATCCGCTTGCCGCCCGACGCGCCGGATCCATCGAGCGCGAGGTGGTAACGGACCATGTCGTACAGCCCGTGGGTGGACGCGTCCCGATCGCCCACCAGCCGCATGATCTCGGCTTCGGTGTCGGCGAGGAGGACGGCGAGGTCGATCTCCTGCGAGGCAGTCGCCATGTGCGGGCGAGTGTACACGAAACGTGTTCGGCGCAGGTAGCCTGTTGACGGATCGACGCCGGCGCGAGGGACGTAGCCGCGCCGGCGTCTACCCCCGGTACGCAGCGGGGCCCGAGCTGGATCAGCGCGAGTCTCGCGGCGTCTACCCCCGCGGAATGGTCGATCCTGTTCCGGCTCCGGCTCCGAACGCGGCGGCACGTGCCTCGATGGGGTGCTACCGTCGCATGGATGCCCATCCCGCGCCGTTACACGACCGAGGCGATCGTCCTGACCCGCTTCGACCTGGGCGAGGCGGACCGGGTGATGACGCTGATCACGCCGACCGCCGGCAAGCTCAAGGCGATCGCGAAGGGGATCCGCCGGCCCACGTCGCGACTCGGCGGCAGCCTCGAGCCGTTCGCCGAGCTGACGCTGTCGATGGCCCGCGGCCGAACCTTCGACGTGGTGACCCAGGTCAGCGTCGGGCACGCCTGGCTGCACCTGCGCGATTCCCTCGAATCGACCGCCACCGCCTGGTACCTCGCCGAGCTGGCCGATCGCTCCCTCGAGGAGCGCCACGCGGCCGAACCCGTCTACGCGCTCCTTCGCCGGGCCTACGAGCTCCTCGACGCCGGGATGCAGCCGGGTCGGGTGGCACGCTGGTTCGAGATGCACCTGCTCGACGAGCTTGGCCAGCGCCCCGAGGTCGACCGCTGTGTCGAATGCGACCGGATGCTCGAGGCCGAGGAGCGCTTCCGCTGGGTGCCGCCGCTCGGCGGGGTGCTGTGCGAGCGATGCCCGGGCCCGCCGCACGAGCGGAGCTCGCTCTCCCTCGAGTCGCTCAAGCTGCTCAAGGCCTACCAGCGGCTCGACATCGAGGCGATCGCGACGCTTCGCCTGGCGGCGGAGGTCGAGCGAGAGACCGAAGCCGCGCTGCGCGACTTCGTGCGCGGCGCCCTCGAGCGCGAGGCGCGCTCGCTGGCCTTCCTCGACGAGGTCCGGGCGACCACCTGAGGAGAAGGAGAGCGAGACACATGCGCACGCTCGATCCGGCGACCGAGGCCGGCGCGGAAGCCCTCGATCGCCTCGCGAACGAGGAGATCGGCTGGCTGACGACGGTCAATCCCGAGGGCCAGCCCCAGACCTCCGCCATCTGGTTCCTGTGGCGGGATGGGAAGATCGTCGTCTACTCGCATGTCCGGGCCCCGCGCAACGCCAACATCGAGGCCAATCCTCACGTTTCGTTCAACCTCAACACCGACCTCGGCGGCGACAACGTCGTGACGATGGAGGGCGAGGCGAGGATCGATCTCGACCTGCCCCCGTGCTCCGCCGACGCGGACTTCCAGGCCCGCTACCGGACCAGGATCGACGGCTACGGCTGGACGCCGGAATGGCATGCCGCCCACTACCCGGTCCCGATCGTCATCACCCCGACGCGCTGGCGGCTGGGCTGACCGCCAGCTCTGGTAGCATCGGGCGGCCCCATCCCGACCGCCCGGAGAGCCTCGTGACCAACGCCCCGACCCCCGATCCGAACGATGTCGCGCCGGCCGTCGCCGACCTCGACACGATCGTCTCGCTCTCGAAGCGGCGCGGGTTCATCTTTCCGTCGTCGGAGATCTATGGCGGGATCAATGCGGTCTGGGACTACGGTCCCCTCGGGGTCGAGCTGAAGAACAACGTCAAGCGCGCCTGGTGGCGGGCGATGGTCCAGGAGCGCGACGATATCGTCGGCCTCGACGCCGGGATCCTGATGCACCCGCAGGTCTGGGTGACGTCGGGCCACGTCGGGAGCTTCAGCGACCCGCTGGTCGAGTGCCAGACGGATCACCGCCGCTTCCGGCTCGACGAGCTGCCGGGCGCCGAGCACCTGTCGGCGACCGAGCTCCGCGAACCCGGGATCGTGGAGCGTCTCGGCCTCACGTGCCCGGTCGACGGCGGTCCGCTCTCCGCGCCGCGCCGGTTCAACCTGATGTTCAAGACGTTCATGGGTCCGGTCGAGGAGGACGCCTCCATCATCTACCTGCGACCCGAGACGGCGCAGGGCTCGTACGTCAACTTCAAGAACGTCCAGCAGTCGTCGCGCAAGAAGCTGCCGTTCGGGATTGCCCAGATCGGGAAGTCCTTCCGGAACGAGATCAGCCCGGGCAACTTCGTCTTCCGGATGCGTGAGTTCGAGCAGATGGAGATGCAGTACTTCGTGCGTCCCGAGGCCGAGGCCGCCGACGCCTTCGAATACTGGCTGCCCCGCCGGCGCGCCTGGTACGAGCGCTACGGCGTGACCCCGGCCCGCCTCCGCCTGCGCGAGCACGCCCCCGACGAGCTGGCCCACTACGCGAAGAAGGCGATCGACGTCGAGTACCGCTTC
This sequence comes from Candidatus Limnocylindria bacterium, assembly GCA_041491485.1. GTDB lineage: Bacteria > Chloroflexota > Limnocylindria > Limnocylindrales > CSP1-4 > SPCO01. The sequence continues at coordinate 29,677 of JBGPVC010000017.1, forward strand.
CCGTTCGGCTGGAAGGAGCTCGAAGGGATCCACAACCGCGGCGATTTCGACCTGTCGCGCCACTCGGAGGCGAGCGGCGAGAGCCTCGAGTACTTCGACCAGGCGACGAACGAGCACGTGATCCCCTGGATCGTCGAGACGGCGGCGGGCGCCGACCGCGCCGCGTTCACCTTCCTCATCGACGCCTATCGCGAGGAGGAGGTCCGCGGCGAGAAGCGCGTCGTGCTGGGGATCCACCCGGACCTCGCGCCGTACAAGGTGGCCGTCCTGCCCCTGCTCAAGAAGCGGCCCGAGATCGTGGAGCTCTGCCACAAGATCAAGGCCGGCCTGCAGCGCCACACGATGGCGGTCTACGACGACACCGCCGCGATCGGCAAGCTCTACCGGCGCCAGGACGAGATCGGCACGCCGTGGTGCGTCACCGTGGACGTCGGCTCGCTGGAGGATGGCGCGGTCACGGTTCGCGACCGGGACTCGATGGCGCAGGAGCGGATCCCGGTCGAGGGTGTGACCCGTCTCATCCTCGATCGCCTCGACGCGTCGCGCGTCGAGTAGGTCCGTGCCGGACACGAGCGCGATCGCCGATCGGATCGGGGACGCGGCCGCGCGCTGGCTCGAAGCTCTCGATCAGGATCAGCGACCGCGCGTGCTGTACGCCTTCGAGTCACCCGAGCGCTTCGTGTGGGACTACCTCCCGGGCGCTCGCCGCGGGTTGCCGCTTGCCGACATGACCGATTCGCAGCGTGCCGCCGCGCTGGCACTCATCGCCGCCTCGTTGAGCGACCGCGGGGCGGCGGAGGTGCAGGCGGTCATGGCCCTGGAACTGGTGCTCCGCGAGCTCGAGCTCGGAACCGGGACTGATGTCGCGCGACGCGACCCCGGCCGTTACGGGTTCGCGCTGTTCGGCGAGCCTGGTGGCCCAACGCCGTGGAGCTGGCGCGTGGGCGGGCATCACCTCGCGGTCCAGCAGTCACTTGATCAGCCAATCGCCAGCGAAGGCATGATGCCCATGATCGGCAGATGGACGACGTCAGGGTCGGTCGGATCCTTCGGTTCCTCCGCAGGCGTCGCGGCTGGACGCAGTCGGATCTCGCTGCACAATCGGGGCTGTCCCAACAGGCAATCTCCCTGATCGAGCGGGGTCACGGCTCGACCCTCGCTGCCCGCACGTTGCGGCGCGTCTTCGGAGTCCTCGACGCGCGCTGGGAGCCAGTCGTGTCGTGGCGAGGCGGGGCCCTGGATCGATTGCTGGACGAGGATCACAGCCGGCTCGTCGCGGCGATGGCGAGTCGACTGCGCGACCTGAGCTGGACGATCGAGGTCGAGGTGACCTACTCGTCGTTCGGTGAACGAGGCTCGATCGACGTGCTCGCTGCGCGCGCCTCTCTCAAGGCCGTCCTCTCGGTGGAGGTGAAGACAGAGATCACCGCCGTCGAGGCAACCCTGCGGAAGATCGACGAGAAGGACCGGTTGGTTCGTCGCCTCATCTGCCTCGACCGGTTCCGATTCGAGCCGACCCCGGTCGGTCGACTCCTCGTCCTGCCCGTGACGGATGCGACCCGCCGCCGGATGCGTGCGAGCGCCGTCGTTCTCGACGCGGCGTTGCCGGCGCGTGGAGCGGCGGTGCGTCGATGGCTCGCCGAGCCTCGGGGAGATCTGTCCGGTATCTGGATCGTCGCGTGTACCAATGGCCGTGGTGTTACGCGGATCGGAGGCGGCTCCAGCCGCGTGCGACGGCCCAAGGCGACGTCCAACCTGGCGTCGTCGAGCTCAAGATGAACGGGCGCCGGTGCAGTCCTCGGCCGAAGCGCGCCCGGTTGCACCTCACCCGATCGCTACCACCACACCCATTGGTAGATGCGTGGATCGAGGGGTAGGCCGTCACCCAGGGACGCTCCGGGCCGTGCCATCGGAGGCTGGCGTGGGCGGGACAGGACCCCGCAGAGACGCGTCGATCGAGACGGGACGGGCGGTCAGCCAGCCGCCGCGGGCACGGGTTCCGCGGCGGGACGGGCGGTCAGCCAGCCGCCGTGGGAACAGGTTCCGAGGCAGCATCATCCGCGGCGGCGCCGTCCGTGGCAGGCGCGGGCGGGTATTCCCCGCGCAGGAACGCGTTGATCGAAGCCGCGGACCGCTTGCCGTCGCCCATCGCCAGGATCACGGTGGCTGCGCCGCGGACGATGTCGCCACCGGCGAAGACGCCCGGGATGCTCGTCATGCCGCTCTCATCGGTCACGATGTAGCCCCACTCGTTGACCTCGAGGTCGGGGGCCGACGCGGTCAGGACGGGGTTCGAGCGGGTGCCGATGGCCACGACGACCATGTCGCAGTCGACCACGAACTCGGAACCCTCGATCGGAACGGGCCGCCGCCGGCCCGAGTCGTCCGGTCCACCGAGCTCCATTCGCTGGCAGCGCAGACCGCGGACCCAGCCCTGCTCGTTGCCGAGCACCTCGAGCGGCGCGACCAGGAAGTCGAAGATGACGCCCTCCTGCTCGGCGTGGTGGACCTCCTCGGCCCGCGCGGGGAGCTCATCGTGCGAGCGGCGGTAGACGATCCGCGCCTCCGCGGCGCCAAGCCGCCGCGCGGTCCGCACCGAGTCCATGGCCACGTTGCCGCCGCCGACCACGACGACGCGCTGGCCATGGAGGACCGGCGTGTCGGAGTTGGGGTTCCAGGCACCCATCAGGTTGACGCGGGTGAGGTACTCATTGGCGCTCAGCACGCCCTTCAGGTTCTCGCCTGGGACGTTCATGAAGACGGGCAGCCCGGCGCCGACGGCGACGAAGATCGCGTCGAACTGCTCGCGCAGCTCGGCCAGCGTGTACGTCTTGCCGATGATGGCGTTCGGCTCGATCTTGACGCCGTCGGCGACCAGGCGGTCGACCTCGGCCTGGACGATGGCCTTCGGCAGGCGGAACTCCGGGATGCCGTAGATCAGCACACCGCCGGCGGCGTGGAAGGCCTCGAACATGGTGACGTCGTGGCCGAGCCTGTTCAGCTCGCCGGCCGCGGCGAGTCCGGCCGGGCCCGAGCCGACGATGCCGACTCGCTTGCCGGTCTGCGGAGGTGCCGCATGGCCGAGCTGGTCGAGGTGGCCCTGCGCCCAGTCGGCGACAAAGCGCTCGAGGTAGCCGATGGCGACCGGCTTGCCGGTCTTGGCGCGCAGGCAGACCAGCTCACACTGGGTCTCCTGGGGGCAGACACGCCCGGTCACGCACGGCAGGGCGTTGTCGCCGAGGAGCGACTCGGCGGCCGAGCGGACGTCGCCG
>JBGPVC010000018.1:0-31747 GCA_041491485.1 Candidatus Limnocylindria bacterium
AGGCTTGCGGCCTGGGCCGCGTGGGGTCCGGGCAAGGAGGTACGGTGCGAGAACGAGGCGTCCAGGCTCGACGCGCTCGCGAAGCCCGTGGTGACCGAAGGCCAACCCCGCCGGACAACGGGCTCCGGTTCTGGCAGGTCCTCGCGATCGTCGGGCTCATCGCTGCCACGGCCGGCTGGACCACAGTCGCGGTGATCGCCCTGCGTCCGTCATCCCCGCCGGCGGGCGTCGCGGACGCGTCGCCATCGGACGCGCTCCCGTCGGACGAGGCCATCCCGCCGGTCGACGCCAGCAGCGACCCGTCCGTCCTGACGCACGATGCCGCGGATCTCGAGGCGCTCCTGCCGGCCGAAGTCAACGGGACGAGCCTGACGCGGCAGAGCTGGACCGGCGATTCGGTTCTCGGCGACGGCAGCGGCTGGAGCACCTCGCTGACCACGTTCCTCACGACCGCCGGCAAGAGACCCGCCGATCTCGAGGTCTCCCAGGCGCTCGACGACGTGGGATCGCTGGACCTGAGCGCCGGGGCCTTTCGGGCGTCAGGCATCGAGGGGCCGGCGCTGCGCGATGCGATCCTTGCGGCATTCAAAGCCGACTACCCCGATCTGAAGACCAAGGCCACGACGGTTGGCGGCTTTGACGTCACGACCGTCGACTATGGCGACGGTGGCATCAACAGCTACTGGTACGTGCGCGACGGCGTCGTGTTCGACATCGAGTCCGGTGATCTATCGATCGTGCGGGCGGCGCTGGCCGCCCTGCCCGCGCCGGGTGCGTCAGCGACGCCTTCGTCGAGCGCACCAGCCTCGGCCCGTCCATCCGGTCCCTCGGCGTCGCCCAACTAGGCTCGGCGCCGGGGCCAGCCGGCCGCCCGGCTCGCCCGCCGCGATCTCGGGCCGGAGCGTCCAGATTCCACGTCCCACGAAGTCGCCCTCGACGTCAAGCCGGAAGCCGGCGGGAGGCTCGGCTTCGGTGACCTTGAAGCGCCATCGAAGGTGTATGGCAGGAAGCCCTTCGTCCACAGCTCGACGACCTTGCCGAGACCGTTCGCGTCGCCGGGTTCGAGGACCCGCACCTCGAGGTCGACAGACGGCCACCAGCGAGCCAGGCTCGCGGCATCGCCGAGCACCGCCGTGATCTCGTCCGGCGTGGCGGCGATCCGCCAGGTCGTGATGAAGTGGTAGTCGTTTGCGGCCACCGGCGCAACCCGGAGTGGGCGTCAGTCGCGGTTGCTGGATCGGCGCGGCCGCTCGTCCTTGGGCGGCTTGGGCTCGCGGCCCGGGCGCGGCGGACGGGGCATCGTGCCCGGAGGCATGTCGGGCCGCTTCTCCTGGGGACCGCGGGCGCGGGCCGCCGCGACGGATTCGGCGAAGGCCTTGGCCGCGGCCGGCGGGAGGCTGCCGAGCCAGGCGGCTTCGATCTGCTTCACGCGCTCGGTCTCGGTGCGGCGTCGTTCGCGCTCGTGCTTGGAATGCCTGGCCACGGTTCGTCCTTTCGATGGTCGTCGTCGGGTTGTGCTCGGGGAGTGTACCGGCCCGCGTTCGGATCGTCGCCTATCCTTCACGGGTGAGTCTCTACACGCTCGACGATCCGGGTGATCTCGTCGCGCCGACGATCGTCGCGGCGTTCGACGGCTGGGTCGATGCGGGGTCGGCGGCAACGACCGCGCTCGATCACCTCGCCGAAGGCGCGTCGATCGTCGCCACGTTCGACGCCGACCGCCTGTTCGACTATCGAGCACGCCGGCCGCCACTCGAGATCGTCGACGGCCGGCTGACCGAGCTGACCTGGCACGAGCTCGTCCTGCGGCGGGTGCGCCTGGGGCGACGTGACGTGCTGGTCCTGGTCGGCCCGGAGCCCGACTACCGCTGGCGAGCGTTCTGCGCGGCCGTGGTCGAGCTGAGCCGCCGCCTTGGGGTTGCCGAATGGATCAGCGTCGGAGCGATCCCCGCCGCTGTCCCCCACACCCGGCCGGTGCCGATCCTCGGGACTGAAGCCACGCCCGGCCTGTTGCGCGGCGACGTGATCGCCGGGCCTGCCGGAACGCTGCGCGTTCCCTCGGCGCTCGTGTCGGCGCTCGAGCTCGAGGTCGCGACGGCCGGCATTCCGGCGCTCGGCTACTTCGCCCAGGTTCCCCATTACGTCTCGGGCCCGTACGCGACGGCAGCCCTCGAGCTCCTTCGCGCGCTGGGCAACCACCTCGGCACCGCGATCGCCGCCCCCGGCCTGGACGACGAGGCCCGCGAGCTACGCGTCCGCCTCAACGCGGCGGCAGCCGCCGACGAGACCACCCGGAACTACGTCGAACGGTTGGAGGCGATGTACGACGAGCAGCGACTCCCGTCGGGCGACGACCTGATCTCCGATATCGAGCGTTTCCTGCGCGACCAGGGCGGACCGGGTCAGGGCGGCCGGCCGGCCCGCGCCTGAGGCGGTTCGGTCCGGCCGCGCAGGATCCTGCTCAGTCCGTCTCGCGCTGCGTCGCCAGGACGGGAAGGGTGACCGTGAAGGCGCTCCCGATCCCGGCCCGGCTGGTCACGGCGATGCGGCCCCCGTGCAGGCCGGCGATCCGCTGGGCGATCGCCAGGCCGAGGCCGCTGCCCTCGGAGATCCTGGCATTGGCGGCCCGGTAGAAGCGTTCGAAGATCCGGGGCAGGTCCGGCTCGGGGATGCCGATCCCGGTGTCGGCCACCTCGACCGCCACGGTCCCGCCGTCGACCTGGCCGGTGACCGACACCGATCCGCCGGACGGCGTGTACTTGACGGCGTTGTCGAGCAGGATCAGGAAGAGCTGCTTGAGGTAGTCACCGTCGCCCTCGACGACCGTGTCCTCGAGCTCGCGCAACGCGGCCTGGTCGAGGGTCAGGGTGGTCCCATTGGTCCAGGTCTGACGGCAGGCGTCGGCCAGCGTCTCGGCCAGGAGGACCGGGCGGCGGCCCATCGGCAGGTCGGTGTCGGAGCGGGCCATGATCAGCAGCTGGAGGACCATCCGTCGCATGCGGTCGGCCTCTGCCCTGAGCTGGCGCAGGGTCTTGGCCAGGTACGCCGGATCGTCCTTGCCGGTCCGCGCCAGGACGTCCAGCGACGAGAGCATGATCGTCAATGGCGTGCGCAGCTCGTGCGAGACGTCGAGCAGGAACTGGCGCTGGCTGGCGTTGGCGGCCTCCACCTGGCTGTGCGCCTGCTCGAGCGCCGCGAGCATCTCGTCGATCGTCCGGGCGACCTTGCCGATCTCGTCGTTGGGCCCGGCATACGCCAGCCGTTGCCGGTGGTCCTGGCTCGCCGCGATGGCGGCCGCCGCAGCGCCCATGCGATCGAGCGGTCGGATGGCGCGCCGAACCAGCAGCCAGCCGGCCAGGCCGGCCAGCAGCAGCGCGAGGCCCGCGGCGGGGTAGAGGACGCCGCGCAGCCGGCCCAGGGCCTGGTAGATCACCGACGGGGACCGCCCCACGATGACGTAGCCGGCCAGCTGGCCATCGAGAACGACCGGCTGCTGGTCGAGGACCAGCGGAATCTTGCCGACCGGCAGCTCGTGCTGGAGCTCACCGGCGGGCGCCGCCTGGAACGGCAGCCGCCACGAGCCGAGGTTGCTCGAGCTCGCCACCAGGTTGCCGTGCGGATCGACGACCTGGCAGTAGACGTCGAGCTGGCTGAAGACGTCGATCGTGCGCGTCCCGGCGGAGGCCTCCTCCACCGTGCCGGTGAGCACGGTCGGCCCGACCGTCGCGACCAGCTCGCTGGCTCGCTGGCGAACGTCGCGATGAAGCTCGGACAGGAGGCTGTCGCTGGTCAGCTGGGATGCCGTCAGGCTGAGCGCCGCGAGCACCACCCCGAGAATCAGCGTGAACCAGAGCGCGAGCCGGACCCGGATGCTCATCGCAGGGCGTAGCCGATGCCCCGGAAGGTCTGGATCAACCGCCGGCCGCCGCCGGCCTCGAGCTTCTGGCGGAGGTGACCCACGTGGACCTCGACGACGTTGGTCTCGACCGGCGTGTCGAATCCCCAGACGTGCTCGAGCACCTGGTCGCGGGTCAGGACCTGCCGCGAGTGGCGGATGAAGAAGAGCAACAGGTCGTACTCGCGGGCGGTGAGCTCGATCGACTGATCGGCTCGGCGGACCTCGCGCGTCCCGGGCTCGAGGACGAGGTCGTCGTACTGGATGGTCTCGTCGCCCCCGTGCTGGCGTCGAAGGACCGCCCGGATCCGGGCGATGAGCTCGTCGAAGGCAAACGGCTTGGCCACGTAGTCGTCCGCCCCGAGATTGAGCGCCCGGACCTTGTCCGACGTCTCGTCGCGGGCGGTCAGCATGATGATCGGCGCGCTGTGCGCCAGCCGGAGCCGGCGGCAGACCTCGAAGCCGTCCGGCCCCGGCATGGAGATGTCGAGCAGGACGACGTGCGGCCGCTGCCGCTCGGCGCTCGCCAAGGCCGCCACACCCTCTGCCGCGGCGACGACGTCGAAACCCTCGAAGGCCAGCCCGCGCTGGAGCAGGGAGACGATCTTTGGATCGTCGTCGACCAGGAGGACTCGGGTTGCCATTCCCCTGCCACTACGTCGGGAATGGCGTTTCCGGATGCGGGCCCGTTTTCGGTGCGGATGCGGCAGGGCAGTCACGGCGCGCGTCCTCCCGCGCGCGCCGTGCTGCCTTCGCCAGCAATCGTGCGAAGCGCCGTGGCTCAGCGCCGGCTGCGGGCGGTCCTCGTCACGACCAGGAGGGCCGACAGACCGGCCGCCAGGGCGATCAGGAGCCACGTCACGCCATTCGGCGCGGCCGGGGCGCTGTCGGGGCTGACCGTGGAGGTCGGCGGTGGCGTGGCTGTCACCTCGGTCGGCGCCGGCGTGGCGGTCGGCGCCGGCGTGGCGGCCGCGGCCAGGACCACGGCTTCCCAGTTCGGGTAGATACCGTTGGTGTCGCCGGGGGCCGTGTCCTTCGAGAAGAAGTAGAGCGGCAGGCCGTTGTAGGTGACCTGGGTCGCGCCGTTGTCGGCGCGGACGATCGTCCCGAGCGTGCCGGTCACGGTCGCGTCACCAGTCGGAATCGCACCGGCAGCCACGGTGAGGGCCGGCCAGGTGGTGAGGCAACCGCCGGTGCAGGCACTGGTCCCGCTGCCGGCCACGTCCTTGGTGAAGGTGTAGAGGGTCATGCCGTTGGAGGCGGCGACCATCAGCGTGCCGTGTGACCCGATCACCTTGCCCATCACGGCCTGTGTCTGGACCGGTGCCGCCAGCACGACGGCTTCCCAGTTCGGGTAGATGCCGTTGGTGTCGCCGGGAGCCGTGTCCTTCGAGAAGAAGTAGAGCGGCAGGCCGTTGTAGGTGACCTGGGTCGCGCCGTTGTCGGCGCGGACGATGGTCCCGAGCGTGCCCTTGACGCTGGCGTCACCGGTCGGGATCGCACCGGCAGCCACGGTGAGTGCCGGCCAGGTGGTGAGGCAACCGCCGGTGCAGGCACTCGTGCCGCTGCCGGCCACATCCTTGGTGAAGGTGTAGAGGGTCATGCCGTTGGAGGCGGCCACCATCAGCGTGCCGTGTGACCCGATCACCTTGCCCATCACGGCCTGTGTCTGGGCGGCGGCAACGGGCAGCACGGCTGTGAGCAGGCCGCTCATGACCAGGATCGCCGATACTCCGAGAACTCTCGATCTACGCATCGCAACACTCCAATTCGGATTCGCGCAAGTGCGCGACGAATGGAGCCTGCGGTCGCGGCCTGAACCCGTCCTGTCGCGAAGATAAAGACTTCCTGAAGGGCGAGGGCCGGCAACGGAGGACGTCAGTGAGTCGGGATCGACGAAGGACCGCCGTTCAGGCACGTTTGCCGGCTCCGCCGCCGCCGGGCATCCCGCCGGAGGGTCGACGCGCCGCCGGACGATGGTCTCGATGTCCGGCGGTCCATTCGCGATGACCCGACGGTAGGACCGGCGCGCCGGGGCCGGACCTGCCAATGGTCACGTTCTCGGCATGGACAAACGACCATGGAGCATGGGGTCCGTCAGGCGCCGGGACGTACCATGACGGTCGGATCGTGGAGGTGGCCCGGCGATGACGTTCGATCCCAACGCCCGGCTCGACCCTGGGCAGATCACCGACCGGCGCGGTCTCGGTGGCCGGGGCGGGATCGCGCTGGGCGGCGGCGGGCTCGGAATCGTGGTCCTGCTGGTCTACGTGCTGCTCGGCGGCAATCCGAACGACCTGGGCGCGGTCCTGACCGACCCCGGCGCGGTCACGGGCCCCGGGGGTACGGCGCTGGCGACCGACTGCAGGACCGGCCAGGACGCGAACACCCGCGACGACTGCCGGATCCTCGGCTACGTCAACAGCGTGCAGGCGTACTGGACGGACACGTTCTCGAACGCGAACGAGACGTACCAACCCGTGGACACGGTCCTCTTCACGGACGTGACGACGACCGGATGCGGCACGGCGAGCGCCGCCAGCGGGCCGTTCTACTGCCCCCAGGACCAGCTCGTCTACCTCGACCTGGGCTTCTTCGACGAGTTGCGGAATCGCCTCGGGGCGACCGGCGGGTCGCTCGCCCAGGGCTACGTCATCGCCCATGAGTACGGCCATCACGTCCAGGACCTGCTCGGTCAGCTCGACGCGGGCGGTGGTGGCACCGGGGCACAGGGAGGATCCGTCCGGACCGAGCTGCAGGCCGACTGCTACGCGGGCGTCTGGGCGGACCACGCGACCAGCACGGGCTTCCTCGAGACGATCTCGAACACCCAGATCGCCGACGCCCTGGATGCCGCCGCGGCGGTCGGCGACGATCGGATCCAGCAGGAGACGAGCGGGCGGGTCAATCCCGAGACGTGGACGCATGGGTCGTCGGCGCAGCGCCAGCAGTGGTTCACCACCGGGTTCCAGAGCGGCGATCCGGTCGCGTGTGACACGAGCGGCCATCTCTAGGTGGCCCCCGGACGGCGAACGGAATCACCGACGCTGATCTCGAGGCGAGCGTTGCTTCGCGCCTTCGTCGCCGGGTCGGTCGGCGTCGGCCTCGCGGCCTGTGCCGGTCCGACGGTTTCGCCGTCGCCGTCACCCGGCCCAGCGTCTCCGTCCCCGGCACCCACGCGGAGTCCCAGCCCGAGCCCGAGGCCGTCGCCCAGCCCGACGCCGACCGAGCCGCCGTCGCCCAGCCCGACGAGCGACGCCGCGACGCTCCGACGCAAGGCCGCACGGCTCGTGATGGTCGGTTTCCGTGGCCTCACGATCGGACCGACCGATCCGATTACCTCCGCGCTGGAGGCAGGGCTCGGCGGCGTGATCCTGTTCGACCGGGACCAGGTCAGGCCCATCCGGAACGTCAAGTCCCCCGCCCAGCTGAAGGCCCTGACCGCCTCGCTGCGGGCGGCATCGAGCGTGCCGCTGCTGGTGGCGATCGACCAGGAGGGCGGGCGAGTCTCACGGCTCAAGCCCAGCCAGGGCTTTCCCGCGACCCGGTCGCAGGCGGACGTCGGCGCGACGGGCGACCCGAACGTGGCCTTCGAGGCCGGCCGATCGATGGGGGCCACGATGGCGGCCGCCGGCATCGATCTCGACCTCGCCCCGGTCGTGGACGTCGACGTGAACCCGAAGAATCCAGCGATCGGGGCGCTCGAGCGCAGCTTCTCCAGCGATCCCTCGGTCGTGGCGGCGATGGCCGACGCGGAGATCCGCGGACTCCACGAGCACGGCGTTCGCGCGGCGATCAAGCATTTCCCGGGCCTGGGAAGCGCCACGGCCAACACCGACTTCGACGACGTCGACGTCACCCGGACGTGGACCGACGCCGAGCTGGAGCCATACCGGGCGCTCATCGCGGGCGGCGTGCCCGATGCCGTGATGACCGGCCATATCGTCAACGACACGCTCGACCCGGACGTGCCGGCATCGCTCTCGGCAGCTACGGTGGACGGCCTGCTTCGCGGGCAGCTGGGCTGGACCGGGGTCGTCATGACCGACGATCTCGGCGCAGAGGCCATCGCCGGCCGCTACGAGCGCGACGAGGCCATCGCGCTCGCGATCGAGGCCGGCAACGACCTGCTGCTGTTCGCCAACCAGACGATCTACGTAGCCGACCTGGCCTCCGCTGTGATCGACACCATCGTCGGCCACGTCGTGTCTGGCCGGATCTCCGAGGGCCGGATCGACGCATCGATCGAGCGCCTGGATCTGCTGGCGGTCGGCCGCGCGATCGAGTGAACATGACACTTCCTGGCAGGATTTGGCGTACCGTGGAGCCATGCGTGCCTCGCGCCTGGTCACCGTGCTGCTCCTGTTGCAGTCACGCGGGCAGCTGACCGCGGGCGAGCTCGCCGCCGAGCTCGAAGTCTCCGAGCGGACGATCCATCGCGACGTCGACGCCCTCAGCGCCTCGGGCGTCCCGGTCTACGCCGAACGCGGGCCGCACGGCGGGATCCGGCTCGTGGATGGCTACCGCACACGACTGACCGGCCTGACCGGGGACGAGGCCGAAGCCCTGTTCCTGGCCGGCATCCCGGGGCCGGCCGCGGAGCTCGGCCTCAGCACGGTCGTGGCCGCGGCGCAGCTCAAGGTCCTCGCATCCCTTCCACCCGAGCTGCGGACGCGCGCCTCGCGCCTCGTCGAACGCTTCCATCTCGACGCCGGCGACTGGTTCCGGACGAGCCAGCCGGTCCCGAACCTGGCCGCGTTGTCGGACGCGGTGTGGAGCTCGACCCGGATCGCGATCGAGTACGAGCGCGATGAAGGCACCGTCCAGCGGGTCATCGAACCACTCGGGCTCGTGCTCAAGGCCGGTACCTGGTACGTGGTCGCATCGGTGGACGGCCAGATCAGGACCTATCGCGTGTCACGGGTCGTGGGCGCGAGCCCGTCGACCGAGCGCTTCGAGCGGCCGGACGGGTTCGACCTGGCCGCCTACTGGTCCGAGTCGACGGCGGCCTACGAGCGGGACGTGCCGCGGGTCGACGTCGAGGTCCGCGTTCGGCCGGATCGGGTGGACCGCCTGCGGAGCGCGGTCGGCGGTGCGGTCTTCAACGCCGCCGAGACCCTGACCGATCCCGACCCGGAGGGCTGGCTCCGCCTCCGGCTGCGGCTGGACTGGCCGGGCGACGCGGCCCGGACCCTGCTCAGCGCGGGGTGCTGGGTCGAGGTACTCGGTCCACCGGACATCCGCGCCCGCGTCGCTTCCACGGCTCGGGCGGTCGCCGAGCACTACGCGGGAGACCCGGCCGGCCCCGTGTCGGGCGAACCGGCCTGAGGCGGCCCGGCGGCCCGTCCGGCGCCACCGAGGATCCAGTCCACCCCGCCGAGGGCATCGGACTCCGGTAGGCTCTGCCCGATCATGCGAACCGTGCTCGCGACCCGCTACGTGACGCCACTGCGCGAGGGCGGTTCGCTGCCCGGCCTCGTCGAGGCCGACGACGACGGTCTCTATGTCGTCAAGTTCCGCGGCGCCGGCCAGGGTCCTCGCGCGCTCGTCGCGGAGTGGCTCGCCGGTGAGCTGGCGCGGGAGATCGGCCTCGCGGTTCCGGATCTCGTCGCCGTGGAGATCGACCCGAACCTGGGCGACGCCGAGCCCGACGAGGAGATCCACGACCTCGTCCGGGCCAGCGGTGGCCTGAACCTGGGCCTCGACTTCCTGCCCGGCGCCCTCGCCTTCAACCGTGCGGTCGCCAATCAGGACGTGGCGGTCGACCCGACTGTCGCCGCCGACGCGGTCTGGCTCGATGCGCTGGTCACGAACCCCGACCGCACGGCGCAGAACCCCAACCTCCTGGACTGGCACGGGCGCATCTGGCTGATCGACCATGGGGCCGCCCTGTACATCCATCACACCTGGCGTCACCCGGACGAGCATGCGCGCCGCTCGTTCGATCGCATCCGCGACCACGTCCTGCTGCCGTTCGCGAGCTCGATCGAAGCTGCCGACGAGCGGCATGCGGCCACGATCGACCGGCCACTGCTCCAGGACCTCGTCGACGCGCTCCCCGGCCTCTGGCTGCCGACCGATCCGACCGTCGGGGACGAGGCGGCCCAGCGCACGGCCTACGTGCGCTACCTGCTCCGGCGCCTCGAGGCGCCGCGCGCGTTCGTGGAGGAGGCTGAGCATGCCCGGACCGCGGCGTAGCGTCTTCCAGTACGCGATCGTGCGGGTCGTGCCGCGTGTCGAGCGCGGCGAGTGCCTCAACGTGGGGATCGTGCTGCTGTGCCGCCCACGCCGCTACCTCGGGGCGCGGATCCAGCTCGACGAGGCGCGCCTCGAGGCCCTCGCCCCGGAGCTCGATCCGACCAGCCTGCGCGGGCATCTCGAGGCGATCGAACGGATCGCATCTGGCGACCCGACTGCGGGCCCGATCGCCCGGCTGGGCCGGGCCGAGCGATTCCACTGGCTGGTCGCGCCGGCCAGCACGATCATCCAGCCATCGGAGGTCCACACGGGTCTGTGCCTGGATCCTGCCGCCGAGCTCGACCACCTCGTCGCGACCCTGGTCGCGTAACGGCGTTCCGCCTCAGCCGAGGCGGCGCTCGGCCAGCGCCAGTGCGTCCTCGAGCGATTCACCCCGTGTCGGTGCGGCAATCTCGATGCGCAACCGGGCCGCCGGTGTCCACCCAACGCGAGCCGCCTGGAACGCGCGATCGAGCCGGGCCGCGACGTTCCGGGCGGCCCGCGCGTTCGTCTCGGTCAGCAGCATCCGGAAGCTGGTCGGGCCAAACCGCGCGGCCCGGTCCGTCTCGCGCACCTCGACCCGGATCAGGTCGACCAGGCCTCGGGCGGCGCGCTGCAGCGAGGCGGCGTCCGAGACGCCGGCCAGATCGATGAGGAGGACCGACGCCGGGCGCCCGTATCGGGCGTGGCGCGACGATTCATGGAGGAGGGCCGCATTCCAGTCAGGACGCGTGTCCAGCTCGTGGGGACGCCTCGGGCAATCGCGGTCGTCGATCGCCAGCCCACGCCGCGAGGACCGCGTCGACGAGCCATCGACGAAGGCCTCGATCCGAGCGGCGGTTCGCTCGTCATGTCGATCGTCTGGAAGGACAAATCGCGGAGTCCGGCGCGGTCGAGCGGGGGAGCGTTCGCTGCGATCTGCGGGGTCAGCCACTGGACGCCAAGTCTAGCGTCCGGCGCCGGTTCCCACGGTGATCGGGGAAGCGTCCTGACGGCCTACCCCGCGGCCGCGCGGAGCGCGGCCTTGTGGGCGCGCTTCCCGGCCTGGTAGGCGGCCAGCGCCTCGGGCGAATCCACGTCGCCGAGCGTCGGCCAGCCGGGGGCCACGGCCTCGTACCCGGGTGGGCGGATCCCGAAACGCTTGCCGAGCACGGCAATGATCGACTTCGCCTTCATCTCACCGATCCCCGGCAGGCCGAGCAGGCGCGCCTCGAGGCTCGGTCCATCGGCCGCCTCGGTCCAGACGCGCGCGGCGTCGTTGCCGTAGTCCGAGGCGATCGCGGCGCACAGGGCCTGGACCTTCCCGGCCATCGAGCCCGGGAATCGATGCAGGGCGGGTCGCTCGCGGAAGACGGCATCCAGCTCGGCCGGATCCATGGCCGCGATCCGCGCGGCATCCAAGTGCCCGAGCCGTCGCTTCAGGTCGGCCGGACCACTGAACGCCTTCTGGACGGTCACCTGCTGGTCGAGCGCGAACCCGATCAACAGCGCCAGGGGCTCGTCGACGAGCAGGCGGTCGGCGGCGTCATCGCCGGTGAACGGGAGCGAGGTCGGCTTGGACATGGCCGCATGGTAATGGCTACCGTCGCGCGGTGGCTACCAGGCCAGCCGGCGGCGGCGATCGGCTCGGTCATTCGATCGAGATCCGAACACCGTCGCCGCCATCGTCGACGTCGATGATCGGGCCCTTGATTCCGGCCGCGATCGCCTCGCGGATTCGCTCGGAGGTCATCTCCGAGATCCCAGGAACGCGACTGATCGCCGCGCGCCCAAGCGAGATCGGGATTCGCAGGTTGACCACGGGTCGGCCGCGCTCGGTGACTTCGACGCGCAGCGCCCGACCCGGCGACATGTCGCCGCCCGGCGTACCGGTCGACTCGCGCGACGATCCGGCGCGGGCCGTGTCCAACGCGTCGAGGATGGGCCCGGCCTCCTCGGCCGTCAGCTTCCCCTCGCTGACGAGCCGCAGCACGCGTTCGAATCCGTCCTCAGGCATCGTCGGCCTCGCCGGCCCCGCCGGCCGCGTCCGCCTGCGGCTCCGGGTCGCCGTTGTCGAGCGTCTCGAGTCGCCGGCCGGCTTCGGCAACGTCGATCTCACCCCGCTCCAGCGATCGAAGGATCCTGAGTCGCGCCTCGTCGTAGGCCGCGGCGATTGCGTGGTTGCCGGCGCCGCCGGGTCCGGGGGCCGGCTGGGGCGGCGCCAGTGGAGCGCTTCTCGCCGGTGGGGTGCCGTCCGGAGCCGGACCGGACGCGGCGATCGGCCGGACGACATGGAGATCGCCTGACATCGACCGGAACGTCACCAGGGGTCCGGAGCGGCCGATGGTC
Organism: Candidatus Limnocylindria bacterium; assembly: GCA_041491485.1. Taxonomy (GTDB): domain Bacteria; phylum Chloroflexota; class Limnocylindria; order Limnocylindrales; family CSP1-4; genus SPCO01. Next base: position 12,461 of record JBGPVC010000018.1, read on the forward strand.
AGCGATCGACGTCCGCGACGCACGTTCGGACCGTCGAATTCGGAGTTGAGATCGCCGGTGACGCTGCTGAGCTGCACCTGGACGTCGCCGGCCGGCGCGAGCAGTCCGTCACCGCTCACGGTCTCGATGCTGAATGGGCCTGGACCGTCGAACCGGCCGGCGATCCGGAAGTCGCCGCTGGTCGTGGCCGCCTGGACGCTCGACAGCGTCGCAGCCCTGATCTCGATGTCACCGGAGACCGTCCGCGCGGTCAGCTCGGTGGTGCCCGCGGCAACGATGTCGACCTCGCCCGAGACCGCTTCGACGCTCACCTTGCCGCTCACGGCACGAAGCGTGATGTCGCCCGACGCCGTCCGATAGCGCTGCTCGCCCAGCAGGCCGTCCGCCGCGAGCTCGCCGCTCGCAGCCTCGAGCACGATGGAAGCGCGTCGCGGGACCTCGATCGTGAGCTCCGGGGCGTACATGCTGCCGCCTCGGGCGTTTGGCCCCATCCAGGCGAGAAGGTCACGGGGACCGAAGCCCAGCCAGCCGACGTCGAGCCCGCGGCGTGTCCGGAGGCCAAGGCTTCCATCGCCGGCCTCGATCTCGAACAAGTCGTCCAGATCACGGCCGTTGATGTCGCGGACCCGCGCGACGTCGCCGTCCACACCCTGCACGCGGACCTCGCCGCTCCGGATGCGGATGGCCAGCAGGCCTTCGGCGCCGATTGGGTGCTCGATCGTGGAGCCGGTGGAGGTGGTCATCGGTCGGTCCTCCCGAGCGCCCGGATCGCCACCGCGGCGTCCTCGGCGCTGATCTCGTGGCGGGCGAGGGCCTCGAGCACCTCGGCTCGACTCCGCCCGCCTGCCGGCTCGGCTGTCGCCGCCGGCTCATCGGCGTCGTCGGACTCGAGGCGGGGCCCGAACCCGAGGGCTCGCACGAGCGCCTCGACGCGACCGCGAACGGTTGGATAGCTGATCCCGAGTTCACGCTCCATCTCGCGGAGGTTGCCGCGAGAGCGCAGGAAGCTCTCGAGCAGCGCGAGCTGGTCGCGGTTCAGGCGGCCGAAGCGCCCGACACTGAAATCGCCTTCCAGGGTGGTGCCGCAGGTGCCGCAGTGCAGCCGGGTCACGGCAAGCTCCCCGGCACAGACTGGACAGGTCGAGATGACGTCGTGGGGCATCGTGGTCCTCTATGCGCCCGTACTGCGGACGCGAACCGAATTCCGTCGAGGATTCAGCGGCTGGCTCGGCGTCGCCGGCAGCGCGGGACGCGCCTCGCGCGACGGCTGAAGCGACTGGCGATTACGGAGGTCCTCGGCGACCTCACGTTCGCGCTCGGCCTGGACCACGTACCCGAGGGAGAGCTGGAGCATCAGTGGCCTCCACATGATCGATGTGTGCGTGTTGGACACTGTATAGCAGGTGAACTTTCCTTTTGTCAATAGGTGCTTCCACTTTGTTGCACTGCCCCTGCCTGATGTCGAGCCGTCCGAGCGTCGGGCGGGCGCGTGCGGCGGGAGGCGCGCGGCATCAGGATCGTCATCCGTCCACGGCCGGACGAGGTGAATCGTCCAGGTCGACATGCCACGCCTGCCGAGCGAACCGCCGATCTGGGCGATCAAGACTGAATCAGCGGGTCGACAGGCGTCGCCCATCCACCACGACACCAACAGGAGCCATACCGTGCCTACGCAGACCGTGATCCTCCGGCCGAGGGCCTTCGACGGGATCCCTTCGGCCCTCGTGATCCTGATGACCATCCTCGTCCTGCTCGGCGTCGCCGTGCACGCTGCCGTCCTCTAGGAACGGCGCTCCAGGCGGAACCGGCCGAACCCTGGCGGCCCACATGCGGGCCGCGGCATCGGCTACGCCGCTGGGTCGTGGCGCCTCAGCGCCGGCACGTCGCGGGTCAGGACCTGCGGACCGCCGACGCCGTGGTCGACAGGCTTCCGACCACCGACCGGTAGTAGCGGCCCGGCGACACCGGATCCATCCAGACGCGTTTGCCCGGCGTCCGGATGGAGTTGAAGGTGAAGTCCCGGGCGCCGCTCGCGTTCGGTGCGCGCATGAAGATCTGGCCCATCGTCTCGCTCGAGTGGAAGAGGCTGGCCAGGAGGTACGAGGCGCTATCGAGTCCTTCGGCGAAGACCGCCTTGGCATTGGCGCGCAGGAACCCCGCACCGAAGTTGTCGGCGCGCTTCATGGCGACCGCCTTGGTCGGGTTGGCCGCTCCCCACTCGGAATTGCCCGATGCGTAGCACAGGTGGTTGAGGATCACCACGGCATTCGGCGCCAGGTTGATGGACGTCCGGATGTAGTACTCGCCCCAGTACTTGACGTTGTAGTTCCCGTGCCCGGCCGACGCGTTCAGGCCAAGGCCATCCTTGGTGAGCGCCGAGAACGGGCCGTAGGGGCTGGGCGATCCATTGCCGTGCCCGAGGTAGATCAGGATGTTCGCGCCTTGAGCCGCGGCCTTCACCCTGGTCCAGGTGGCGTTCGGGCTGTAGAGCTCGATCACCTTGGCGCCGTACGAGCGGGCCTGCGAGGCGTAGCGCCTGCCATTGGCGATGTACTTCGCGGTGCTCGATCCGGCCGGACCGACGACCACCACGACCTTCATGCCGGCGGCCGCGGCCGCTGGGCCGGGGCTGGTCGCCAGTCCACCCAGCGCCGCGAACGACAGGGTGACGGCGAGCATGACCAGGCGGACGGACCGACCTGATGACGCCCGCTGGGCGCCGTGCTGGTGCATCGGCAATGTTCTTGCCTCCTCTCCGCCGGAACGCCGCGCACGGACGCGGTGACGGTGGGGTGGTGCCGCCCACGGCAGACGATGCGATGCATGCGGGCGATCAGGTGGATCGACCTGGGGATCGATGACCTGAGCCGGACGAAGGACGCGTTGGTCCGTGACCGACGGGTTGGGCGGATCCAGGAACGAGGCAGGACCTGCCGTGGGGGCGGCGTTCTTCGGTTTGTGCCTGTCTGATGACGGGATGCCTGGGAGCATCGCGAGTATGCCAGCCGCCCGCGCGCGGTGTCGACCCCCTCAATGGTCCCGTGCGATGGGGGCAACATTCGCCCCGGCCAGCGATACCAGGTCGGCCGGTGCCAGTTCCAGTTGCAGGCCGCGGCGGCCCGCAGACACGAAGACCGTTGCATGGGACGGCGCGGTGACATCGACGATGACCGGGAGTGCTCGCCGCGACCCGATCGGGCTGATCCCGCCCACGACATAGCCGGTCGCCCGCTCCGCGGCGGCGGGCTCGGCCATCTCGGCCCGATGCCCGCCGACGGCGCCGGCGAGCGCCTTCAGATCGAGCTCCTGGTCCACCGGGACGACGGCCAGGACCAGCCTGCCGTCGACGCTGGCCACCAGTGTCTTGAAGACCCGTCCGGGTTCGATGCCGAGGGCGGCCGCGGCTTCACGACCGTACGACGGGCGGGCGTCACGCTCGCGGCCGTGGTGGTCCAGCGGCTCGTAGCCGTGGACCCGGTGCTCGATGCGGGAGCGCCGCACGAGGTCGATGGCACGCGTACCCGCGGCGGTCATCGGGCGATCGTAGTCATATCGGCTATGCTCCGGGCGGCTCCACAAACGGGCCACCGTCGCGCTCTGGCTGGTTGCCCGGCGGCGGGACCACGCAGGAGCGTTGCTTGACGTTCGACTCTCTCGGTCTCTCGGCAGACCTTGTTCAGACAGTTGCAGAAGAGGGCTACCTCGCCCCCACTCCGGTCCAGGCAGAAGCCATCCCGCTCGTGCTGGCCGGAAGAGACCTGCTGGCGGCGGCCCAGACCGGCACCGGCAAGACGGCCGCCTTCGTCCTGCCGATCCTGGATCGGTTGCGCGACAAGGCCAACACCAGCTTCTCCCCGGCGCGACACCCGGTTCGCGTCCTGATCCTGGTGCCGACTCGCGAGCTCGCCATGCAGGTCGACGAGAGCGTCCGGACCTATGGGCGGACCGTGCCGCTGCGCTCGACCGTGGTCTACGGCGGCATCCCGATCGAGCCGCAGATCAAGGCCCTTCGAGCCGGCGTCGAGATCCTCGTGGCGACGCCCGGCCGCCTGCTCGACCACGTCGGGCAGCGGACGGTGAACCTCGGCCAGGTCGAGATCCTCGTCCTCGACGAAGCGGACCGGATGCTGGACATGGGCTTCCTCCCGGACATCCGCCGAATCCTCGAGCTCCTGCCGGCGCGGCGCCAGAGCCTGCTGTTCTCGGCCACCTTCTCGCAGGACATCCGGGACCTGTCGGGCTCGCTGCTGCACGACCCGGCCACGGTCGAGGTGGCCGCCCGCAACCGGCCCGTCGAGGCGGTCCGTCAGCTGGTCTACCCGGTCGATCGCGACCGCAAGGAAGCGCTGCTGGCCCACCTCATCCGCGAGGGCGACCTCCGGCAGGTCCTGGTCTTCACGCGCACCAAGCTTGCGGCCAGCCGGCTGGCCGCGAGGCTCGATCGCGAAGGGCTGGACGCGGTGGCCATCCACTCGGATCGCTCGCAGCCCGAACGGACACGCGCCCTCGAGGGCTTCAAGTCCGGCGAGATCCGGGTCCTGGTGGCGACCGATGTCGCTGCCCGCGGCCTCGACATCGAGGACCTGCCCGTCGTCGTGAACTTCGAGCTGCCGTGGAACCCGCAGGACTACATCCATCGGATCGGCCGGACGGGCCGGGCAGGAGCAAGCGGCGAAGCCATCTCGCTGGTCTGCATCGACGAGACCGACCTGCTCCGGGGGATTCAGCGAATGCTCCGCCAGGCGATCCCGTGGACCGTCGAAGAGGGCTTCATTCCCGATCGGGACACCGAACCGCGGCCCCTTGGTTCGCGCGCGGGGCATGCCCGAGTCGGAGCCGAGCATCACGCCCAGCGGAAACCAGTTCGCCGGCGGACCGGGACCGGGAGCGCCAGGCAGGCCTGAGCCCGGAATCTGGCTCGCGGCTCAGGCCACGTCGGCCGAGGCACTCCTCGCCGCATCCACAGCGGCACCCGGGAAGAAGAACCCGAGCATCAGGTCGGCCCGGATGCGCTCCACGCCATAGCGATTGACCAGCGCGTGATCGCCCATCGAGACGCCGGCCTCGGGGTGGCTGGCGATCGACAGCCGAACGTCTCGCAGGAGCACCCATTCACCCGACGGCCGGGTGAGCGATCGGCCGGGGTCGAACCCGGGCATCGTGGCGAGCTCGCCTTCGACCAGGTACGGGCCGGCGTCGAGCAGCACGTGATGCCAGGCGGCGTGCATCGGACCACTGGGCGCCTCGTCGGCAACGGCGAGCAGGATGTCGTCGGACGCGAAGGTCAGCGTCCCCGCCGACCGCGGAGCGGCGTCGCCGATTGCCTGCCAGGCGGCATGGTCAAGATGGATCTCGGCATCGGTGGTCAACGCCTCACGGAGCGTCCCCGGCCGAGCCAGGACGCCGCTGGCCATTCCCCCGGTCGTGTAGACCTCGACACGAATCGCCATGTGACCCTCTTCGGGCGAGGCTGCAGTGTGGTCTGAGCCGGCCCTCGTGAGAAGCACCCGGCGGTACCGTTCGCGCCGGCCACTGGTACGGGCGTTCGTCGAATGTGGTTCCCGTACGCACCGGGTCAGGGTGGCGGCGGGCACTCCAGGCAGGGCGGCGGAACCCCGATGACGGATCGGAGCAGGTCGCGCACCAGCACGTTCGGGTCCGTGCGGCTCTGGTTGGTCATGACGGCAACCGCGATTCCCTCGTCGGGCAACCAGCGCATGACCGTGCGAAAGCCGAGCAGTCGCCCCGAGTGGCCCATGGCCTGCCGGCCGTCGATCGTCACGACCTGGACGCCGAGGCCGTATGGGACGCTCGACTTGAGGGCCGTCGTCACGGCCGCATCATCGACCATCGAGGCGAGCGTCTCCGGGCGCAGCACGGCGCCGCCATAGAGAGCCCTGGCCCAACGAACGAGGTCCCAAGCCGTCGTCGCGATCGAACCGGCCCCGCCGGACGCGGTGACGACCGAGGTGAACGGGATGACCGCGGTCCCATCGGAGACGTCGATGCCCTTCTGCCTGGGGTTCGGGCTGCTGAAGCGGTAGCCGTGGGCGGTCGGTCCCCGCGGCTTCTCGACCCGTTGGTAGACGGTGTGGCTCAACCCGAGGGGATCGAAGAAGCGCCGCCGGAGCTGGGTGGCCAGCGGCGCCTTGCCGACCGCCTCGGCGACCATGCCCAGCACCAGGTAGTTGGTGTTCGAGTAGTGCCAGCCGGCCCCGGGCTCGAAGTACGGCTTGGCCACGTAGCGGAGAGAATCCGCCGCCGACCAGACGCGCCGCGGCTGGGCGAGCAGCGCCTTGTCGATCGTCGTGTGACTGAAGAAGTCATCGAGGCCGCTGGTGTGATCGAGCAGTTGGCGGACCGTGATCGCGGGGTTGACGGCGAGCCTGGGCAGGTAGCTCCTGACGGAGGCATCGAGCGACAGCTTGCCCTCCTCGGCCAGGCTCATGATCAGCGCCGACGTGAAGGTCTTGGAGATGCTCCCGGCGGCGAACGCCGTTCCGGGCGTGACCACGCGATGGCTCGCGACGTCGGCGAACCCGGCCTTCGCCACCCAGCTCGTGCCATCGGGGAACGTCATTGCCGCGGAGATGCCCGGGATCCCGTACGTCGTCCGCAGTCGCAGCAGCGTGGCTGACAGCGCGGCGCGTCGTTCCTCGATGGTGACGGGCAGCGGCGTGGGCGTGGGAGTTGGCGTCGGGGTCGGGGTCGCGACGGGCGTCGGGCTCCCGGACGGGCCACCGGGCGACGGCGTCGGAGACGGGAACGCGCTGATCGCGGGCGACTGACCAGCGCCTGCGAGGGCGGCCGGCGCGGCCGCGGCCGTGCGACCGATCGGCAGGGTCAGTCCCGCAGCCAGCACCACCCAGCTGGCGCCCGTGATGATGACGAGGGCGATGGCGAGGAGCGGCCGGCGGGCGGCCCGTCTCACGGGCGCAAGCGGAGCAGCATGTAGGCGGCACGATACCTCCGGGCGACCCCGGGTACCATCGGCCGATGACGGCCGACACGACTGCCCCGGCGCTGCTCCGTTCGGTCGGCCTGATGGCCGACGGCCCGGGCCAGTGGGGACGGCCGGTGCCAGCTCCCGGACCGGGCGTCTTCATCGTCGAGCTGGCGGCGCCGTTGGCGAGCGCCCCGATCGAATTGACCCGCGTCGGCAAGTGGATCGAGCGGGTGGAGACGCTCCGGCTCGACGGGGAGCGGCCGACGTCCAAGGCCCTCGCCGCACGCCTCGCGGCCTTCTGGCTGCCGTCGCAGACGGTCCTCTACATCGGCGCATCGGAGGCCTCGGTGCGGCGGCGACTGGCCGCCATCGTCGCAACGGAGCTGGGGGATCGGCGGCCGTATGCCGGCGGCCACTGGCTCAGGGTCCTCCGGAACCTGGACGCCGCACGGATCTGGTGGGCTGGAACGACCGCCACCGAGGAGTACGAGGACGCGCTGCTCGACGCGTTCGCCGACGGGGTGCCCGATGTCGAGCGAGGAGGGCTGCCCGACTCGGAGGTCGTGCTGCCGTTCGCCAACCTGCGCCGGGCATCGGGTGGCCGGAAGACGACCGGCCTGACCGGTTCGCTGCTGGTCGAGCCCGTGGAGCCAGCGGCGCCACCTGGCCGCCTGGTGGTGGTCCCGGATGGGGACGCGGAGGGTGCCCGCGGCGAGCCGCCGCCGCCGCGCCGACGTCCCGCGGAACCGCGAGCCACCGGCACGGCAGGGCCACGACGTTCCGTGGCGGCCGTTGTCCGTGACCGGCTGGCGGCTGAAGCCGCCGCGGCGGCAAGCCAGGGTGTCCAGGACCTGACCGTCGAGGGTGCGGCGCGGCTCCGCGGAGAGCTCGACGAGCTGACCCAGGTGCGCCGACCCGAGGTGATCGCCCGAATCCGTACGGCGAAGGAGCATGGCGATCTCAAGGAGAACGCCGAGTACCACGCGGCCCGGGAGGAGCAGTCGTTCCTCGAGGGCCGCGTCCAGGCCATCGAGGCGCGCCTGCGCAACGCGCAGATCGTGGATGCGCCGGCGGCCGGGGCGCGGGTCGGTCTCGGTTCGAGGGTGACCGTGGAGCACGATGGCGAGACAGCCGCCTACACGATCGTCGGCGCCTCGGAATCGGATCCGCCGTCCGGGCGGATCTCGTCGTCCTCGCCGGTCGGGCGTGCGCTGGTCGGCCACGACGTGGGCGATGACGTCATCGTCCAGACGCCTGCCGGGGCGCGCCGCTACCGGATCGTCGCGGTGGCCTGAAGCGCTACTTGGCCGGTGGCTCGACTAGCTTGTGCTCGACCGCGTAGAGGGCGGCCTGGGTCCGTGACGCGAGGCCGAGCTTGCCCAGGATGTTCGAGACGTAGGTTCGCGCCGTCCGCTCCGTGATGAACAGGCGAGTCGCGATCTCCTTGTTGCTCATCCCCTGCCCGAGCAGGTTGAGGACGTCCTTCTCGCGCTCGGTCAGCGGCTCGGCCATCTCGTCCTGGGGTGCCTTGCGCAGGCGCATGCGCTGGGCGAGCAGCCGGGCGACGGCAGGATCCAGGTGGACCTCGCCGGCAAACGCGGCGCGGACCGCCGCCGCGACCTCCTCCGCTTCGGCGTCCTTGAGCACGTAGCCCGATGCGCCGGCCTCGAGGGCAGCGGTGACCTTGTCCTCCTCGATGAACGAGGTCATGGTCACGATCTCGGTTTCCGGTCGTTCGGCCTTCACCCGGGCGATCGCCGTGATGCCGTCCATGTTGGGCATCAGCAGGTCCATCAGGATCACGTCGGGCTCAAGGCGGCGGGCCATGGCCACGCCCTCGGAGCCGTCGGCCGCCTCGCCGACGACCTCGATATCGGGCTGGAGGTCGAAGAACACGCGCAGGCCGGTCCGGACGACGGCATGGTCGTCCACGATCAGGACGCGGATCTTGCTGGGTTCGCTCACATCGGCTCCCGGCGTCGGTGCGCCATGGACGGGTAGCGGGCTCGGCGGGAACGGCAAGGAGTCTAGCAAACGATCGTGGCCTCGGGCGATCAACCGGTCACGCGCCGGCCCGCGGCCACGATCGCCGCCGTCAGGTCGTCGGGGCGGAACGTCTTCCTGACGCAGCCATCGACCCCGCCGCTCGCGGCGGCCTGTTCCACGACGTCGGCCGAGCCGATCACGAGCACGGCCGCACTCGGTGCGACACGCTTCGCCTGCCGGATGAATTCGAGCCCGCTCGACAGCTCGGGCAGCCGCGGATCCACGACGACCACGTCGGGCTGCATCGTCCCGATGAGGCGCAGTGCGTGAGCGGTCTCACCGGCGGCGCCGATCACCTGGACTCGCCGGCCAATGCCAAGCAGGCCGGTGAGACTCTCCCGGACCAGGTCGTCGGAATCCACCAGGACGATCCTGAGCGGCTCGGGTGGGCCTGTGAGCGGGTCGTCCATTCGGGCGATGGTCGCGCGCGCCCGGTCGCCGCGAAACGGACGAATGACGATGTTCCGGCTCGGCCGAATGTGCTTCAGTCGGCGCGAATCGGCGCATCCGTGGCCGGCCCCGACACCGGCCCGGCCGCGGCGATCGCCTCGTCCGGGACGTCGACCTCGATCGTCGTCCCCTGCCCCGGCTCGCTCCGGCACGAGAACCGGGCGCCGATCTTGTCGGCACGGGCGCGCATCCCGGCCAGGCCGAGATGGCCGTCCGGGACGCGGGCCGGGTCGAATCCCTTGCCGTCATCCTCGATTCGCAGCTGCACGCCCTGCGCGGTGCGGCCGACCTCCAGCCGAACCTGGCGGGCGGCGGCGTGCTTGATGACGTTGTGCAGGGCCTCCTGCGCGATGCGGTAGAGGACCTCCTCGACGGCCAGCGGGAGTCGTTCCAGGAGCGTGCTCTCGAGGACGACCGGCAGCCCGACCCGTCCCTGGATCGCCGCCGTGTGCGTCCGCAGCGCCCGGGTCAGGCCATCCTGCTCGAGGTTGCCCGGCCGGAGCTCGAAGATCAGCGCGCGCATCTCGGCCAGCGCCTCGCGCTGCAGCTCCCGCAGCTGGTCGAGCTGGGCGCGGGCACCGGCGGGATCCCGATCGAGCAGCAGCTCCACGGCGCGCGTCACGAGCGTCATCGAGAAGAGCGCCTGCGTCACCGAGTCGTGCAGCTCGCGGGCCAGGTGGGCCCGCTCCTCGCCCGCGGCGAGCTCGCCGGCCTGCCGGCGCAGCTCCCGCTCGAGCCGGGCACGCTCGCTGATGTCACGCGTGGACCCGTGGATGCCGGCGAACCGGCCCTCCGGGTCGACCATCCCGATCGAGCTGACTTCGACCGGGATCGGCCGACCGTCCGGGCTGATCATGTTGATGTGAGCCACCTGCTCGACGGTCGGCTGGGCAGCGAGCGCCTCCCACGCGGTGGCCGCGGTCTGGTAGCTGTCGACGTCGACGACCATCGAGAAATGCTGGCCGACGACCTGTTCCGGTCGCCAACCCGCGACCCGCTCGATCGTGTCGGCCATGAACGTGAACCGGCCCTCGGCGTCGGTCGAGAACACGATGTCGGGTGAGTTCTCCACGAGGAAGCGGTAACGGCCCTCCGAGTCTCGCAGCTCGCGCTCCAGCCGGTCCCGTTCGCGCATGTCGCGAACCGAGCCATTGGCCCCGATGAAGGTGCCCGCCTCGTCCAACCGGGCGGTCGCGATGAATTCGGCCGGTACTGGTTCGCCGTCGCGCCCGAGCAGGTTGATCCGGCCGCGGACCTCCTGTGAGCCGATGGTCATGCCGGACGTCCAGTCGAACTCGGCCACGTCGCGCGACGATTCGTGGAGCAGGGCCCCGAAGTGACGCCCGAGCAGGTCCTCCGGATACCGGCCCGTCAAGCGGACGACCGCGTCCGACACGAACGTCAGCTTGGCGTCGGCGTCGATCGACCAGACGAGATCCGGCGCGCGCTCGACGAGATAGCGATAGCGGGTCTCGGATTCGGTCAGGCGGCTGAGCAGGCTCGAGTTGGTGATGGCGATGGCCGCCTGGTCGGCCAGGCCCTGGAGCAGGTCGAGCTCGTCGGCATCGAACGCCCGGGGACGTGACGCGGAGACGGCAAGCGTGCCGATCACCTCGCCGCCCGGAGCTCGGAGAGGGGCCGCCGCCATGCCGACGAGCCCGAGGCGCTCGGCCGTCGCGATGTCGTCGGGCTCGTGCGGGATGCGCGGATCGGCTCCGTAGTCCGCGGTCCAGACGGTCTCGCCGTGGCGCGCGGCCAGGCCGTTGATCCCGCCGCCGAGCGGCAGCCGCATCGACAGCAGCCAGGCCCGGTCACCCGGATCGCTCGGCCCCGCGACGACGACCGGCACGAGGTAGGTGCGGTCCTCGCTCATCCGGGTCAGATGGGCGCCGTCGGTGCCGAGCAGGCGCTTCGCCTCATCGACCACACGGTGGAGGATGACGTCGGGCTCACGAAGCGCGGCGATCCTGGCGGTGATCTCGCGCAGGGCTCGCTCGGTGTCCGCCCGGCGTGCGACCGTAGCCCGCGAACGTTCGAGCTCCTCGATCAGGCGGGCATTCGTGAAGGCGATCGCGGCCTGGTCGGCGAGGCCGCCAAGGACCGCCTCGTCGATGGCGTCGAAGGTGTGGGGCCGGTGGCTGAAGACCTCGATCGCCCCGAGCGGGCCGGACTCGCCGATGATCGGCGCGACGATCAGATCGCCGATGCCCGCCTGCGCCGCGTTCGCATCGGCCTGCTGGTCATGCGGGAACTCGCCGGACAGGTAGTCGCCGGCGGTCATCACCCGGCCGCGTGCCACGGCAGTGCCGGACAAGCCCTCGCCCAGGCGCAGGGCGCTCGAGCGGACCGCTTCGCGCTGCGAGTCCGGCAGACCGGCGTCGTACGCCCATTCGAGCCGCTGGGTTTCCGGGTCGAACTCGTCGATCACTGCACCGTCCGCCCGGAGCAGGCGCTGCGCCTCGTCGACCACGTGCTGCAGCAGGTCGCCGGGCGTCCGGATCGCGGTGATCCGGGCGGCGATCTCCCGCAGCGCCTTCTCCGCCTCGGCCCGCCGCTGGATCACGTCCCGCGACCTGGCCAGCTCGTCCATCAAACGCGCGTTGCGGATCGCGATCGACGCCTGGGTGGCCATCGCGGTGAGCACCTCGGCGTCGGCATCGTCGTAGGCCGCCGCCTGGCGCGAGACGACCGACAGCGTGCCGAGCGGGCCGGCGTCGCCCGCGAGCGGGACGGCGATCACCGATCGAATCCCTGACTCCCGCACGAAGGAACGCGCCTGGTCGTCGTGCCGGAAACGCTTGTCGGTGAGGTAGTCGTCCGTGCGAGCCGGCCGTTGCTCGGCGAACGCAGTGCCGGCGACCGCCTGGCCGGACCGCAACCCGCCGGTCGTTGCCCACTCCGGGACGATCGCCATCGCCTCGCCGGCCGCGTACGACCAGCGCAGGGCGTCGATCTCGGGGTCGTACAGGTCGATCCGGGCGCCGTCGGATTCGAGCAGCCGGGTGGCCTCGTCGACGATTCGCTGGAGGACCTCGGCCGGGTCGAGGATCGCCGAGACGCGGGCGGCGATCTCGCGGAGTGTCCGCTCGCTGTCCGCCCGTCGGGCGATCTCGGTCCTGGATTGCTCGAGCTCGTCGATGAGCCTGGCGTTGGCGATGGCGACCGCGGCCTGGTCAGCCAGGGCGGCCAGGAGCCCCGCGTCCGATTCGCCGAACGCGTCGACCCGGCTGCCGTAGACGGTGATGGCCCCCACGACCACCGACCGGTGGATCAGCGGCGCCGCGATGACCGAGTGGATGCCGCTCTCCCGAACGAAGGCGTCGCGTTCCGGCGTGTGCTGGAAGCGCTCGTCGGCCAGGTACTCGCCGGTCCATTCAACCTGACGCGTCCGGACAGCCCGACCGGACACCCCCGCGTCGGCGTCGAGCGTGATCTCGCTGAGCAGGCCGATGTTCGAGATGGCGCGAACCCCGGCCTCATGACTCGCCCAGGCCTCGGCCATCCCGGTTTCCCCGAGCAGGTCGATCATCGCCCCCGTCGCACCGAGGAGTCGCACCGAGGCGTCGATCACGGATTGGAGGATCTCGCCCTGGTCGCGCATGGCGCTCACCCGCCCGGCGATCTCGCGCAGCGTGCGTTCCGCGTCGGCGGTGCGGGCCAGCTCCTCGCGCGACCGCGCCAGCTGGTCGATCAGCCTGGCGTTGGTGATCGCGATCGCGGCCTGGCCGGCAAGCGTTCCGACCAGCCGGGAATCGTCATCGTCGAACGCCGCGCGCTGGCGGCTGTAGACCTCCAGCACGCCGAGCGGACCACCGTCGCCGGTGATGGGCGCGGCGATCATCGAGTGGAACCCGGTTCGCTCGTAGAACTCGGTCGATTCCGGCGACGGCGGGAACTGGGCCGCCAGGTCGTCATCCGCGACGATCACCCGGTCCTCGGCCACGGCGATCCCGGTCGCTCCGATCCCGACGGAGATCCAGAGCTTGGCCCGCTCGTCGGCGCTGAATTGCGCCGAGAGGCCGTTGTCGAGTGCCCAATGCAGGTTGCCGGTCCCTGGGTCGAGCAGGTCGAGGATCACGCCATCGGCTCGGACCAGCCGGCCGGCCTGCTCGACCACGTCCTGGAGGATGGCATCCGAGTCGCGCATGACGGTGATCCGGGTTCCGATCTCCCGCAGCACCTGCTCCGTCTGGACGCGCCGGGCGAGCTCACCGCGCGAGGCATCAAGCGCCTCGATGAGACGTGCGTTGCGCATCGCCGCGGCCGCGTGGTCGGCCAGCGCCCGGACCAGGCGGATCTGGGCCGGATCGAAGGCGTTCGCCCGGCCGGAGAACGTGCCGAGCGCCCCGAACACTTCGTCGCCGGCAACCATCGGCGCGACGACCATCGAGCAGATGCCGATCTCGCGGACCACCTCGTCCGGATCGGCCGCGTGCTGGAACGCGGGATCGGCCAGGTAGTCGCCGGTGACCACCACCGTGCGTTCGGCCACCGCGCGGCCGAACAGTCCGACCCCAACCGGCAAGCGGATGGCGCGGATGCGCTCACGACCGCGCGCGCTCTCGATGCCCGCATCGTGGGCGAAGCGGAGGATCCCGCTGGCCGGGTCCAGGAGGTAGACCATCGCGCCATCGGTCTTCAGCAGGCCGGCGGCCTCGGCGACGGCGGCGGTCAGCAGGTCGTGGATGTCGCCGCTGCCACCATCCGGATCTGCCGGCGGCGCGGAGCGTCGGGTCGCGGAGGCGGCTGCACGGGCGCGCACGCCTCGGGTGGGAGTGGCCACGGGCCGAGGATACGCCCGAGCCACGAGTGCCGGCATCGACAGATGACGATGCCGACCACGTCATTCGGCCGATCACCGACCCGGCCGCAATCCAGGCCCACGGGTGGGCCTGCGTCAGCGCCGATTCGGCGTCGCTTGCCCACGGCCGAACGCCCGGCCCGACCCAAGGATGCATCGAGACGCCGGCCCTGACCGGTCTCCGATGCTCAATGAGGTCAATACCCGATGCTTGCCCCGCGAAGCGCTCTCCGAACCTCGGACGTCGTCGTCCGCGGCCTCATCGTCGCCCTGACGCTGGCGACGGCCTACATCCATTCGACCCTCGGCGGCCTGCTGTTCACGCTGAACGCCGTCGGCTACGTCGTCGCCGCTGTGGCGGTCGTCGTTCCGCTGGCCATCGCCGTTCGCTTCCGCTGGATCGTCCGCGTCGGCCTGATCGGCTACGCGGCCACCGCGATCGTCGCCTGGGCGGTCATGGGCCCGTACTACACGACCGCATACATCGCCAAGGCGATCGAGGTCGCGCTGATCGTCACGCTCGCCGTCGATTTCGCACGGCACGACGGGAACCCGTTCGGTGTCGCCCGGCGTGAGCTGGCCGCCTTCACCGCCCTCGTCTCGCGCCGCCGGTCGACTGCCGGCGCGGCCGTCTGACCCGTCCGTTCACACCACCGCACGCCAAGGAGTCCGTCGACATGAAGCGCCTCACCCTCGTCCTCGGCCTGCTGAGCCTGGCCGCCCTGCTCGCCGCCTGCTCCGGCGCGACCGCCGCCGACGCGACGCCGACCCCGGCCTCGTCCGGCGGTGCGAGCTCCGGATCGGTCGTGGTCGTCGCCAAGGACATCGCGTTCACGACGCCGCAGATCACGGTTCCGGCCGGGAAGGCGTTCGAGCTGACCCTCGACAACCAGGACGGTGCCCCGCACAACGTGGCGATCTACACCGACGCGAGTGCCTCGACCAAGGTCTCCGTCGGCGAGATCTTCAGCGGGCCCGGCCAGAAGACGCAGTCGGTCCCGGCCCTGACCGCGGGCACCTATTTCTTCCGGTGTGACGTCCACCAGAACATGACGGGGACGATCGTCGCCGAGTAGGCACGCCGCTCCCTCGCGTCCCGCCACGCGGCCCGGGCTTCCGCCCGGGCCGCCACGCGTTCGCCGGCGACGGCAGCGGCTCGAGCAGGCCGGGCGTGCCCCCCGCATGCCAGGAGCCCGCCCGACTACCATGGCATCCATAATCAGCGATGAGGAGGCACGATGCCAAAGCAGGTTCCGCCGCTGCCCGACAGCCAAGCGAGCGCACTCCCGTTCAGCCAGGTCGTCGAGGCCAACGGCTTCGTCTTCCTCGCCGGCCAGGTCGGCAACGCACCGGGTGTCGATGGCGCCGTCGCGGGCGGGATCGAGGCCGAGACCCGCCAGATGCTCGACAACGCGGGGCGGCTGCTCCGCGCCGTCGGGCTGGACTACCGGGACGTGGTCAAGACGACCGTCTACCTCCGCGACTTCGGCGACTTCGCGGCGATGAACGGTGTCTACCGCGAGTACTTCCCGACCGAGCCACCGACCAGGGCGACCGTCGGCGTGACCGCCCTGGCCAGGGACTTCCGGGTCGAGATCGAGGTCCTCGCGGCCCGCTAGCCGTGCCCGGCGGCTCCGGTCAGGGGGACACCACCAGCTCGTCGATCGCCACCAGCTTGTGGCCGCGCGTGGCCAACACCTCGATGAGCAGGCTGTGGCGCCCGACCGCCTTCCAGCTCTGGCTGTAGAGCAAGGAACGCGCCCGGAAGGTCGACCTGTTCAGGTCGACGGTCTCCTGGACGACGCCGTCGACAACGACGCGGGCCTTGCCGCGGGTCGGCCCGACCGGCCCGTACCAGGCGATCCGGCTGCCGGTGAACGTGATCGCGGCCCGGGCACCCGGGTTCGAGGCGTAGCTCACGCGGCCTCCCGCGTAGCTCGCCGCGCGCGCGACGTGCCAGGTGCCCGAGTAGTCGATGGTCGAGCTGCGCTCTGAATAGTGATGATCGCCTTCGACCGACGGCTGGCTCGTCTCGACGCCGCCGAAGATCGCCATCACCCGGGTGACGTATTGCCGGGCGGCGTGGGACCAGGCCGACGTCTGCGATGACCCGGTCAACCACCAGTAGGAGACGCGTTCCCAGCTCCCCAGCCATCGGTAGAGCTCCGCCATCTTCGCCCTGGCGACGCGTTCCTGGTTGATCGGCGTCGGCTTGGCCTTCGCGTCGCCGAGGTATCGCCGCGCCCAGGCCCGCCAGTTGTCCGGCATGATCTGGTACCGACCGTAGGCCCCGCTCTTCGCATTCAGCGCGGTGTGGTTGCCATGCGATTCGACCTGGGCGACGGCCTGCATGAAGCGGCTCAGCTGCGGAGGGTCGGAGGCGAGCGTACGAGCCGGGCCCGCGACGTTGCCGGCGAGGATGCCCGAGAGGGCGACGACGAGGACCACCGACTGGCGGCCAGACGGGACTCGCAATGGAGCTCCTTCCTGCCTGGACGGCGCGACGCGCGCCGAGCGAGGGCTCGGTCGAAGCCGGACAGGAAAACGGCTCGAGGCCGCGGCCTGGGCACACCGGCGGCGACATGGGCTGCACGGCCGGGCGGTTCTGGACGCCCGGTGTCTGGGGTCGGCAGGATACGCCGAGCGTCAACCTCCAGACAAGCAGGACGAAGGTCCCGGGCGCGGTCCCGGCCAGTCGCCGCAGGGGTGGGTCACACGCCGGCCACGCGCAGCAGGAAGGCCGCCGCACGGTCCAGGGCATCGTCGAGGACCGGTTTGAGGGTATGGCCGAGGCGCGGGTAGGTCACCAGCTCGGCGTGCTCGAGGAGGCCGACGGACGTTCGCAGCAGCTCGATCCGGGCGAACGGGTCGGACTCGCCGGACAGCAGCAGGACCGGGCAGCGGATGGCGGGCCAATGCACGATCCGGCCCGCGGTCCGCTCCGGAGACCCGGGTGGGTGGAGCGGGTAGCTGAACAGGACCAGCGCTCGATAGAGCGCGCCGGGCTCGGCAGCGGCCAGGCTGGCCACCCGGCCGCCGTACGAGTGACCGCCGACGGCCACATCGGGTTCGGACGGCACCACCTGGTGGAAGGCGGGGAGCGCCTCTTCGGCCTTGCGGCGCGGCAGGTCGATGGCCACCGCGTCCACCCCGCGCCGGCGCAGCCCGGCCACGAACGGCGTCATGCTGGCCGCCGATCCGCTGGCACCGTGGCCGAGGAAGCACCGCAGGCTCACCCGGGCAGGGTACCCGGGCATGGGTCCTTTGGCTGCCTTGGTCATGGGTCCCTCGGGTCATGGCCGTGGACTGGATGCACCACCATGATCGGTGGCCACCGCATCGAGGGCGCTCATGTCACCGCGCACAGTCAGCCACCACCGGACGCCAAGGCCGCTGCGGCCCGTCATGGTCGCGCTGGTCGGGGCGATCGTGGGCGCGTCGCTGGCAAGCGCCGGCGGTCTGGCCGGCTCGGTCCTGGCCGAGACGCCCTCACCCAGCCCGGCGCCGTCCACGACGTCCGTCACGCCCCTCGGCGACCCGGTCACGTTCTACGGACGTGGCTACGGCCACGGCGTCGGGATGTCGCAGTACGGCGCCCGTGGTCGCGCGCTCGCCGGACAGGACGCCCCGACCATCCTCGCCCACTACTACCAGGGCACGACGATCAGCCCGATCGATCCGGCGACACGGATCCGCGTGCTCGTCCTGAGCCGCTGGGCGGCCACCGACACGCGGCCGCTCGACATCGCCGGGCGCCTCTCCACCTGGACGATCGACGGCATCGGGGCGGTCTTCCCGCCGGACGCCCGGCTGCGGCTCGGCTGGTCCACGGCCGGTCCCGTCGGTCCCTGGCGACTGACCGTGGTCGCGGCCGACGGCAGCCTCCTCTACGATGCCCCGTCGCCACCCGACATCGTCGTCCGTCCCGCCGCGGATGAGGGCCGCCTCCAGGTCGCCTCCAAGGCGACCCGATTCAACCTCTATCGCGGCAACCTGCACGTCGTCCTGCCACTCACGTCAACGCGAGTGTCGGTCGTCAACGACGTCACGCTCGATGGCTACCTCGGGGGCGTCATGCCCGTCGAGATGCCGCCGTCCTGGCCGGCGGCGGCCCTCCAGGCGCAGGCGGTCGCCGCCCGTTCCTTCGCGGCTCGCCGGCTGCACCCGGCCACCTCGTTCTACGACGTCCCGGACGATTCGAGCTCGCAGATCTACCGCGGGGTCCTGGCCGAGAAGCCGCAGACCAACGCGGCCATCGCGGCCACGGTCGGGCAGGTGTTGATGAGCGGCTCCGTTATTGCCAACGCACTCTTCGATTCGACCGGCGGTGGCGCCACCGAATCCAATGAGAACGTCTTCACGACCGCGACCGGGCGGGTGGTCGCACGCCCCGTGAGCTACCTGCGCGGCTCGAGCGACCGAGCCCCGGACGGCACGGCCTACGATGCGAGCTCGCCGTACGCCGTTTGGGCGACACGGACGTACGCGCGGAGCCAGCTGTCGGCATGGTTCGCCGGCGACAGCCGTACCAACGTCGGCGACCTGCTGGCGCTCGACCTCCACGACCGGGGTGTCTCCGGCCGGTTGATCAGCGTCACGCTGGTCGGGACGGCGGGCACGCGACGCGTCTCCGGCGAGGTCTTCCGGGCGATCTTCAACAAGGCCCGGCCATCGACCGACCCGGGCCTGCGGAGCACGCTGTTCGACCTCGCGCCGATTCCCTGAGCCGGCTATCGTGGGCCGGGTGATCGAGCCCCGTCCGCGCTGCTCCTGGGCCTCGACCGACGGTCCCTCACCCGACGCGTTGATGGTCGCCTACCATGACGACGAATGGGGCGTCCCGACGCACGACGACGTCGAGCTGTTCGAGCGGCTCGCCCTGGAGTCGTTCCAGGCGGGCCTGTCGTGGTCGACCATCCTGCGCAAGCGGGACGGCTTCCGAGCGGCGTTCCACGGCTTCGACCCGCGGGTCGTGGCGAGCTTCACCGACGCCGACCGGGCACGGCTGATGGCAGACGCCGGGATCGTTCGGAACCGGGCCAAG
>JBGPVC010000019.1:0-30127 GCA_041491485.1 Candidatus Limnocylindria bacterium
ACCTTTAGGTCCGCAACCTAACGCTCTATCCACTGAGCTACGGGCGCACGAGAGGCTGTGAGGGCTGGCGGAGAGGGAGGGATTCGAACCCTCGATGCAGGTTACCCCACATGGCGGTTTAGCAAACCGCTGCACTAGGCCTCTATGCGACCTCTCCGTCGCGACAGCGGGCGACATGCTATCACGAGGTCCGCCTCGTCCTCGACCGGTACGGTAGGCTGGCGCGCTGACGCGAACAGGAGGATCCGGATGACGGCACAGCGGCCGCCGATGTCCCAGGCGGCAAGCGAAGAGGCGCTCCGAGCGGTGACGATCGGCGAGCTGGCGGTGCTCGGTGGGCCGGTCACACTCGTCGAATACGACCCGACCTGGCCGGCGCTCTTCGAGCGCGAGGCGGCGCGCATCCGGTCGGTCCTCGGCGACCAGATTCGGTTGCTCGAGCACGTCGGCTCGACGTCGGTCCCGGGCCTTGCGGCCAAGCGGATCATCGACATCGTCCTCGTCGTTCCGGATTCCTCCGATGAGGCGGCCTACGTCCCGCCGATGGAAGCGGCTGGCTACGTCCTGCGCATCCGCGAGCCCGAATGGTTCGAACATCGGCTCTTCAGGGGCCCCGACACCTCGGTCAACGTGCACGTCTTCACCGAGGGGGCTGCCGAGATCCACCGCATGCTGGCCTTTCGGGACTGGCTGCGAAGCCATGACGGTGAGCGGCGCCTGTACGAGCGGACCAAGCGCGAGCTGGCCGCCCGCGACTGGAAGTACGTCCAGCACTACGCCGACGCCAAGACCGACGTGGTCGCGGCGATCATGGAGCGGGCGATGGCCGACGACACGGCCGCGCCCTGAGCATCCGGCGGCGCGACGGGTCAGTCGACGGGGCGCCGTAACCGACCTGCGCGGCGGAGGACGCCGAGCGCGGCGACCGTCACCAGCGGGTTGCTGTGGCTCCTTCCTGACGGACCCCAGTCGGCGAACGTGCCCCGGCTGGCGATGACCGGCCGGGTGGTTCCGATGCGCTCTTCGAGGGGGAACCCGCCGTCGGCGAGCCGCTTGGTTTCGAGGAGGTCGAGCGCATCGGCGCAGCGCGTATCGTCGAGCCGACCCATCTGCGCCATGGCCTCGAGGACGTACAGGACGTCGTAGAAGCGGATCGGGAACTGGATGCGGTCGGCCGGCCCGCCCCAGTCCGGGCGGATCACGGCGCCATCGCGACGGCGCCAGAGCAGGCGCCGCGACAGGAGCAGTTCGGCCGCGCGCTCGGCGGCATGGAGGGCGCCTGGGTGACCGAACCGGGTCCCGAATGCGTGCAACGCCCGCGCCGGAATCGCCGTCTCCTGGAAGGACGAAGCGCGAGCCTCGGGCCGCTTGTCGCAGTTCCAGCCGCCATCGGGCCACTGGAACGTGATGAGCCGTTCGACCCATTCGGCCGTTCGCTCGTCCTCGAGCCCCAGGCGGAGTGCCGCCCAGATCGCGTTGCCCTCCTGCGAGGCGCAGCGCCGGACGCGCTCCGGTTGGTCCGGGTACACGGTCGTGCGCGGCGGACGCAGATGCGCGCGGTCCGAGAGATAGCCATCCATCTGGCGCTTGATCGGCAGCAAGCCAACGTCCCCCGGGGGATAGTCGATCTGGGCAAGGCAGACGAGCGTCCAATGCGGTCCCTGGAACTTCCCGTACGGGTTGAGCGGGAGCGTTCCGTCCGGCGACCGGTGCGAAAGCAGGGCGCGAGCCCGCGGCGAGTCGCCGATCGCGAGGTGCAGGGCCGTCACGGACGGATCCGACCCCGGGACGCCCAATGCGCGGACGCGCGCCTGGTACGCGACGACGACATCGTCGGAGGCAGCCAGGCGGAGGGCGACGTCGAGCCCGGCGGCCTTCAGCAGCGTGGCCATGGATCAAGCGTGCGTGCGCGAGGCGACTGGCGACAAGAGGCCTTCGGCTCATTCGCCGCCGGCTCGCCGCGTTGACATCGAGCGCGCCAGTGGCTACCGTCCACGCACGCACATGAACCGATTCTTCTACTTTCGATGCCCGGCATGATCGCTTCCGGTCGCTAGACCGGGGCACACGTCGTGTCGGGCGAGCGAGGCAGAGGTAGGACCTCTGCTTTTTTGTTTGGCCGAGCGACCGACAGCAACCGACTGAGGAGACACGAGCGCGATGTTCGTCGTGATGGCCGTCGGCGCCAACGAGGCCGAGATCCTCGGAGTCAAGAGCCAGATCCTGGCCGAAGGGATGACCCCGTTCGACCACGTCGGCGCGGAGCGGACCGTGATCGCCGTGGTCGGCGAGATCGGGGCCCGCAAGCCGGTCCTGATCGACCGCCTGTCGGCGCTGTCTGGCGTCGAATCGGTGACACCGATCAGCCGCCCGTTCAAGCTGACTTCGCGCGAGTTCCACCCCGAGGACACCGTGATTCGGGTCCTCGACGCGGTGATCGGCGACGGGTCGCTGACGATCATGGCCGGGCCGTGCTCGGTCGAGAGTCGCGAGCAGCTGTTCGAGACGGCCGACGCTGTGGCGGCGGCCGGCGCCACGATCCTGCGCGGCGGCGCGTTCAAGCCGCGGACCAGCCCGTATGCCTTCCAGGGCCTCGGCGTGCAAGGGTTGCGCTTCCTGGCCGAGGCTCGCGAACGGACCGGCCTGCCCGTCATCACGGAAGTGATGGAGCCAAACCAGGTCGACATCGTGGCGGAATACGCCGACATCCTCCAGATCGGCACCCGAAACATGCAGAACTACTCGCTGCTCCGCGACGTCGGGCGGGTCGCACGACCGGTCATGCTCAAGCGCGGCTACGGCGCGACCATCGAGGAATGGCTGATGGCCGCCGAGTACATCGTCAGCTCGGGCAACCCCAACGTGATCCTGTGCGAGCGCGGCATCCGGACGTTCGAGACCTACACCCGCAACACGCTCGACCTGGCGGCCGTCCCGCTCGCCCACCACCTCACCCACCTGCCCGTGATCGTCGATCCCTCGCACGCCACGGGAAAGCGTTGGCTGGTCAAGCCGCTGGCCATCGGCAGCGTGGCGGTGGGCGCCGATGGGGTCATGGTCGAGGTCCACCCGACGCCGGACGAGGCGCTCTCCGACGCGGAGCAGCAGCTCAACCTCGACCAGTTCCGCGACCTGATGGCCGCCATCGTCCCGGTCCACGAGCACGTCAGGTCGCTCCATGGCGATCCGCTGGTCTCGGGCGCCGCGCTGGGCATCGGCGGCGCCGGTGGGTTGGCCAAGCATTGATCCACGTCACGGAGCCCGGTCCGGCTGAGGCCCGCGTCCGCGCGGCGGCGCGGCTGCGCGGCGAGCTGCGCCTGCCCGGCGACAAGTCGATCAGCCATCGGGCGCTGATGCTCGCGGCCCTGGCCGAGGGCGAATGCCGAATCGACGGCGCCGGAGACGGCGAGGACGTCCGAACCACCGCCCGGATCGTCGCCGCGCTTGGTGCCTCCGTCGAGCGTGTCGGGACCGACGGCAGGACGGTCTCCTACCGGGTCGTGTCGCCCGGGGCGGATGGGCTCATCGAGCCCGACGCGATCCTGGATTGCCGCAACTCCGGGACCAGCCTGCGCCTGATGAGCGGGATCCTGGCCGGCCTGCCGATGACCACGGTCCTCGACGGTGACGCATCGTTGCGTCGCCGTCCGGTCGCTCGTATCATCGAGCCGCTGCGCTCGATGGGCGCGGTGCTCCACGCCCGACGCAACGACACCCTCCCTCCCCTGACCGTGGTCGGCCATACGCCGCTCCGGGCAATCGACATCGCGACTCCGGTGCCGAGCGCGCAGGTGAAGTCGGCGATCCTGCTGGCCGGACTGCGAGCGGACGGACGGACGACGGTCCGCGAGGCGGTCGCCACGCGCGACCACACGGAGCGCATGCTCAGGGCGCGCGGCGTGGTGGTCGAGCGCGAAGATTCGGCGGACGGGCGAGTCGCCTGGACGGTGCAAGGAGGGGTGGCAGTGGGGGCGGTGCAGGAGCAGGTTCCTGGCGACGTCTCGGCGGCTGCCTTCTGGCTGGTGGCGGGCGCGATCCATCCCGATGCCGAGCTGACCCTGCACGATGTCGGCGTGAATCCGACCCGCCGGGCGGTCATCGACATCCTGCGCTCGATGGGCGCCCGGATCGAGGAGCGGCCGCTTCGCGAGGCCGCGGACGACGGTGTGGGCGAGCCGGTGGCCGACCTGGTGATCCGCTCGTCCGAGCTCCGCGGCATCGATCTCGGTCCGGCGGATGTGGCCGCCGCCATCGACGAGATCCCGGCCCTGTGCCTCGCGGCCAGCGTCGCCCGCGGGACGACCACGATCCGTGGCGCGGGGGAGCTGCGGCACAAGGAATCGGATCGGATCAGCGGGATCGCCGCCGGCCTGCGGGCCCTGGGTGCCCGGATCCAGATCGACGGTGACGATCTCCGTATCGACGGCGGAGTGCCACTCCGCGGCGCCGCGACCGACAGTCTCGACGACCATCGCCTGGCCATGACCTTCGCGATCGCGGGTCTGATCGCCACGGGCGAAACGATCATCGCGCGGCCGGGTTCGGCCGCGGTCTCCTATCCCGGGTTCTTCGACGACCTCGAAAGGGTGCGAGCATGACAAAGCGCGTGGTCCTGATCGGCCACCCCGTGGCACATTCGCTGTCCTGGGCGATGCAGCAGGCGGCCTTCGATTCGCTCGGCGTCGACGCCACGTACGAGGCCTGGGACCGTGCGCCGATCGAGCTGGCCGATGCGGTCGCGGAGCTGCGCACCGACGCGTTCCTGGGAGCCAACGTGACGATCCCGCACAAGGAGCGGGTCGTGCCGATGGTCGACCGCCTGACGGAAGACGCGCACAACACCGGCGCCGTCAACACGATCACGCGCGAAGGCAAGCGCCTGATCGGCCATAACACCGACGTGCCCGGTTTCAAGGTCGCGCTCGACCGGCTGGTCGGCAAGCAGAAGATGCCGCGCCAGGCCGTCGTGCTGGGCGCCGGCGGCGGGGCCCGCGCCGTGGTCTACGGCCTCATCACCGAGGGCTTCCAGCGGATCATCGTGTTCAACCGGCACCTGCATCGGGCCGAGAGCATGGTCAAGCATTTCGCCAGGAGCGCGGCTCACATGGAGCTGCGGGCAATGCCCTGGCACGAGTCGATCATCGAGTCCGAGCTGGCCAAGGCCAAGATCCTGGTGAACGCCACGTCGATCGGCCTGACCAGCGACGACAGCCCGATTCAGCCCGAAGCCCTCAACGGGGAGCTGCTGGTCCTCGACCTGATCTATGCCCGGACGAAGCTGCTGCGCGACGCCGAGGCCGCCGGCTGCTCCGTGGCCGACGGCGAGCTGATGCTGCTCCACCAGGGCGCGGCCGCGTTCACGCTATGGACCGGGCAGCCAGCGCCGCTCGACCTGATGCAGGAACGGCTTGCCGCCGCGCGCGCCGGCGGCCTGCGCTCGGCCGAGGGTGAGCCGGCGGGCGAAGCTGCGACGGCCGGGGAACCGGCCGCCAGCGCCGTCGACTGACGGCTCGACGACGGCCGGGCTGACGACTCGATCCGGATGGGCGCCTTCCGATTCCTGACCGCCGGCGAATCCCATGGACCGGCGCTCGGTGTCACGATCGAGGGCGTGCCGGCCGGCCTGGCCGTCACGGCCGATGCGATCGCGGTCGACCTCGCCCGGCGGCAACAGGGCTACGGGCGCGGCGCTCGCCAGCAGATCGAGCAGGACCGTGCCGAGATCCTCGGCGGCGTCCGCCACGGCGCGACCCTCGGCTCGCCGATCCTGCTCCTGGTCCGCAACCGGGACTGGGAGAACTGGACCCAGGTGATGGCGGTCGAGCCGCTCGACGAGGAAGCGGCTGAGGCGCTGTTCGCGGCCGCCGCCGACGGGAACAAACGAGCCACCCCGGTGACGCGGGTCCGGCCCGGCCACGCCGACCTCGCCGGCGCCCTCAAGTACGGCTTCAACGACGTGCGCAACGTGCTCGAACGCGCCTCGGCGCGCGAGACCGCGGCCCGCGTAGCCGCCGGGTCCGTCGCTCGGGCGTTCCTGCGCGAGCTCGGGATCGAAGCCTGGTCGTTCACGGCCGAGGTCGGGGGCGTGGCGGTCGACCCCGCGAACTGCACCCGGCCGCGGGACGAGGCCGATGCCTCGCCGCTGCGCTGCCCGGACCCGGCGGCCGAGGAACGGATGATCGCCAGGATCGACGAGGCGCGATCGGCCGGGGACACGGTCGGCGGGGTCTTCGAAGTGGTCGTGCATGGGCTCCCGATCGGGCTCGGCTCGTACGTCCACTGGGATCGCCGGCTCGACGGGGCGCTTGCCGCCGCCGTGATGAGCATCAACATCGTCAAGGGCGTCGAGTTCGGGCTCGGCTTCGAGCAGACCCGCCGGTTCGGCTCAGCGGTCCACGATGTCATCGAGGGACGCGGCGAGGGCGGCCGCTGGGTCCATCGAACGAACAACGCCGGCGGGCTGACCGGTGGCGTCACCAATGGCGAGCCGCTCGTGGTTCGCGGCGCGGTCAAGCCGATCTCGACGCTCGCGCGGCCGCTGCCGTCGGCTGACCTCGTGACCGGCGAGGCGGTCGACAAGGCCCACTACGAACGGAGCGACATCAGCGTGGTACCCGCGGCCGGGGTGGTCGCGGAGGCGATGGTGATGCTGACGCTGGCCTCGTTCGTGGTCGAGAAGTTCGGCGGCGACACGATGCTCGACATTCGCTCGAGCCTCGACCGGTACCGAGAGCGGATCGGGGCGACGCCAGAGCCGCCGGTCGCCGGCGGGCGGCGCACGACGGCGGGCGGGCACGGCCTGACCGGCACGGACGAAGCCGGCTCGGGCGGGGACGACTGAGGCGATGGATGTCGTGCTGGTCGGGCTGCCCGGCAGCGGCAAGAGCGTCATCGGACGGCGGCTGGCCCACCGGCATGCGGCCGCCTTCATCGACCTCGACGAGCGGATCGAATCGTCGACCGGCCGATCGATCCCCGAGATCTTCGAAGCGGACGGCGAGGCCGCCTTCCGCACATTCGAGCGGGCCGCGATCGCCGAGCTCGGCCCCGCCGACGCCGACCCGACGATCCGGCGGGTGATCGCCACCGGGGGCGGGGCGGTCGTCGATCCCCGCAACCGCTGGTCGCTCTACCGCGGCCGGGCCACGGTCTGGCTCGATGGACGACCCGAGGTCCTCGCCCAGCGCCTGCGCCGATCACCGCATGTCCGGCCGCTGGTCGCCGGGCGGGACCCGATCGGCACGATCCGCGACCTCGGCACGCGGCGCTCGCGGTTCTACGCGGCCGCCGACCTCCACCAGTCGGGGGTCGCCGAGGTCCAGGGTGTCGTCGACAGGATCGACGAGCGACTGGCCGAACGCTCGGCGGACGGGCGACCGGTCGGAACCACGCTCCTCCGGGCGGAGACCCCCATCGGCCGGATCGTGCTGGGCGAGGGCATCGTCGCTCGGGCATTGGCGGCCGAGCTCGAGGTCCTGGGCGCCCGACGGGCAATCGTCGTCAGCGAGCCGGGCGCCTGGGCGGCGGCCGGCCAGCGAATCGAGGCGGGCCTGGGCGACCTCGGCTGGGCGGTCGAACGGATCATGCTGCCGCAGGGCGAGGCAGCGAAACGGTTGAGTGTCGTCGAGACCGCGGCGCGCCAGCTGGCCGGCATGCGAGCCGAACGCTCGGAACCGCTCGTCGCGATCGGCGGTGGCGCGCTGGGCGATGCGGCCGGGTTCCTCGCAGCGACCTACCTCCGCGGCGTCCCGGTCATCCAGGTGCCGACGACCTTCGTCGCCCAGGTCGACTCGTCGATCGGGGGCAAGACCGGGGTCGACCTGCCCGAGGGGAAGAACCTGGTCGGCGCGTTCCACCAGCCGGTCGCGATCATCGTCGACGTCGACCTGCTGCGGACGCTCCCGGAGCGACAGCTCCGGGCGGCCCTCGGCGAGGCGGTCAAGATGGCGACGCTCGGCGACGAGCGGCTGTTCGAGCTGCTCGAGGCCGACGGGCCGCTGGTCGCTCGAGGCCATCCCGCGGCGTTCGGCGGCGGGGCGCTCGCGGAGGTCGTCGAGCGGTGTGGGTGGGCGAAGGTCGAGGTCGTCGTCGCCGACGAGCGCGAGCGTCGATCGAGCGCTGGTCGGGTCACGCTCAACCTCGGTCACTCGCTGGGGCACGCGGTCGAGGCGGCCGCCGGCTACGGCGACCTGCTCCATGGCGAGGCGGTCGCGTACGGGCTCCGCGCCGCATGCCGGATCGGCATGGACTCCGGCGTGACGCCGCCGGAGCGAGCCGAGCGGGTCGGCGCGCTGCTCGATCGGCTGGACCTGGCGACCGAGCCGCTCCCCTACTCGCTCGAGGCGGTCATGGTGCACCTGGCGACCGACAAGAAGCATGCCGGCGGGCACTTGCGCTGGGTCCTGCCGACCGCCGACGGCGTCGTCGTGCGGGACGACATCGCGGCCGACATCGTCGAACGCGCCGCGACCAGCCTCCTGGCGGCCGGCGCCGGGACCCCACGATGACGACGGTCCTGGTCCTGGAGGGCCCGAATCTGAACCTGGTCGGCACCCGCGAGCCCGAGATCTACGGACGGGAGTCACTCGACGAGATCCATGCCGACATCGCGACGCGGGCCACCGAGCTCGGCCTGGACGTGACCTTCTTCCAGTCGAACCACGAGGGCGCGCTGATCGATCGGCTTCACCAGCGAGACTTCGACGTGGCGATCGTCAACGCCGGCGGCCTGACCCACACCAGCGTGGCGTTGCGGGACGCGCTGCTCGCCATCCAGCGACCGTTCATCGAGGTCCACCTCTCGGACCCGTCGAGGCGCGAGGCCTTCCGCCAGGTCAACTTCCTCCATGACGTCGCGCTCGAGTCGATCGTCGGCCAGGGGGCGCGTGGCTACCACCTCGCCCTCGAGTCGATCGCCCGCCGGACCGGCGGTGCTGGTGGGTCTGGTGGCGACGATGTCTGACCGGCTCGAGGAAACAGCCGAGCTCCGACGGCTGCGCCTTCGAATCGACGCGCTCGACCGCAAGATCGTGGCCCTGCTCAACGAGCGCGCCGAGCTCGCCCGCGAGGCCGGCCTGGCGAAGGCGGCGGCGGGTCGGCGCGCGATTCGCGACGCCGAGCGCGAGCGCGAGGTGTTGCTCCGGGTGACGATGGCCAACACCGGTCCGCTCCCCCAGGGCGATCTCCTCGTGCTCTATCGTCGGCTGATGTCGGCGACACGGGCACTCGAGGCGCGCGACCGCGCTCGGCTGGATGGAGCGACCGACGCGACCGACTGACCCGGTGGGTCCGGCAGCGCAATTGAGGGGCGCACCACGGAAGAGCGCCTGGACACGGTTCGCGCCGGCGCCGACCGGGTACCTCCACCTGGGCCATGTGGCGAACGCGATCCACGTCTGGGGCCTGGCGGCGTCCACGGGCACGAAGGTGCTGCTGCGGATCGAGGACCACGACCGGGAACGGAGTCGCACGACGTACGAGACGGCGATCCTCGAGGACCTCGACTGGCTCGGGTTCGTGCCCGACGCGGGTCCGGTGCGCCAGCACGACGACCCAGCTCCGTATGTCGCCGCGACCGGGCGCCTTCGCGAGGCCGGGCTCGTGTATGCGTGCGACTGCACCCACTCGACGTTCGCGACCTGGGCCGCGAGCCATGACGGTCCGTGGCACGGACCTGGCTGCCCCGGTGCCTGTCGCGATCGGGCGCTGACCGAGGACCCGTGGGTGACGCTCCGCGTCGCGCTCGGGCCGGGCGATGCGTCCTGGGTGGACCGGCTCCTTGGACGGCGAGCGGGGGCCGTGACGCTGGGGGGCGACGTCGCCATCCGGGACCGACAGGGCAACTGGACGTATGCCTTGAGCGTGGTCGTCGACGACCTTCGGCAGGGGGTCGACCTCGTCGTCCGCGGTGAAGACCTCGCCGACTTGACGCCCGCGCAGATCCGCCTGGGCCGGCTGCTCGGCCGGCTCGAGCCCCCGACGTTCGCCCATCACCGGCTGATCCGCAAGCCGGGCGGGGCCAAGTTGTCCAAGGCGGACGGCGACACCGGCGTCCGCGAGCTGCGAGCCGCCGGCCGCAGCGCGGAGGACGTGATCGGCGAGGCGGCCGCCGCGGTCGGGCTCGTGGCGGAGGCGCGGTCGATCGCTCCGGCCGACGTCGGCTGGCTGTTCGCGAGCCGGTCAGGCTGATTCCGAGCGGTCCTCGATCTCCCAGGCGTGGTCGAGGGCATGCCAGGCGATCCGCATGGCGGCGTAGCGGGGCTGCCACTTGCGACCCCCGAGAGGAGACCCATCCGACGGTCGGCCGAGCAGGTCGAGCATCGCCGACCGCATGGCCGCGACCGAGCCAGGCTCGTCGCGCGAGGGTCCAGGAACGCGGATCCCGATCACGCCGCAGTACGCGTGGTCGGCGCCGAGGACGTGGTCGACGACCTTGTCGCGGTCGCGACCGCCACCACGCGGTCCCTTGCGCAGCTCGGCCGGCGCGCCGGCGGCCACGCGGTCGAAGACGGTCCAGGCGGCCGCCACGAGCCCGCGGAGACGATCAGCCTCTGTCTGCGCCACCGGCCGGCGGTCGTGCTCGGTCACCCGGCTCGGGACGCCAAAGTCGGTTCCACCGTCGCCCGGGTTGCGTTCGACGATCTCGACGTCGTCCACGCCGAGCGGGCCCGGGAAGGCTTCGCCGGCTGCTGCCGCGACGGTCGAATACCTGGGCGCGTACGCCACGAGCGCCTCGAGCGCGGCCTCCTCGGTCCTGCCCGAGCGCGACCAGCCCGGCCAGTCGACCGCAGTGGCAAAGACCCGCTTGGCGCCGGTCTCGACCGCCACGGCGACTCGTTGACTCACGGTCGGGTAGCCTCCGCCAGCGCGCGGACGAACGCCGTCATCCGATCGATGTCGTCGCCCGCCGGACCCAGCGAATCAACGAGCGCCGAAGCCACGACGACGCCGTCGGCGCCGGCCCGGGCGATCGCCCGCACGTGTGCCGGCCGGCTGACGCCGAACCCGACCGCGACCGGCACGGGCGAGACGGCCCGCACGTCGCGGATCAGCCGCCCGACCGTCGCGGGGAGCGACGCCCGTGCGCCGGTCACGCCCACGAGCGAGACGCAGTAGAGGAAACCGCCGCTGCGTTCGGCGATCATCCGGCGCCGCGCCGGCTGCGTGGTTGGGGCGACGAGGTAGACGACGGCCAGCCCGGCCTCGCGGGCCACGGCCTCGAAGGGAGCCCCTTCGTCCGGCGTGAGGTCGGCCACGATCATGCCGGCCGCGCCGGCCCCAACCAGCCGTCTTGCCACGGCCTCACCGTCGCCACCGCCCAAGACCTGGTTGGCGTAGCCCATCGGGACGAGCGGCAGGTCCGGGCGCGCGGCCACGATCCGCTCGATCAGGCGCAGCGAGCGCTCCAGGGTGGCACCCGCGGAGAGCGCGACACCGGACGCCCGCTGGAGGGTCGCCCCGTCCGCCAGCGGGTCGGAATAGGGCAGGCCCACCTCGAGGAGATCGGCACCGGCGTCGGCCGCGGCGAGGGCGACCTTGAAGCTCGTCTCCGTGTCGGGATAGCCGGCGACGACGTACGGGATCAGCGCTGCCCGGCCGGCCGCGCGGGCCAGGGCGAAGGCGGCGGCGATCCGTCGTGCGCCAGCCGTGGCGTTCGTTCCTGCCTGGACGGGACGCGGTGGGCTCGCCGGGACGGCCGGGGTCAGGGCCGTCACCCTTCGGTCCCCCACGGCTCGACGTCCGCAAAGCGCTCGAGCGCCGTCAGGTCCTTGTCGCCTCTCCCCGAGAAGCCGACGAGGACCAGCACGTCGTCCGGCCACGCCCCGCCCAGGCCGCCGACCCCGGCCAGGAGCTTCGGCAGGGCCGCGACCGCATGGGCAGTCTCGAGCGCCGGCAGGATCCCCTCGGTGCGTGTGGTCGTCTTCATCGCCGCCACCGCCTCGCGGTCCGTGGCCGCGGCGACCTCGATCCGGCCGCCCTCTGCCAGTGCCGCGAGCTGCGGCCCGATACCCGGATAGTCCAGACCCGCCGATGCCGAGTGCGCCTCGGTGACCTGCCCGTCGGCGTCCTGGAGCATGAGCGACCGCGACCCATGGAGGATCCCGGGCGTGCCGCCCAGGATGGCGGCCGCGTGGCGCCCGGTCTCGATCCCATCGCCGGCCGCCTCGCTGACGGCCAGCCGCACCGACGGTTCCCCGATGAATCGGGCGAGCAGGCCGATCGCATTCGAGCCGCCGCCGACGCAGGCGAGCGCGAGATCGGGCAGCCGCCCCTCGACGGCCAGGAGCTGGGCGGCCGCCTCGTCGCCGATCCGGCGCTGCAGGTCCCGAACGATCGTGGGATAGGGGTGCGGCCCCATCGCCGATCCCAGGACGTAGTGGGTGGTCCGAACGTTCGTCACCCAGTCGCGCATGGCTTCGTTGACTGCGTCCTTGAGGGTGGCCGTCCCCGAGGTGACCGATCGGACCTCCGCACCGAGCGCGTGCATGCGCAGGACGTTCGGGCCCTGGCGCTCGATGTCCTCGGCGCCCATGTACACCACGCAGGGGAGGTCGAGCAGGGCGCACGCCGTTGCGGTGGCGACGCCGTGTTGGCCAGCGCCCGTCTCGGCGATGACGCGGGTCTTGCCGAGCCGGCGGGTCAGCAGCGCCTGGCCGAGCGCGTTGTTGATCTTGTGGGCGCCGGTGTGGGCCAGGTCCTCGCGCTTCAGGTAGAGCCGGACGCGCGGGATCGGCGGGCTCCCCGCACCCGCTGCCCGGGCGATCCGTGCAGCCTGCTCGCAGACGGCGGCGGCCAGGCGATCGGCCCGGTAGAGCGCGGTCGGGCGGCCTGCATAGTCCGTCAGGAGCTGCCGCAGCTCGGCCCAGAACACCGGGTCCTGGCGGATCGCCGCATACGCCGCCTCGAGCTGCTCGAGCGCCGCCATCAGGGTCTCGGGGACGTATCGACCCCCGAAGTCGCCTTCCATCCCCCACCGCCCGAGCCCGTCGGCCTCGAGGAGGCCCGCGTGAACTGGGGTCGGCCCGAACGGCAGGTTGGGGCGGTCGTCGCGGGCCGCCCGGGCGCGCTTGGCGAAGAGCGCCACGCGCAGCGGATCCTTGAGCGGACGCCGACCCGCGGCTCGCGGACGCTCGACGCCGGATGCGACGTCCACGCCGACCGCCGGAACGGTCCGCATCGCCATCGCGACGTTCGCGGGATCCAGCCCGCCGGCCAGGATGACCGGCAGCTCCCGGGCGACCGACGCCGCAAGGCGCTCCGCGGCTCGGGTTCCGGTTCCACCCGGATGCGGCCCGCCGGCCGTGTCGATGAGGAGGCGCTCCACGCCGGCGGCGAGGTAGGCACGACCGCGAGACACGATCTCGCCGGTGACTCGGGACAGCCCCGCCGGCTCGCCCGCGGGCAGGTGGAGAACCTTCCAGGTCCGGCGTTCGATGGAACGGGCCGCCTCGATCGATTCGCTGCCGTTCAACTGGACGATGTCGGGATCGAAGGCGGACGTGATGGCGGCAAGCTGGGCCGGCGTGGCATCGACCGTCACCGCCACGACGAGCGGGCGGCGCTCTCCCGCGCCAGCCGACCGGATCAGCCGCGCCAGGGCGGCCGCCTCGTCGAGGTCCAGCTCGCGCGGTGTGCCGGGAGCCACGTTGAGCCCGATGGCGTCGGCGCCGGCAGCGACCGCGGCGAGCGCCCCGTCGGCGTCGGTCACGCCGCAGATCTTGACGAGCGGCCGGCGAGCGAGGTTGGCCAGGTCCGCCGGCGCGCGGCCGGCGGCGACGAAGGCCGCGGCGGCCGCCCCGGGTTGGGTTGAACGGACGAGGGCTTCGCCGACGAGCGCGCCGTCGAAGCCGAGCGCTCGCCAGCGTGCGACCGTGGCCGGCTCGCGGACGCCCGACTCGGCGATCACCAGCCGGTCGTCCGGTACCTGATCGCGCAGCCGCGCCGCCCGTTCGACGTCGACCTCGAGGGTCCGCAGGTCGCGGTTGTTCAGCCCGATGAGCCGCGCCCCGCTGGCCAGCGCTCGCTCGAGCTCTCGCGGGTCATGCACTTCGACCAGCGGCTCCATCCCGAGCTCCAGGGCGCCCGCCACCAGCCTGGCGAGACGCCTGGCCGGATGGAGCGCCGCGAGGAGCAGGACGAGGTCGGCGCCGGCCGCGCGGAGCATCGGCAGCTGAACCTCCTCGACCACGAACTCCTTGGCCAGCACGGGGACGGCGACCGCAGCCCGCACGGCGCGCAGGTCATCGACCGACCCGCCAAACCAGTGGGGCTCGCACAGGACCGAGATCGCGGCCGCCCCGCCCGCCTCATAGGCACGCGCGCGAGCGACCAGATCATCGCCACTGGCGGCGATCCGACCCGCTGACGGCGACGAGCGCTTGATCTCGGCGATCAGGTGGAGGCCAGGCGCCGCCAGGCGCTCGGCGATCGGCCGTGGCCTGGCCGCGGCCCGTGCGGCGGCGGACAGCTCCGCCCGGGGCGTGCCGCCGAGCTCGGCCAGGACGTCTGCCCGGCGCCTGGCCGCGATCTCTTCGAGGACGTTCCGCCGGTCACCACTGCGGCCGGTCGCGGCGCGATCGCGCGGCGGCTGCGCAACGACCGTCATGCCGGCGCCCCGGCGGCTGCCGCCGCCTCCGCCGCGCGCCGCTCGGCACGTAGCGCCTCGAGGAGCACCACGCCGAGCCCGGCATCGATGGTCAGGGCCGCGCGCTCGATCCCCTCCTCCATCTGGCCGACGAGCCCGGCCACGAGCAGCGCGGCCGCGGCGTTGAGCAGCACGACGTCGCGGCGCGTCCCCGGTTCGCCATGCAGGATCGCCTCGGTCATGCGCGCGTTCTCGTCGGGTGTGCCGCCGGACAGTCGCGCCGTTGCGGCACGCTTGAGCCCGAGCGCCGCGGCGTCGATCGGGTGCCGCTCGATGACGTCTCCGGCAACGATGTAGGCGACGCCGCTCCCGTCGAGCGGCAGCTCGTCGACGCCGTCGCCGTGGATGACGAAGGTCCGCTCCGTGCCCAGCCGTCGTACGACCTCGGCCATCCGGGCGGCGGTGGCCGCGTCACCGACGCCGAGCAGCTGGCGTCGCGTGCCGGCAGGGTTGGTGAGTGGCCCGAGCAGGTTGAACGCCGTCCGGACGCCGATCTCGCGCCGAGTCGGCCCCGCGTGCTTCATGGCCGGATGGAAGTTCGGCGCGAACAGGAACGCGAAGCCCAGTTCCCGCAGCGCCGCCCCGGCTGAGGCGGCGTCATGATCGATGCGGATACCGAGCGCGTCGAGCACGTCGGCGGACCCGGCCCGCGAGGTCATCGCCCGATTGCCGTGCTTGGCCACCGGGACGCCCGCGGCGGCCACCACGAGCGCCGACGTCGTCGAGATGTTGAACGTGCCACTCCCGTCGCCGCCGGTCCCGACGACGTCGATCGCGCCTTCGGGCGCCGCGACGCGGACGACGCGTTCACGCATGGCGAGGGCGAACCCGGCGAGCTCGTCAACCGTCTCGCCGCGCATCCGGAGGCCCATCAGCATCGCGGCGAGCTGGGCGGGCGTTGCCTCGCCGTCCATCACGGCGCCCATCGCCCCGTGCGCCTCGTCCATCGACAGCGAGCCACCCTCCACGATCGTCGCGAGGGCGGTTCGCACGAGCTCGCTCATCGCACGACGCCTGCCGTCGTCGCCGGCGAGGAATCTGTTGCCGCGGCCCCGGCCGGCTGCATCGCCTTGGCCGTCTCCGCCAGCCCGGACGTAGCAAAGGATCCGGAGGCGTCGTCGAGCCGGGATGCCTCGCCCTCGCCGGCCAGACGGAGGAAGTTCGCCAGCAGGTGCGGGCCCTGGGGGGTCAGCACGGACTCCGGGTGGAACTGGACGCCCTCCAGCGGCAAGGTCACGTGGCGAAGGCCCATCACGACCCTGTCAACTTCGCTGATTGCGGTGATCCGCAGCTCGTCCGGGAGCGTGGCCGGATCGACCGCCAGCGAGTGGTAGCGGGCCGCCATGAAGGCTGGGGGCATGCCGGCCAGCAGGCCGGCGCCGTCGTGCGTGACCTCGGACGCCTCCCCATGCACCAGCGTTGGCGCCCGGACGATGGTCGCCCCGAACGCCACGGCCATGGACTGCATGCCGAGGCACACGCCAAGCAGCGGGAGGCCGCGTTCCGCGGCGATCGTCACGCTCTCGACCGAGACGCCCGCGTGGTCGGGATCGCCCGGCCCGGGCGAGATGACGATCCCGCGCAGGTCCGACGCCGGATCGTCGGCGAGCTCGCGGATTGCCGCGCCGTCCAGGGCGTCGTTGCGGACGACCCGGACGCGGGCGCCGGCGGCCTCCAGGGCCTGGACCAGGTTGAAGGTGAAGCTGTCGTAGTTGTCGATGACCAGGATCATGGGCGGGCTCCGCCGGCACGCTCGCCGGCCGCACCGGCTGCGGCCAGGGTCTCGTCGGCGTCGGCCCGCGGCAGCTCGGGTACCCCCGCCGCGAGGTCGATCGCCCGCCGGAGGGCAGCCGCCTTGTGCTCGGTCTCCTCGAACTCGCGCTCCGGGACGGACCCTGCGACGATCCCGGCACCCGTGTGGACGTGGGCCTGGCCGTCCTTCAGCACCGCGCTGCGGATGGTGATCGCCGTGTCCAGGTTGCCGTCATACCCGAGATACCCGACGGCGCCGCCGTACAGGCCGCGCCGTTCGCCCTCCGCGGCGGCGATCAGCTGCATGGCCCGGATCTTGGGCGCGCCCGACAAGGTGCCGGCCGGAAAGACCGATCGCAGCGCGTCCAGCGCGTCGAGCTCCGGTCGCAGGCGGCCCTCGACGTGGCTGACCAGGTGGAGCACGTGGCTGTAGCGTTCGACCTCCATGTACTTGCTGACGGTGACCGTGCCCGGACGCGCGACGCGGCCCAGGTCGTTGCGACCGAGGTCGACCAGCATCACGTGCTCGGCTCGCTCCTTCGGATCGGCCTGGAGCTCCTCGGCGAGGAGCGCGTCCTCGCGAGCGTCGGCGCCGCGTGGGCGGGTACCCGCGATCGGGTGGGTCGTCAGGCGGTCGCCCTCGACCTGCAGGAGCAGCTCCGGCGAGGCGCCGACGACCTCGTAGCCGGGGGTGCGCACGAAGAAGAGATAGGGGCTGGGATTGACCCGTCGCAGCGCCCGATACAGTCCGATCCCGTCGAGGGTGGCCCCGGTCGACGGGTCGGCCGGCAGCTCGAACGACTGGCGTCGGGCCAGCACCACCTGGATCGCCTCGCCCGCCGCGATGGCGTCCTTGGCCACCTGGACCGCGTGGATGTACTCGTCGCGGCCGAGGCTGGTCTCGATCGGCCCGCCGACGGCGGCGTCGGGCCCGGGAGCCGCGACCGCCGCCGCGCCATTGCCCGGGCGACGGCTCGTGCCGTTCAGCTCGGCAGCGCTGGGACGCGATGTGCGTTCCAGCGCATCGAAGATCGCGTCCTCGGCGATCCGGTAGCGACCTTCCAGGTCCGGCGTCTCGGTGTGGAGCGAGGCGATCGCCGAGAGCGTGTGCGTCAGGTGGTCGAAGACGAGCACGAGATCGGTCTCGATGAAGGCCGCGAGCGGAACCTGGACCGGATCGCGATCCGGGAGCGGAACGCTCGGTTCGAACGACGAGATCGCGTCGTATGCGAGGGCGCCGACCGCGCCGCCGGTGAAGCGAGGCATGCCCTCGGTCGGCTGGACGCGGCGGCGCGGCACGAACCCGCGGATCGCGGCCAGCGGATCCGTGGCGGGCAGGGTCTCGATCGGCAGGTCCGGCGCATACAGCGGGACCGTGACCGGGCGCGTCTGGACGCGAGCGACCCCATCGCGCACGTCGAGCAGGCGGCGCGGTCCGACGCCCAGGAAGGAATACCGCCCGAGCCGCTCTCCGCCCTCGACGGACTCGAGGAGATAGGAGGGTCCGCCGTCATCGAGGCGGAGGAAGGCCCCGATCGGGGTCTCGAGGTCCGCCGGGCGCGTGGCGCGCAGCAGGATCGTGTCGGCGTTCGCGGCCAGGCGTCTGGTCTGGGCCAGGCTGATCGGATCGGCTGTGGTCATCGCTCGGGGCCTCGGAGAATCAAGAACGACCAATCGTCTCCGGGACGAAAGGTCGAGCCTTCCGCGGTGCCACCCTCATTCGGCGTTGCCGCACTCTCGTGACCGACGGGCCCGGGTTGCCCCTTGCCGATCGGCGCTGCCCGCTATCGCTGGCGCTCTGCGCCGGAGCCTACTGGCGCCTGCGGCTCGTGCCGCTTCGCGTTCGGTCCGGAGGCTCCCGGGTCCATTCCCTGTCGTCGTCGCTCCGGCTCGCACCAACCGCCGGATCTCTGGGTCGACGTGCGACGGGTACTCGTCCCGATCACAGCCCGTTCTTCGTGATGGTCCACGGAGTATGGGTCGAGGCGGTGCGAGCCGTCAAGGGCCCGACACGGTCTCGGTGACGGTCCACGCGCCACTGAGGGGATCCCGCGTCCGGCGCTCGCAGATCGGGCACGACCGCTTGGCGGAGAGGGTGGGATTCGAACCCACGGAGTCTTGCAACTCAACGCTTTTCAAGAGCGCCGCCTTCAACCGCTCGGCCACCTCTCCAGCGTGCGCAGGATAGCGCGGCCCGGCGCCAATGGTCGCAACGGGCGCCAAGATCGCCGCGGCGATCGATCAGGGTGTCGGCGATGCCGACGGTGCGGCCTGGCCGAGCAGGCCCTTGAGGTCGAAGATCGAGGCGTTGCCGGACGGCACCAGCATCACCGTGATCTTGTCGGTCAGCTTCTGGATGTACTGGTACTGCAGGATCTGGTCCGACAGCGAGGCCGCGAGCGCCCGGTTGGCGGTGGCCTGGCCGTTCGCCAGCGCGATGGTCGCGGCAGCCTGGCCCTCGGCGAGCTTGACGTTCGAATCCGCCTGGCCCTGCGCCTGGGCGACCGCCTGGTCGGCCTGGATCTTCTTCTGGGCGAGGATCTGCTGCTCGGTCTGGACCTGTTGCTGGGCGACCTGCTTGGCTTCGATGGCCGCCTGGAACTCGTCGCTGAAGGCAATGTTCGCGATGTAGATGTCGTCGACGATGATGTGGTACTGGGCAAGGTTGGCGGCGAGGGCGTCCTTCGCCTTCGAGCGGATCTCGTCGCGGGCGCCCAGGATCTGGTCGACCTTGTAGGCCGGGACGACGGTCTTGATGAAGTCGTTGAAGGCCGGGTCGATCACCTTCGAGGCGAAGTCGGTGCCGACACGCTGGTAGAGGTCCGACGCGTACTGCCCGTCGACGTGGTAGTTCATGACGCCGGTGAGCTTCACCGTCTGGTACTCGGCCGAGGCCGCGTCGATCTCCTGGAACTGGTGCGGCTGGACCCGGGTGTCGATGATCGCGACGTGCTGGACGATCGGGATGACGATGTGGAGGCCCGGCTCGAGCGTGCCCGCCTGCACCGAGCCGAAGTTCGTCACGACGCCGACGTTACCCGCCGGCACCTCGACGAACGGCGCGGACAGGCCCGCGACGAGGATGAAGGCACCGACGACGACGCCGACGATGCCCCGGAAGACGTGGGCCCTCGGGATCGCCGGGGCACCGGGGCGGCCCGGCGTCACTCGCCCGAGCGGGAGCAGGATGCCGATCGCCAGGCTGACGCCGAGCACGATGACGCCAGCGAGCAGGATGAGGACGTTGATCATCGTCGTGGGGCCCCCTCGAGGTTGGTGGCGTGGCAGGAACAGGGGCGAGGATACGCTGCCGGTGATCAGGCGTCGGCGGCCTGCCGGGTGGCCTCAGGTGCCACGACTATCGCCCGGGTGACCTCCGGGTCGGTGAAGACGTCGAGGTCGTCCCGGCTCTGGGTCGAGAACTCGGACACGAGCGCTCCCGCGGGACCGGCCTGGAACCAATGGCGCGTGTCCGGTGGCACGGTGAACTGCTCGCCGGGATGGAGGATGATCTCGCGCGCCGCCGTGTAGACGCCACGGTCGGCCCGCGCCGGGTGCGCCAACGGGTCGGCGGTCGGGTCACCTTCCACGTGAAGGAACAGGAGGCCCGCCCGAACCCGGAACGTTTCCTCCTTCCCCGGCGTGCCGTCGAACGGGGGATGGCGATGCTCGGCGCAGGTCTGGTTCGCGAACAGCACGATCTCCTTGGCGCAGACTCGCTCCGTGTTCACGTAGACGACGATCTGCAGCCCGATCTCATCGAGCATGTTGAGCCCGAAGTCGACGATCTCGATGCGCGCTCGTTCGTCCGGAGTCAACGCCACGCCGGCGGCGTTGAGGGTCGCCGCCGCGCGCTCGCGCGCCTGCTCGACCTGCGTCGTGGTCAACATGCCTTGGTTGCGCTCCTCTCGCAGGTCGATCGTGGGCCGCATCGCGACGGCCCGGATACGATGGATGGATCGTGACATATCGTGATCGGCGCACCTGAGCAGGAGTCGAAATGCAATTCGGGGTCTTCAGCGTCGGCGACGTGACGACCGATCCAGTCGCCGGACGCACGCCGAGCGAGGCCGAACGGATCCAGGCGATGGTGGCCATCGCCCTCAAGGCCGAGGAGGTCGGCCTTGAGGTGTTCGCCACGGGCGAGCATCACAACCCGCCGTTCGTCCCCTCGTCCCCGACCACGATGCTCGGCTACATCGCCGCTCGGACGGAGCGCCTCATCCTGTCGACCGCGACGACCCTGATCACGACGAACGACCCGGTGAAGATCGCGGAAGACTACGCGATGCTCCAGCATCTCGCCGGCGGCCGGGTCGACCTGATGATGGGCCGCGGCAACATGGGCCCGGTCTATCCCTGGTTCGGCCAGGACATCCGGAACGCGATCCCGCTGGCGTATGAGAACTACGACCTCTTGCGCCGGCTCTGGCGCGAGGACGTCGTGGATTGGGAGGGCAAGTTCCGGACTGCGCTGACCGGGTTCACCTCGACGCCGCGACCGCTCGACGGCGTGCCGCCCTTCGTCTGGCACGGCTCGATCCGCAGCCCGGAGATCGCGGAGCAGGCCGCCTACTACGGCGACGGCTTCTTCCACAACAACATCTTCTGGCCGAAGGAGCACGTCCGGCGGATGGTCGACCTCTATCGACGGCGCTTCGAGCATTACGAACACGGCACGGCCGACCAGGCGATCGTCGGGCTCGGAGGCCAGGTCTTCATGCGCGCGAACTCACAGGACGCGATCCGCGAGTTCCGGCCGTACTTCGACCACGCGCCGGTGTACGGCGGTGGGCCGTCGCTCGAGGACTACATGGACCAGACACCGCTAACGGTCGGCAGTCCGCAGCAGGTCATCGACCGGACGCTGGGGTTCCGGGAGATCGTCGGCGACTACCAGCGACAGCTGTTCCTGGCGGATCACGCCGGGATGCCGCTCGACGTCGTGCTCGAACAGATGGAGATGCTCGGCGAGCTCGTCGTGCCGGTCCTGCGCAGGGAGTTCGCGGTGAACCGGCCGCCGAGCGTGCCGGAGGCGCCGGTCCACCCGCGAGTCACGGCGGCCGAGGCTGCCCGAGCGGGTTCGACGGTGCCGGCGTGAGCGCCATCGCGGCGCGCTCGCTGGTCGTCGTGAGCGCCGGGCTGAGCCAGCCGTCATCGACACGCCTGCTTGCGGACCGCCTGTCCGTCGCAGTCGACCGGCACCTCCGCGATGCGGCGATCGAGCCGAGTCTGGAGGTCATCGAGCTGCGCGACCATGCGCAGGACCTGACCAATCACCTGCTGACCGGCTTCCCGAGCCCCGCCCTCCAGGCGACGCTGGACACGCTCCTCGCCGCCGACGGCGTGATCGCGGTGACGCCGATCTTCAGCGCCTCCTACAGCGGGCTGTTCAAGCTGTTCTTCGACCTGGTGGAGCGGGACGGCTTCGCGGGAAAGCCCGTTCTGATCGCGGCAACGGGCGGGACCGCCCGCCACTCGCTCGCGGTCGAGCACGCCATGCGGCCCTTGTTCGCCTACCTCAACGCGGCGGTCGGCGCGACGGGGGTCTACGCCGCGACAGAGGACTGGGGCCGCAGCGGCGACCCCGCGGATGGCAGTCTCGTCGAGCGGATCGATCGAGCGGCTCGCGAGCTTGCCGAGTCGATGGCGGCGCGGGAGCCCGTCACCCGATCGGACAAGTTCGCGGATCCGGTCCCGTTCGACGTGCAGATTCGATCGAAGTAGGGTCGGCGCCTCAGCCCGAGACCGAATCGAGCGGCACGTCCCAATGGCCCTCCAGGATCGTGAAGCGTCGCCGCTCCTCCTCCGAGTAGCGGGCCTGGTCGGGGAAGAGCCGCTCGATGATCTCCTGGTCGGAATGCGCTTCCATCGCCGCCCAGTCGCGGAAGACGATCGTGACCATCACGTCCCAGTCGGCTCGGCCGTCGCCGTGAA
Organism: Candidatus Limnocylindria bacterium; assembly: GCA_041491485.1. GTDB lineage: Bacteria > Chloroflexota > Limnocylindria > Limnocylindrales > CSP1-4 > SPCO01. Next base: position 22,334 of record JBGPVC010000019.1, read on the forward strand.
AGCGCGGCACCTGGACCCGAACGTCGAGCATCCGGCCGAGCTTCACCTGCTCCTCGAGGACGGGCAGATGGTTGCGCGTGAAGAGCTCCAGGAACTCGTCGTGGTGTCCCCATTTCGTCCGGTAGAAGTACGCGACCTCGACGGGTCGGTCGGCCATGGGATGTCTCCTGTGCTCGAGGGAAGACTCCGGTTGCGGTCTCGGCTGATCGCGCAGCCATGACCGCCGGGGGAGCGATGACTCAGGTTGCGGTGATCGTGTCGCGCCCGAGGTACGGCCGCAGGACCTCGGGCACGATCACCGAACCGTCGGCCTGCTGGTACGTCTCGAGCAGCGCCGCGACGATTCGCGCGAGGGCCAGGCCGGAACCGTTGAGGGTGTGGACGAGCTCGGGCTTGGCGCCGGGTTCCGGCCGGTAGCGGATGGCCATCCGGCGGGCCTGGAAGTCGCGGAAGTTCGAGCAGGAGCTGACCTCGAGCCAACGCTCGACACCGGGGGCCCAGACCTCGAGGTCGTACTTTCGAGCCTGGGTGAACCCCATGTCCCGGGTCGCCATCAGCAGCACCCGATAGGCCAGGCCCAGGCGCTGGAGGAGGATCTCGGCGCGCTCGGTCATCCATTCGAGCGCCGCCGCGGATTCTTCCGGCTTCTCGAACAGGACCATCTCGACCTTGTCGAACTGGTGCACGCGCAGGATGCCCCGGGTGTCCTTGCCGGCGGCCCCCGCCTCGCGCCGGAAGCACGGGGAGTAGGCCGCGTAGCGGATCGGCAGCTGGTCGGCGTCCAGGATCTCGTCGCGATGGAGGTTGGTGACCGGCACCTCGGCAGTCGGGACCAGGTACAGCTCGTCGCGGGTGACGACGTACATCTGGTCTTCCTTGTCCGGGATCTGGCCCGTGCCCGTGGCCGAGGCGGTGTTGACGACGGCCGGCGGCCAGACCTCCGTCATCCCGTTCTCGCGGGTGTGGACGTCGAGGAACCAGTTGATCAGGCCGCGCTGGAGCGCCGAGCCGGCGCCCTTGTAGACCGGGAAGCCGGAGCCGGCGATCTTGGCGCCGCGGACGTTGTCGAGGATGCCGAGCGCGTCGCCGAGCTCCCAGTGCGGCTTCCGTGTCCAGCCGTCCTCGTCGAGCGGCAGCCGTTCGCCCCAGGTCCGGATGGTGACGTTGGCCTCCTCGCCACCGACCGGGATGTCAGGGTCGGGCGGGTTGGGAATGCGAAGGAGCAGGTCGTCGAGCTCCGTCTCGAGCGCGGCGATTGTCGGCTCGAGGCCGTCGATCTGGGCGCCGATGTCGGTCGACTGGCGCCGAAGAACGAGGACGTTGGCGTCGAGCTTCGGGTCGGCACCGCCCTTGACCAGCTTGCCGATCTCCGCACTCTGGCTGTTCCGGGTGGCCTTGAGCGCCTCGACCTCGGCGAGCAGCCGTCGCCGGTTCGCATCGGCCTCGAGCGCGCGGTCGACCAGCCCGGCGTCCTCGCCCTTGGCGATCGCGCCTCGCCGGATCGTGTCCGCGTCGTCCCGGAGGCGTTGCAGCCCGACGCTCATGACGCACCTCCCTCGGCAGGACCGGCGACAGCCGCCCCGGCGGCCTCGTCCAGGCGACCCAGGGCGAACCCGGGCTCGAGGCTGACCAGCAGCCAGCCGGCGCGCGGCCCGTTCGGGCGCCCCAGGAACGCCAGGTAGACGGCTTCGAACGCGCGCCGCGCGGGCAGCTCGTTCTTGGCGGCGGCGGCGAAGATCAGCGACTGCCAGGCATCGCCACCGGTGGGCGCGTCCTGACGCGCCGCCGTCGACAGCTCGGCCAGGAATCGTCGCTGCTCGGCGGAGAGTGTGTCGGCGGCGTCCGGGAGCGCGTCCCGCTGCACGCTCAGCCGGGCCGCATCCGGGGCGTAGCCCTCCAGCCAGGCGCGCGCCGCGCCGACCCGCTGGTCGAGGATCCCGCGCTCATGGTCGGTCAGCGGACTCCCCTTCTCCGCCTCGATCCGGGCAGCAACATCAACCCCGGGGATCTGGAGGAGCACGGCAAGGTGGGCGAACGCCGGCCGAAACGCGGCCGCCTCGACCGCGAAGTCGGCCCCCGGATCGAGCAACGAGTAGCGGAACGTGGCCTCGAAGCCCGGCGTCAGCTCGCCCTTGACCTCGCGGCCAGCGGTTGCCGCGGCGAACCGGTCGAACTCATCGAACAGGCGCGGGATCGCATCGGTCCCGTCCGGATCGAACTCGATCGCCTGGTTGGGGCGTGGCCGCAGGAACAGGAAGCGCAGCTGCTCGGGCGGGATCACCTCGGCGATCGAGTGCGCTGCGGCGCCGCGGCCCTTCGAGGTCGACATCTTTCGGCCGCCGATGTTGAGGAACTCGTATGGCACGTTGAGCGGCGGCTCGCGCTCGAAGACCTCGCGAGCGATCGCGTCGCTGCGGTCACGTGAGCCACCGGCCGTCGAGAGGTCCTTGCCGCCGGGCTCGATGGTCACGCCGAGGAGCGACCACTGCGCTGCCCACTCCAGGTTCCAGGGCAGCTTGGCCGCCCCGCCGAACGGGCTGATCCAGCCCGACGAGCCGCAGCCGTGCGCCCAGGTCACCAGGTCCGCCCGGCATTCGTAGAAGACGCGCTCCCCGTCCCACTTGGTCACGATCGTGGTACCGACCTTGCCGCAGGTCGGGCAGATGACGCCGATGGGATGCCAGGTCTCCTGGTGCTGGACGTTCGCCACCCGGCGGTAGATCTCGCGGACGAGGGCCGCGCGATCGAGCGCCAGCCGGATGTACGGGTCCATCGCCCCGGTCGGGTAGATGTCGCTCATCCAGTAGTAACGGTCGGGGCTGATGCCGAGCCCTGCGAAGACGTCGATGAAGATGCCGGCGAAATGGCGGGCGTAGCTGGCGTGGCAGTCGCCGGCCGGGTCGGGCACGTGGGCGAGGGGGCGTCCCATCTCGCGATCGATGGCGTCCGGCGTCAGCAGCGCCTGGGCATCCATGGGATCCAGGTCGTCCACGCCATACAGCAGCGTCGTCTGGACACCGTGCGCCCGCAGGGCGCGGGTGATGACGTCGAGGATGACCGGACCGCGCAGGCTGCCGACGTGCACGGTCCCCGACGGGGTCTTCGAGTCGTTGACGACCTGGGGCCCGACCGCCTTCTGTGCGAGCTCGTCAGCCCAGTCCATGGCGCCCGCGCCGCGGCTAGCTGATGCCGACGATCTTGTAGGTGAAATCGCCGGCGGGGACGCGAACGACGACTTTTTCGCCCTTCTTCTTGCCGAGCAGGGCGCGCCCGACCGGGCTCTCGTTGGAGATCCGGCCCTCGGCCGGCTTGGCTTCAGCGGAGCCCACGATCGTAAAGCGCTCCTCGCCGTCGCCGCTCTCGACCGACACGGTCGACCCGATCTGGACGTGGTCGGTCGAGACGTTCTCGTCGATGATCGTGGCGTTCTTGATCAGCGCCTCAAGCGTCTGGATCCGCCCTTCGACGAACGCCTGCTCGTTCTTGGCGTCCTCGTACTCGGCGTTCTCGGACAGGTCGCCGTGTTCCTTGGCGTCGTGGATCCGGTTGGCGACCTCGGGACGCTTGATCGAGACCATCTCGTCGAGCTCGCCGCGGAGCTTCTCGAGACCGTCCCGGGAGAGGTAGGTGGGCTTGTTGTTCACAGCTGCAGGCCCCCAGCACTGGGTGGTCGGGTGTGGGCAGACCGGCATGCGGTCTTGGATAAAGGAAAGAACTCCAGGCTCGTTCGCGGCCTAGCCGCGTGCCTGAAGTTCCGACCGGGTGCGAATGGTAGCCGTGTGGCGTGAGGGTGTCAAAGCCTCGCGGATCGCGGAATCGGGCCGCACTGCCGACCCGGGTCAGCCGCCCCCGGTCAACGCGATGAGCCGACGCTTGATGCGCTGGAGCGAGCCCCGATCGGGAAACGCGACGAACAGCGTGTCGTCGCCGGCGATCGAGCCGGCGACCTCCGGCCAGCGGGCGCGATCCAGGGCGGCGGCGATGGCGTGGGCGGACCCGGGCAGGGTCCGGATGACGAGGAGCAGCCCCGCATCGTGGACCTCGACCGGCAGGTCGGCCAGCAGCTTGCGCAGCCGGTCCTCGCCCGAGGTCTCGGCCTCGATCAGGCGAGGCGGCAGCGCGTAGGCCGCCATGCCCTCCCGAGTCACCTTGATCAGCCCGAGCTCGGCAACATCGCGCGAGATGGTCGCCTGCGTGGTCCGGAATCCGCGCTCGCGGAGCGCGGCTGCCAGCTCCTGCTGTGTCCGGATCGGCCGCTGCTCGACGAAGTCACGGATCGCCCGTTGGCGGAGCTGCTTCATGACTTCCATGGACCGTTCCCTCGACTAGCGTGCCAGCCAGGCAACGAGGATGACGCCGGCCAGTGCGAGCCGGTACCAGACGAACACGTTCATCGACCGGGTCCGCACGTAGCGGAGCAGGACGCCGATGGCGAGCATCCCGGAGATGAACGCCGCGACCATGCCGATGACGAGCGGCTCGATGCTGACGTCGACGCCGGCCTCTCCGGTGACGAGCTTGCGCAACTCGAAGACCGCGGCACCGGCGGTGACGGGCGTGGCCATCAGAAACGAGAAGCGCGCGGCGGCCTCACGGTCCAGACCGGCGAAGCGCGCGGCCGAGATCGAAATCCCGGATCGGCTGATCCCCGGCACCAGGGCCACCGCCTGGGCGACACCGATCCCGAACGCCACCGGGAATGAGACGTCGGCAACACCCTTTGCCCGGCCGCCGCGGCGGTCGGCGAGCCACAGGATCCCGCCGCCGACGACGAGCGTCAGGGCCACCAGCCCGACTTCGCGGACGTTCGATTCGATGATGTCGTTGAACAGGAACCCGACGATGGCTGCCGGGACCGTCGCCGCCAGCAGCAGCCAGGCCAGGCGCCGGTCGGGATCGTCTCGCAACGAGCGATCGCGCAGGGCGGCCAGGCCGGCCGGGACGAGGCGGAGCCAGTCTGCCCAGAAGTAGATCAGCAGGGCGAGCAGCGTCCCGATATGGAGCATGACGCTGAACGCCAGCGAATCGATGAAGGGATCGTGCCAGCCGAACAGGAACGGCACGATGATCAGGTGCCCGGACGAGGAGACCGGCAGGAACTCGGTGAGTCCCTGCACGATCCCCATGACCAGAGCCTGCGCGACGGTATCCATCAGCTTGTCGCTCGGCCGTCAGGCGCGACGCCTACCGAATGAACAGCGGGGCGAGGACCAACGTGATGGTGGCCAGCAACTTGACCAGGACGTGGAGGGAGGGTCCCGCCGTGTCCTTGAACGGATCGCCGACAGTGTCGCCGACGACTGCGGCGGCATGCGCAGGGGTCTTCTTGCCCAGCACGACCCCGTTCTCGTCCATCAGGTGGCCCGACTCGATGTACTTCTTGGCGTTGTCCCAGGCACCGCCACCGTTGTTGAGGACGGTCGCGAGCAGGACACCCGAGATCGTTCCGACCATCAGCAGGCCGGCAACGGCCTGGGCACCCAGGAGCACGCCGACGATGATCGGCGTGGCGACCGCCACGACGCCTGGCGCGATCATCTCGCGAAGGGCGGCACGGGTCGTGATGTCGACGACACGGGCGTAATCCGGGCGCTGGGTGTAGTCCATGATCCCGGGCATCTCGCGGAACTGGCGGCGAACCTCGACGATGATCGCCTGGGCCGTCGTCCCGACCGCGCGGATCGCCAGCGAGCTGAAGAAGTAGACGAGCATCGCCCCGATCAGCGCGGCGATGAAGACGTTCACATCGGCCAGGTTGATCGACGTCAGCAGGGTGCCGCCGCGGTTGGTCTCGATCAGGTTGACCTTGTCGATGTAGGCGGAGAAGAGCAGGAACGCGGCGAGCGACGCGGATGCGATGGCGTAGCCCTTGGTCAGCGCCTTGGTCGTATTGCCGACGGCATCGAGCCGGTCGGTGATCTCCCGGGCGCCCGCCTCGGCCCGGCTGAACTCGGCGATCCCGCCGGCGTTGTCGGTGATCGGGCCGAAGGTGTCCATGGCCAGGATGTAGGCCGTGGTCATGAGCATGCCCATGGTCGCGACCGCGGTCCCGAAGATGCCGCCGACGTCCTTGCCGGCGCTATTGACGATGCCCGCCTGCGAGCCGAGCCAGTGGCTGGCGAACAGTGCGATGCCGATCGTGATCGCCGTCACGAACGTCGTCTCGAAGCCGACCGCGACACCCGAGATGATGTTGGTCGCCGGCCCGGTCTTGGACGCCTCGGCGATCTCGCGGACCGGGCGGAAGGTGCCTGCCGTGTAGTACTGCGTGATGTAGACGAAGGCGACGCTGGTGGCAAGGCCGACCACGCCGGCGCCGAAGAAGTAGACCCAGACCGGCAACCCACTCGGGGCGTTGCCCGTGGTCTGCATCATCACGTTGGTCACGAGCAGCAATGCCGCCGCAGACAGGATCGTGGTGACCCAGTAGCCGCGGTTGAGCATGTTCATCGGGTTCTCGTCTTCGCGACCGCGGATGAAGAAGATCGCGACGATCGTCGACAGCAGGCCGAAAGCTCGAACGACGAGCGGGAAGAAGATCCAGGCCTGCGGGTTCGGCCAGTTCGACGCGACCGCGATCGCGTAGACGCCGACGCCAAGGATCATCGCGCCGATGTTCTCGGCGGCGGTCGATTCGAACAGGTCGGCACCTCGGCCGGCGCAGTCGCCGACGTTGTCGCCGACGAGGTCCGCGATGACCCCGGCGTTGCGTGGGTCATCCTCGGGGATCCCCGCCTCGACCTTGCCGACGAGGTCCGACCCAACGTCGGCGGCCTTGGTGTAGATGCCGCCGCCGAGCTGGGCGAAGAGGGCGACGAACGAGGCGCCGAAGCCGAAGCCGACGATGAGGAACGGTGCCTGGTGGACGGTCTCGGCGCTGAGGCCACCGTAGAGGGAGAAGATGCCGTAGACGCCGAGCAGCGACAGGGCCACGACCAGGAACCCGGAGACGGCCCCGCCGCGCATCGCGACCTGCACGGCTTCGACCAGGCTCCGTCGGGCAGCCGACGCCGTGCGGACGTTGGCCTTCACGCTGATGTACATGCCGATGATCCCGGACGCCATCGAACAGGTCGCGCCGACGAGGAAGGCAACGGCTGTCCGGATGCCGATCGGGGCGCCCGCCAGCGACGGGACGTCGGCCACGTCGGCGGTCTCGACCAGGGTGATCACCACGCCGATCACGACGGACGCAACCAGGGCGAGCAGCGCGATCGTCGTGTACTGACGACGGATGAACGCGACGGCGCCCTCGAAGATGGTGCCGGCGACGTCCTCCATCTCCTTGGTTCCCGTGTCACGGGAGAGCACGTCGCGTGCCAGGTAGATGGCGAACAGCACGGCGATGATTCCCGCCGGCAGGATGATCAGCTGGAGCGCACTGGCATCCATCAGGGTTGTCGGATCCTCCTCGAGATTGCCGGCCACGATCCGGCGAGGGCGCGCATGTCGAGCCGCTTCGGATATGCGACCGGGGAGAGGTTGCCGAGGTCCAACGGGCATCCGCCCTGGGCTGGAACCTTGCAGATTGAGCCCGAGTGTATCAAGGCGCCGGAAGCCGGGTCAAACTCGGAACGGAGGCTCGATATGCAGGCTCCCATGACCTGCGGCGGCTCCAGGGTCGAGCCCCTATACTGCCGGTCTTGTGACCCGACGACCCATGCTCGGGTGTCTCTTCGAGATCGTCGAGACGCTCGTTCTCACCCTGATCATCTTCCTGGTCATCCAGAACTTCGTCGCCCAGCCGTACAAGGTCCAGCAGCAATCGATGGAGCACACGCTGGAGCCGGATCA
>JBGPVC010000020.1:0-29646 GCA_041491485.1 Candidatus Limnocylindria bacterium
AGGCCCGGCCATCGACCGACCCGGGCCTGCGGAGCACGCTGTTCGACCTCGCGCCGATTCCCTGAGCCGGCTATCGTGGGCCGGGTGATCGAGTCCCGTCCGCGCTGCTCCTGGGCCTCCACCGACGGGCCCTCGCCCGACGCGTTGATGGTCGCCTACCACGACGACGAATGGGGCGTCCCGACGCACGACGACGTCGACCTGTTCGAGCGGCTCGCCCTCGAGTCGTTCCAGGCGGGCCTGTCGTGGTCGACCATCCTGCGCAAGCGGGACGGCTTCCGGGCCGCGTTCCACGGCTTCGACCCGCGGGTCGTGGCGAGCTTCACCGACGCCGACCGGGCACGGCTGATGGCAGACGCCGGGATCGTTCGGAACCGGGCCAAGATCGACGCGACGATCGACAACGCCGCTGGCCTCCTCCGCGTCGCCGGCGAGTTCGGCTCCTTCGATCGATACCTGGCAGGCCACGTCCCGGCGCCTCCGACTCGCCTCCCGCCGGACACCCGCAGCGGGCAGATCCCCTCGACGACCGCAGCTTCCGACGCGCTCTCCACCGACCTGCGGAGGCGTGGCTTCCGGTTCGTCGGCACCACGATCGTCTACGCGTACATGCAGAGCGTCGGGCTGGTCGACGACCACCTGCCGGGCTGCTTCCGCTACCAGGGCTGACCGGCCGGAGCGATGCAGCGGGACTGCGCTCAGAGGTCGCGCCGCTCGAACCACCAGCTCGAGAGGCCCAGTACGAGGGCGATCCAGACGATCGACCAGAGGACGAACGGCAGTGGCGGCGGCGCCGTCGCGTAGAACGGGTTGGCATCGGCGAAGCGCGGCAGGTTCCCGGTCGCCAGCATCACGACCAGCGGCGGCTCGAGGCCGTAGATCACGCCGCGCCACAGGCCGTCGCTCGGGAAGATCCAGCGGCTGACCTCCGCTACCTGGCCCAGGGTCGCCACCCCGAGTGCGGCGGCCACCCCGGCCAGGACGCCGGCCATCCAGCCCAACCCGAACCCGACCACCGCGATCGCGCCCGCGGCGATCGACGGCAGGACGGAGCCGAGGGCGAGGGTCAGCGTCAGGAGCACGAGCGCCTGTCCCGACAGGAAGGCGACCGCCAGAATCGGGTCCGGCGGCCCGTATCCGGAGACCTGGATCGCGACGACGATCGCCAGCACACCGGACGCGATCGTGTAGGCCACGACGATCACGGCCGACCCGAGCCAGCGGCCGAGCAGGACCTCGGCGCGGCGGAGAGGCCGCGCGAGGATCGCCAGGGCCACGCCTGATTCGAGGTCGCCGCCGATCGCCGGCGCCCCGACGAAGGCCGCCGTCATGGCCAGCACGAAGCTGAACATGAACGCGATCATGATCAGGACCTGGGACACGCCGATCCGGATCTCCAGCTCGTTCGTGCCATTCGCACGAGCCAGGCTGACGAGGCGATCGAGGCCCCAGGCCACCAGGGCGACCGACAGGATCGTCAGCGCGGCAAGGACCCACACGACACGGCGCCGCACCAGCTCGCGAACCGTGAGGCGGGCGATGACGATCACGCGGACTCCTCGGACGGCGCCGTCACCAGCTCGAGGAAGCGTGCCTCGAGCGATCCCCGACCCGGCTCCACCGCATGGACACGACCGCCGGCCGCGACGACCGCGGCCACGACGTCGGGAATCCGGGCCGCTTCGAGCGGACGGATCGACAGCCACTCCCCGTCGAACGAGACGGGTCCGAAGCGGGCGAGCGAGGCGCGCCCGCCGTCGTCGAGATCATCCACTCGGAGGCGCACGCCGTCGGCGGCCACGACCTCGTCGAGCGGCCCCGACGCGATCGCCCGGCCCCGATGCAGGATGACGACCCGGTCGCAAACGCGTTCGACCTCGGTCAGCAGGTGCGAATTGAGGATGACCGTCGCCCCGCGGTCCCTGGCTGCCCGGACGATGGCGCGCACGTCCGTCCGGCCGACCGGGTCGAGCGCCGACGTCGGCTCGTCGAGCAGGATCAGCTCCGGCTGGCCGAGGAGGGCGACACCCAGGCCGAGCCGCTGCTGCATCCCCTTTGAGAATCCGCTGACCGGATCGTCGGCTCGCTCGGTCAGCCCGACCTGGTTGAGCGCCTCGTCGGCCGCGGCCATGCGCCGCGCGGGAGCCACGCCCGCGAGCTCGGCGTGGAGCGTCAGGACCTCGCGCGCACGGAGCCACGGCTGGTAGCGGAACAGCTCGGGCAGGTAGCCGATCCGGGAGCGCGCCGCGCGGTCCCCGATCGGTGCCCCGAGGACGCGACCGGTCCCGCTCGTCGGGCGCACCAGTCCGAGGACGAGCTTGATGGCGGTCGTCTTGCCGGCGCCGTTCGGCCCGAGCAGCCCGACGAGCTCGCCTCGGCCCACCCGCAGGCTCAGGTCATCGAGCGCGGTCGTCCGGCCATAGGTCTTGGTGATGCCGTCGAACTCGATCGCCGGCGTTGACACGCTAGCTGTCACACGCACCCCACAAGGTTCGGGACAGCGAACCCAGCCCGACAGGAACGGAGTGGAACACGATGGTCACCTTCGATTGTCCATGGTGCACCGAACCGGCGATGGTGGAGGCCACCGATTCCGGTGAGTTGACGTGCGAGGCCTGCGGCGTGCGGGCAGACCTGACACCGGAGCCGGTCGCCGACCGGATCGCCCGGGCCGCCTGAGGGACGCGCTCACCGCGACATCCGTGACGGCCGGGGGGACGTAGGATTACCGGGTGGACCTGAACGGCGCCGCCGACGCATTGATCGAGGCGGGCCGACGGCTCGGCGCCCGAGGCCTGATCGCCGCCGGCGAGGGCAACCTGTCGCTCCGCCTGGATCCGGACCGATTGCTGATCACACCGTCGGGCCGCCGCAAGGACGAGCTCGAGCGGGACGACCTGGTCGTCCTCTGGCGCGGCCACCCCGAGCGAGATGCGACGTCTCGCAGCGGCCTGCGACCCAGCTCGGACCTGGCCATCCACCTGGCCGTCCACGCCGCACGGCCGGAGCTCGGGGCCGTCGCCCACGCCCACCTGCCCGCATCGATGGCGCTCACCCTGGCCGGTGAGGTGCCGGATCCCGAGGCACTTCCGGAGACCGCCCACTTCATTCCGCGACTGCCGTTCCTGCCGTACGGCGTCATGGGGAGTGTCGAGCTCGCCGAGCGTGTCGCAACGGCACTGACGGCGCCGCCCGAGCCGCTGGCCAACGCCGTCCTCCTCGAGCGGCACGGGGCGATCGCGGTCGGCGACGATCCGGAGACGGCGGTCAACCGACTGGAGCTCGTCGAGGTGCTCTGCCGAACGTGGCGCGACGCACTCCTGATTCGCGCAGCGCGTGGTCACGACGGTATCGTGATCGAACCCGGACCAGGGTCGCGATTGGAGGGAAGATGAACAGCCGCGCCTACCTTGCCGAGCTGCTCGGCACGTTCCTGTTCTTCGCCATCGGCATGTCCAGTGTCCAGGCGGTCGGCGTCCTCGGAGCGGGTGCCGCGCCGCTGCTCGTCGTCGTCCCGCTCGGATTCGGTCTCGGGCTGCTGGCCGCGATCTTCGCCTTCGGCCATATCTCCGGCGGGCATTTCAATCCGGCGGTCAGCGTCGCCATGGCGATCGACGGTCGCCTGTCAGCCATGGATGCGGTCGGCTATGTCGTCAGCCAGATCATCGGCGCCATCGGCGCCTCGGCGCTGATCCTGGTCCTCTGGAACCAGGCGGCGGTCACCGCGACGATCACCGCTCCCGGCTCGGGTTTCAGCGACGTCCAGGCGCTGGTCTTCGAAACCGTGCTCACGGCGATCTTCCTGCTGGTGATCCTCGCGTCCACCCAGCATGCTCCGGCCCTGGCAGCGCTCGCCATCCCCCTGACCCTGGTCGCGATCCACGTGGTCGCGGTGCCGTTCACCGGGTCATCGGTCAATCCGGCGCGCAGCATCGCCCCGGCCCTGCTCGGCGGTGATCTCTCGAAGCTCTGGATCTACCTCGTGGGCCCGATCGTGGGCGCCGTCATCGCGGCGCTCATCTATCGGACCATGGAGCGCATGGCACCGACCCCGAGCGCCGGGTAGTGGCGGCGACGCGACAGGCCCGAAAGTGACGCGACGCCTGTCCTGGCGGCCCTACTTTGGCTGAAGGGCAGGCGTCGCGGGCCGTCCGGCAGGCCTGACCAGGTCCCCGAACAGCCTCGGCCGCAGGCGCATGGCTCCCCAGACCAGGGCAAGCATCACGGGAACTTCGATGAGGGGGCCGACGACGGTGGCAAGCGCGACCGTGGGACTGAATGCCGTGATGGCGATCGCGATGGCGATCTCGAAGTCGCGACCGGTCGAATTGAAGGCGACGGCCACGGCATCCTCGTAGACGAAGCCGAGCCTCGCGCTCACGACGTAGACGACGCAGAACATGGTGGCGAAGAAGATCGCCATCGGGACCGCCATCTCCACGACGATCTGCGGCCGCTGGAGGATGAGGTCGCCCTTGAGCGCGAACATCACGATCAGCGTGAACAGCAGACCCAGGATCGACAAGGCGTTCAGTCCTGGCTTGAGGCCGTCCATGGCCGCCTCCCCGCCCCGCCTGACCACCGCCTGGCGGGTGAGCACCCCGGCGACGAGCGGCAGCCCAAGGTAGAGCACCACGCTCTCGGCGACGACCGCCACGTCGAAGCTGACATCGCCGATCAGCAGGCGTGCGTAGACCGGGATGAGGAGCATCTGGACGACCGAGTTGAGGGCCACGAAGACGAGCGCCATCGGCACGTTTCCCTTCGCGAGGTAGGTGAAGATGATCACCATCGCGATGCACGGCGCGAGGCCGTACAGGACGAGCCCGGTTCGCAGCTCGGGATCGGCGACGAAGACATTCGCCAGCAGGAGCATGAAGAACGGGGCCACGAGGAAGTTGAAGCCCAGCACCGTGACCAACTGACGCGGTGAGCGAAAGGCCTCGCCGACCTCGGTCAGGCGGACATTCGTCATTGCCGGATACATCATCGCGAACAGGCCGATCGGAACGCCGAGGCTGATCGCGTTCGCGACCGTCGGCTCGAATGACCCGCCGGCGATCGCCTTGAGCGCTTCGATCGGCGGGGTCAGGGTGAAATCGGAGATCGACAGGACATTGCCCAGGGCGATCCCGATCGCCATGCTGACGACGACGAAGACCGGCAGGAGGCGAAAGTCCTCGAGGCGGGCGAGGAGCCCTCGGCTGCTCATTGGTCCCTCTCGGCTGACGTGGGATCCGGGTGGCCCATCGACCACATCCTAACGACCGTTCGGTATCCGATCAGCCATCCTTTTTCCGTTGCCCTTGCGTGCGAGACTGGCGCTCCTGACGTGCGGGCCTGACGCTGCCTGCGTCGAGCAGTCGGCGGCCTGCCGGGTCGCCCGGACTCGACGGCAGCGTCCGACGCCCGAGCTGCGACGCCCGCCTAGAGGTCCTCGAGGCTGAACCGGCGGGCGTTGCCCATCTGCGCCCAGACCCTCGCCTGGGTCACCGCCAGGAGCTGCCGGAGGTGACTGCAGTCGTGGTGCACCCATTCGCCCAGGAGCTCATCGACCCGCAGCGGCCCGACGTCCGGGTGGATCCCGACGCGGGCCATGTCGTCCGGGCCCAGGCTTCGGACCAGCGCCACGCCGTCTGCCCGCAGGGCAGCGAACTCGTCGGCCAGCTCGGCGCTCGGACGCAGATCGTCGCGCCGGGCGGCGGCAACGGCCGGTGGATCCCAGCCCTCGAGATCGGCCGGGATGTCGGGGTGGTCGGCAGCCAGGATCCGCCGGATCCGGCCCGCGAACCCACGCCGCTCCGCCTCGATGAGGTGACCGACGCACTCTTTCGCGCTCCACTCGCCCGGCTCCGGACGCCACCCGCCATCCGGCCCGAGCGCGGCAAGTTCGGCGAGGATCGTCGTGGCCGAGGCCGCGAGCAGGTCGGCGATCCGCACAGGCGGGACCGGCGCCACGGGAACCTCGGCAGGGCCATCGCCACCTGCCGACGCGTTCATGCCGCCCCCTCGCCCGGCACCGCGGCGAATCCCGGGGCTTCGGACGGCATGACCGGCAAGGCCCGGCCGCCCTCGACGAGCCAGCAGGCCGCCTGCTGGCCGGGCCCCACGTCGAACAGCGGTGGTTCCTCAACCCGGCAGCGATCGAACGCCAGCGGGCAGCGCGGATGGAACCGGCAGCCAGGCGGCACGTGGACGGCGTCCGGGGTCTCGCCGACGAGAATGGTGCGCCGGGCGCGCACGCCGGCCGACGGTGGGTTCGGGGTGGGTGCCACGCTCACGAGCGCCTTGGTGTATGGATTGTGCGGCTCGCGGATCACCTGCTCGGCCGAGCCGATCTCCATGATCTTGCCCAGGTACATCACCGCGATCCGGTCCGCCAGCACCCAGGCGAGGGACAGGTCGTGGGTGATGAACAGGTACGTGAGTCCGCGCTCGACGCGCAGGTCGAGCATGAGCCGAAGCAGCTCGGTCCGGATCGACACGTCGAGCATCGAGACCGGCTCGTCGGCGACGATCAACTCCGGATCCATCACCAGCGCCCCCGCGATGACGACGCGCTGGCGCTGGCCGCCCGACAGCTCGTGCGGATAGCGGAACGCGAAGTCGGACGCCGGCCTGAGCCCGGCGGCCTCGAGCGCCCGGGCGACCCGTTCCTCGCGGTCGGCCGCCGACGAGGCGAGGTGGTTGACCTCGATCGGCTCGGCCACGAAGTCATGGATGGTCTGCTTCGGGTTGAGGGTCTCATAGGGGTCCTGGAAGATGATCTGGACCCGTCGCCGGTAGTCACGCAGCGCACCGACGCCCCACAGGTCGCTGACGTCCTGGCCATCGAAGGTGACCCGTCCGGCGGTCTGGCGGGTCAGCTTGACGACCACCCGCCCGGTCGTCGTCTTGCCGCTGCCGGACTCGCCGACGAGCCCCAGCACCTCGCCCCGCCGGATCGTCAGGTCGATCCCGTCGACCGCACGGACAACGCCGCCGGGCCGGCGCAGGATCGTGTCGACGATCCCGCCGCGGATCGGGAAATGGACCTTGAGGTCATCGAGGCGGAGCAGGTCGTCGGCCATCAGCCGGCCTCCTCGAGCCGCCCCGGGGACGTACCGGCGGGCGCCCCGACGAGCGGCACGGTCGGCCCGGCCGCGTTGGGCGGCGCGACGGCGACTGGCACGCCGTCAGTACCCGCGGGGTAGAGATGGCAGGCGACGCGGACACCGTCGGCAAGGGTGACCTCGGGCGGAACGACTTCTGAGCAGACCGGCATGGCGAATGCGCAGCGTGGATGGAACCGGCAGCCGGGTGGCGGCGTGCGCAGGTCGGGCGGCGAGCCCGGGATGACCTCGAGCGTCCGCCGGTCGGCCTGGATGTTCGGGAAGGCGGACAGCAGCTTCTGGGTGTACGGGTGGCGCGGCCGGGCGAAGACCTCGCGGACGCTACCCTCCTCGGCGACCCGGCCGGCGTACATGATCAGGACGCGGTCGCAGGTCTCGGCGATGACCGACAGGTCGTGGGTGATCAGGATGAGCGAGAGGTTGAGCTCGTCGCGGAGCCGCTCGAGGAGCGCCAGGATCTGCGCCTGGACCATGACGTCGAGGGCGGTGGTCGGCTCGTCCCCGATGATGATCGCCGGATCGCAGGCGAGCGCCATCGCGATCATCGCCCGCTGGCGCATCCCGCCGGACAGCTCGTGCGGATAGGCCGCGCCGCGCTTCTTGGGGATTCCGACCAGGTCCAGCAGGTCGCCGGCACGGCGCAGCGACTCGGCGCGCGACAGTGACAGGCGACGCTCGATGGGCTCGGCGATCTGGTCGCGCACGCGCTGGACGGGGTTCAGCGCGTTCATGGCCCCCTGGAAGACGATGCTGATCTCCCGCCAGCGGTAGCGACGGAGCTGACGCTCGGTCTTTGGCACGAGGTCGATCCCGAACAGCTTGATCGACCCGCCTTCGATCTTCGCGTTCGAGGGAAGCAGCCGGACGAGTGACAGCGCGGTCGTGGTCTTGCCGCAGCCCGATTCGCCGGCGATCCCGAGCGCCTCGCCGTAGTCGAGCTTGAAGGTCACCCCGTCGACCGCGTGGACCACGCCGGAGGACAGCTGGAAGTAGGTCCGGAGGTCCTCGACCTCGAGCAGGGGAGCTCCGGGCACGGCCTGCTTCGGCAACGGCCACTGCCGGCGGCCGCGGACCGTGGGATCCGGTGCGGCGCTCGTTGCCTGAGCCGCAGTCGTCGCCGTGCGGTCCGCGGTCATCGGCGCCCGCTCAACTTGGGATTGAGGATGTCGTCCAGGGCGTTGCCGACCAGCGTGAAGGCCAGCACCACGAGCACCACGCAGACGGCCGGCGGCGCGATGTACCACCACGCGCCCAGCCCGGGGGCGCCGGACACCTGGGCCGAGTCGAGGATCTCGCCCCAGGACGGGGCGAACGGGTCGCCGAGCCCGACGAACGAGAGCGTCGTCTCGGTGAAGACGGCGGCCGCAAAGGTCAGGACCGCCTGGGCGACGATCAGGTTGACGACGTTCGGCAGGATGTGGCGGCGCATGATCCGGGCCGGTCCGGCGCCGATCGCGCGGGCGCGATCGACGAACATGCGCTGCTTCAACGACAGCACCTGCGACCGGATGATCCGGGCCGTCGTCGCCCAGCTCGTGAGCCCGATCACCACGATGATCACGAGCAGCGTCGCGCGGATCCCGAGGAGCTCCGCGTCGTCGCCGACGATCTCGAGGATGACCGGGGCCAGGATCAGCGCCAGCACGAAGGTCGGCAGCACGAGGAAGAAGTCCGAGATGCGCATCAGGACCGAGTCGACCATCCCACCGACGTAGCCGGCGACGATGCCCACGAGGACGCCGACGACGATGGTGATCACGGTGGCCAGCAGGCCGATCGTCATCGAGATCCGAGCCCCGTGAACGGTCAGGTTGAGCATGTCACGACCGAGCTCGTCGGTTCCCAGCAGATGGGCGGTCGACGGAGCGCTGAACCCTTCCCCGGTGGCGGTCGTGGCGGTCTGGAGTGGCCCGACGAACAGCTCGGGCGCCAGCGCGAGCACGGCGAACAGCACCAGGATTGCCAATCCGATCACGCCGTCGGCGCGTCCCAGGTAGCGCCGGCCGAAGCCGCGGATCCGGGTCAGGAACAGGCGCCACCGCTCGGCACGGGCCCGGGCGACGGCGGCGCTCGAGGCGGTCATGTCCGCACCCGCGGGTCGAGGAAGCCGTAGACGAGGTCGGCGGCGAAGTTGGCAATCACGACCGACACCGCGAGCAGCAGGAAGATCCCCTGGAGGACCGGGTAGTCGCGGGACTGGAGCGCCGACACGGTCAGCGTTCCCAGCCCCGGCCAGCTGAACACGACCTCCGCGGTGATCGCGCCGGCGATCACGTAGCCGAGGTTGATCGCGATCAGCGTGACCATCGGCAGCAGCGCATTCGGAAAGGCGTGGGAGCGCAGTACGCGGCCGTCGGTCAGGCCCTTGGCGCGAGCGGTCGTGATGTAGTCCTCGGAGCGCGTCTCGATGATCGACGAGCGCATCAGGATGGAGTAGCCGCCGATCAGCCCGAGCGACACCGTGGTCAGCGGCAGCGCGAGGTGGCTGCCGAGGTCGACCATCGCCTCGAGGAACGGCTTCGCTCCCCCGCCGACCGATTGCATGCCGGATGTCGGGAACCAATGGAGGCCGGCCGCGAAGATGATGATCAGCGGCATCCCGATCACGAAATAGGGCATCGAGTAGAGAATCAGGCTGATCCCGTTGCCGACCCGGTCGACGCGGCCTCCGCGGCGCCAGCCCGCGTACGAGCCGAGCCCCAGCCCGACGACGATCGACACGATCTCGCCCAGGCCGACGAGCAGCAGGGTGGGACCGACGCGGTCGGCGATGACGTCCGTGACGGCCTGGCCACGGAACTTGAACGAGTAGCCGAGATCGCCGGTCATGGTCGACTCGACGTAGGCCACCAGCTGGTCCGGGATGAGCGGCTTGTCGAGGCCCCAGCGGACCCGTGCGGCCGCGACGACCTCAGGCGACAGGTTCGGGTTGCGGAAGAGGACGCGCTCGGGCGACCCGGGCATGAGCCGGAACAGGAGGAAGTTGAGCACGACGATCGCGACGATCGTCATGAACGCCTGTGCGAGCTTGCGGCCGAGGTAGCGCCCCCCCATGCGGCGCGGGGGACGTCAGGAGGCGGGGAGGGCCGCCCGGCGGCGGCCCTCGATACGTTGTCCGGCCTGACCGGGAGGCTCGCTCACTCGTCCTCCGCGGAGGCGCCCGCGCGACGGCGACTGAGGAAGAACCCACCGCCGAGGACCACGATCACGACGATTGCCACGACCACGATGAGCGCCGTGTTGTCACCGCTGCTCGAGGTCGGGCTCGGCGCCGGTGCCGCAGAGGGCGACGGGCCTGCCGGTCCGGCCGAGGCACCCGAGGCCGCGGGCTCGGTGCTGGGAGGAGCACTGGCCACCGCCTTGGCATCGGTCAGGACCGTGTAGTTGAGGGTGCTGTAGGTGAACATCGGTGTCCCATTGCTGGGCATGTTCCGCCAGCCGGCGAACCGATCGGTGCGGTACGCGTCGAGGTTGGCGTCGTAATACAGGACGTCATACGGCGCCTGGTCGTAGATGAGGTTCTGCATCTGCGCCAGGATCGTCTTGCGCGCGTCGCCCGACAGCTTCGACTCCTGGTCGTACAGCTTGTCGTACTCCGGGTTGCAGTAGTTGCTGTCGGACGTGTTGCCGATCTCGTCGCAGCGGAAGATCTGGAGGAGCGCATTCGGGTCCGGGTTGCCCGACCAGCCCCACAGCTCGATGTCGTACTTGGCCAGGTTGCCGCTGCCGCCGGCCTCGGGCGGGAGCAGGAGGTCGGTCAGCGTCGCGCTATCGAGGACCTTGGTCTGGACCTTGACCCCGAGCTGGCCGTACCAGTCCTTGATGAATTGCGCCGACTTGGGATAGGTATCGCTCGAGTCGGGCATGTACATGCGCAGGGTGATCGGCTTGCCGTCCTTGTCGAGCCGGTTGCCGCTGGCGTCGAGCTTGTAGCCGGCGGCGTCCAGCTTCTGCTTGGCCAGTTCGATGTCGAACGTTCGGAGATGGTCCGGCTGGACATGCCACTGTCCGAGCACCGGCGGCACGATCGTGTTGCCCACATCACCAAAACCGCCGAGCACCTTGTCGACGAGCGCCTGGTGATCGACGGCGTAGCCGAGGGCATCGCGGAACGCGGGATCGAGCAGCGCCGGGGTCGATGGGCCGCCCCCTTTGATCGTCTTGCCGGTCCCGGTGCCGTAGGTGTTGAACGCGAGCTGCGTCCAGCCGTTGGCCGACCCGACGACGGTCTTGATGTCCGCCTCGTTCTGGAGCGCCTTGAGCTGGTCGGCGTTGACATCGTGGGCGTAGTCCAGATCGCCCGACTTGAGCGCCTGGACCATGGTGTCGGCGCTGCTGAAGACCTGGATGACGACCTCGTCGGCGAAGCCCTGGGTGCCCCAGTAGTTCGGGTTGCGCACGAAGCGCATGAACTGGCCGGTCTTCCACTCAGCCAGGGTGTACGGCCCCGTCCCCACGAGCGGCGCGTCGAACTTCTGGTCGGCGATGGTCTTGTAGTCGAACTTGCCCCAGATGTGCTTGGGAATGATCGGCAGGTAGACCTGGAAGATCCGGTCGGACTGGTCGGTGGTGTAGGCGATCAGCGTCTGGTCGTCGGGGCACTCGACCTTGGTGACCCCGGCGTCCTTGAGGTTCGGATCGAGATACCCGAGGCCGATGTTCGAATCGGCCTTGATGGCATCGACCGCCAGCTGCCAGCTGAAGCAGGCATCGGCCGACGTCGCCGGCTGGCCGTCGGACCACTTCATCCCGGTCCGGATGTGGAACGTGACGCGGTCGGCGGCGCGCTCCCAGGAGTCGGCGAAGCCGGGGACCGGTTCGAGGTTCGGCCCAAAGTCGACGAGGAGGTTATAGGTGAGCTGGAACGCCTCGTAGCCCGACACGAGGGCGGTCTGATACGGGTTGGATGCGTCGAAGTCCTGGGTCGTCCCGACGCGGAGGACGACCGGGTCGGCTGCCGCCACCGGAGCCGCAGCGGGGAGCACCAGGGAACCCGCCAGGGCGCCGGCGCCAACGAGCCGGATCAATCGAGCGCGCACGGTCGGTCGCATCGAGTCCCTCCTCTGGCAGGGGCCCGCATCCTCCTCGGACCTCCGACCTGGTTCCCCGTTGAGCAGCGGTACGTTGGCACACGCGGTCGTGGGTTGCAAGGCAGGAACCGCACGGCGCGTCATCGGTCGTTCAGACCATCCACGAGGTCGCGGGGTCGGTCTCCAGGAGGATCGGGCGGTCGATCCGGAAGGCCTCCAGATCGGGTGCGGACAGGGAGTCGCCACCGATGCTCAATTCGGCCGTGATCCGGCCCAGCACCGACGCGAACTTGAATCCATGACCGGCTCCGAGCGCGACCACGACCCCGGGGTGGTCGGCCAGCCGGTCGACCACGAAGTCGCGTTCCGGCGTCAGCGTGTAGAGGCAGGTCTTGGTGTAGATTGGCGGGCCCAGCGCGCCTGGAAGATGGTCGTCGAGGAAGCCCACGACCCGCCGGAACGCGGCCTCGTCCCGCTCGAACGTGCGCCGGTCCGGATCGACCGGCGAGCCGCCACAGTCCTGGGCGGCCTTGGGACCGGCTTCGCCGTAGGTCGGGAACCCGTAGAACGACGGGTCGTCCATCCAGATCCAGACCGGAAACCGGTCGGGCGCGAAGCGGGCCGGGTCGGGACACGCGAAATACGTCACCTGCTCGCGGGTGACCTGGAGCGGCAACCGGCGACCGAACCCGGCGAGCAGCTGGTTGGTCCAGGCGTCGGCGGCGATGACCAGCCGACCGGTTCGGAACGTGCCGGCCTGGGTCTCCACCTCGAGATCGCCGGAGCCCGCGTCGCGCAGGCCCGTCACCCGGGTCCGGTCGCGCAGGGTCGCGCCGTGCGCCCGGGCAAGCCGGCGATGCGCGGCATTGCCTTTGAACGGATCGGCCAGCCCGCCCTGGCGCTGCCAGAGGGCGGTCACCTCGGGTTCCAGCCGCCATTGCGGCCAGCGGCGCATGACCTCCGCGGCGTCGAGCAGCTCGAACGGGACGCCTTCCGCGACCAGGCTCTCCACGTAGTCCGCCTGCGGGATGGCCGCGTCGGCCGGCCACAGGTCGAGCCCGCCGGTAACGGTGACGATTCGCTCGCCCGCCGCGGCTTCGACCTCCGACCACGTCTCGTACGCCCGCTTGGCCAGCCGGACGTAGTCGGGGCGGTGGTACGAGAGCCGGATGATCCGGCTGTGGTCGGCCGACGCGCCATTCGGGTGATCGAGCTCGAACTGCTCGAGCGCCAGGACCCGATCGCCGAGCGTCCGGCTCAACCAGAAGGCCGCGGCCGAGCCGATCGCCCCGAGCCCGACGACGACGGCGTCCCAGTCCCGCCGATCCGCGGCCACGTCAGACGGGCTCCGGATCCGTGGCGGTCAGCCGCGCGAGGGCGGCGCGTTGGACGGCCAGGATCGTCATCGCGTCGGTGATCCGGCCGTCCATGGTCATCGCCAGGACCTCGTCGAACGGCACCCACCGGACGGCCAGCGATTCGGTCCCGTCCGGCGTCGCCACGCCGTGCGTCAGGCCGGTGGCCAGGTACAGGACGGCCTCTTCGTCCGAGACGGAGTTGGAAAGGTGGCTCCTGGAGATCTCGATCCAGTCGGTCGCCTCGATTCCGGTCTCCTCGCGCAGCTCGCGCCGGGCGCCGTCCTCGGCGGACTCGCCGGCCGGCACGCCGCCCTCGGGGATCTCCCACGAGTACCGGTCGACCGCGTAGCGGTGCTGCCCCACCAGCAGGACCCGACCAGCGTCGTCGATCGCGAGCACCCCGACCGCCAGGTTCGCGAAATGCACGACGCCGTAGATCCCGGGCTCGCCGTCCGGCCTGATCACCTCGTCGTGCCAGATCGTGATCCACGGATTCTCGTAGGCCACGCGGCGCGTGCGGCGCGTCCACGGGCCGGCGACCACGTGCTCGTCCTCCATCGACTCCATCGTCGCACGACGCGGGCGGGGCCGTGGGGGCCACCCGGGGAGGCCTAGACTCCGGCAGATGCCGGACGACGCCATCGAATCCTTCCGCCCCGCGAGCCCACCTCGGCACGAGGTCGACACCCGCCTCGGCGTCTGGATCCCGGCCCGCGACGGGGTGCGGCTGTCGGCCAATCTCTGGCTCCCGGTCCCGCTGGCCGCAGAGCCTGCCGCCCGCTTCCCGGCGATCCTCGAGATGATCCCCTACGGCAAGGACAACTGGCGACGGAACGCCGACGTGGCTCGAGGCACGTACTTCGCCAAGCGTGGCTACGTCCTGTGCCGGCTGGACGTGCGCGGGACCGGGTCGTCTGGCGGCATCGCGCTCGACGAGTACACGGAGGCCGAGACGCGCGACGGGTACGACGCCGTCGAGTGGCTGGCGGCGCAGCCCTGGTGCACCGGCAGGGTCGGCATGTGGGGGATCAGCTATGGCGGCTTCACCTCGATCCAGGTGGCCAAGCTCCGTCCGCCGCACCTGCGCGCGATCGTGCCGATCCAGGCGACCGACGACCGGTACCTGACCGACGTCCATTACGTCGGCGGCTGCGTGACCGC
This sequence comes from Candidatus Limnocylindria bacterium, assembly GCA_041491485.1. Lineage (GTDB taxonomy): Bacteria > Chloroflexota > Limnocylindria > Limnocylindrales > CSP1-4 > SPCO01. Next base: position 14,662 of record JBGPVC010000020.1, read on the forward strand.
CAGCGAGCTCAGCCAGTACGCCGTGAGCCAGGTGGCGATGAACGCGATGCCACCCGACCCGGCGATCGTGGGTAAAGGCTGGCGAGCCACGTGGGCCGCCCGGCTCGATGCCACGCCACCCTGGCTCTTCGAGTGGCTGCGCCAGCAGCACGACGGACCGTACTGGCGGCCGGGCTCGCTGGCGCCGGACTACGACGCGATCGACGCGGCGGTCCTCAACGTCGGCGGCTGGATGGACTCGTACGTGGACGCGGCCATGCGCATGCAATCCGCCTGCCGCGCACCGTCGCGGACCATCGTCGGCAACTGGGTCCACGGCCTGCCGTCGTCGGCCACGCCGGGTCCGAACCTGGACGAGCTCCACGAGATCGTCCGCTTCTTCGACCGATGGCTCAAGGAGCTGCCAAACGGGGCGGATGCGGAACCTCCCGTCGTGTGGTTCGAGCGCGAATTCGCCGAGCCCGAGCCGTTTCCCGACGCATGGCCCGGGCGCTGGAGGGCGGCGACGGCGTACCCGCATCCCGAGGCCGAGCCGCGCGAGTGGGCGTTCGCCGGCGGCCAGCTCCCGCTCGTCGGGCGGCTGCTCGAAGCGCCGGACGCGTCGAGCGAAGCCGACCGCTACCGGCACCGACCGGCGGTCGGGACCCGGGCGTCGCTCTCGTGGGGCGCGGGAGGACCGCCCAACGGCCTTGCCCGCGACCTTCGTCCGGACGAGAGCCTTGGCCCCACGTATACCAGCGGACCGCTCGACGACCCGCTCGAGATCTTCGGCGTCCCGGAGGTGGTGCTCCACCTGGCGTCATCCGCCTCGGTCGCCAGCGCCGTGGTCCGGCTGGCCGACGTCGCACCGGACGGCACCTCCGCACAGGTCAGTGCCGGGATCCTGAACCTCACGCACCGCCGATCGCACGAGCACCCGGAAGCCCTGGAGCCCGGTCGCGTCGAGGAGATCCGCGTGCCGCTCCGACCGGCGGGCTATCGGTTCCTCGCGGGGCACCGGCTGCGGGTCTCCGTTGCGTCGGCCGCCTGGCCGGTCATCTGGCCATCGCCGGAAGCCGCCGAGTTCGAGCTGTGGCGCGGGCGTTCCAACCCCTCGCGTCTGATCCTCCCGGTCGTGCCACCCGCCGGAGGCCCGGGCGACACGGTGGTCCCGCGCTTCAAGACCAGTCCCGCGGACCTCCCCGAGGTGGGCGCCGAGGGCGCCGGCGACCCGCCGGTATGGCAGATCCAGGAGGACGTGATCGAGGGCACCGTGACCGTCACGATCCATGACGGTGGCGAGGACCTGCTCGACGACGGGCGTCGTCTCTACTCGGCCGAGACCCTGGGGCTCACGGCCAGCGACGCGGACCCGGCCCGTGCCCGGATGTCGGCCGACGTCGTCTACCGCTGGCACGAGCGCGAGTTCGACACCGAGATCCGGGCACGCTCGCGACAGACGAGCGACGCGTCCACCTTCGACCTCCAGGTCGAGCTCGAGGTGGACCTGGACGGCGAGCCATTCTTCCGGCGCGGCTGGCACGAACGGATCCCACGCCGTCTGGTGTGAGGCGCGGCGGCGGTCGCGCCGTCACCCGCCCCGACTACCCCTTGCCGATGCGTCGCGCGAGGTCGTCGATGGCGAGCCGCGTGTCGGTCGTGTCGAAGCGCAGCAGCGGGTCCGGCTCGATCGCGAGCTCCACGATCTGGCCGCCGAGCCGGCTATAGATGACCGGGAAGATCGCGCCGGAACCGTCGGCCTCGAGGGTCCCGATCAGAGCGTCGGGGCCGCCGGCGTCCAGGACGTCGGCCAGGGGTTGCACGCCGTCGTCACGAAGGCCCCCGGCAGGATCGGCGGTCAGGACCCGGGCGAGATAGCCGCGCTGGTGGAAGAGCTCGGGCCCCTCGGCCAGCTCGGTCGCGAGGAAGGCAGCTGCGGCCTCGGGCGCGACGCGCGGCCGCTCGGGGTCGATGCCGAACCGCGTCCTCGCCAGGTATCCGGCCAGCACCCTGGCGTTGTACCGCGCCCCGTGGACCGCCCCGGAGTTGGCGGGGATCCCGTGCTTCTGCAGGCCCTTGGCACCCTGACCGATGGTCCCGGCGAAGAAGACGCCGGGCAGGCTCGCGCTCTCCCACCACGGCGTCTGGGCGGGCAGTGTGCTGGCCCCGAACGTCGCGACGCCGAGTTCCGGCAGGTCAACGAGCGGAGTGACAAAGCCGGTCGCGGCGATCACCTCGTCGGCCTCGATCGCCATGTCGGCGCCACCGTCGGTCCGCCGGAGCCGGACGATGAAGCTCCCGTCAGCGGCCCGTTCGATTCGATCGATGGCCGCATCGAGCACGCTGACCCCGCCGCCCAGCACGTGGTCCTCGTACGGCTGGACGTAGCGTGCCCGGATCCCGACCAGGGAGCGCGTGTCGACCGACAGTCGCGCGGGCGACGGGGACGACAGGACCAGCTGGCGGGCCCAGGGCAGCAGCCCCGAGGCGAGCTCGAACCCCGAGTTCTGCTTGCCGATGATGAAGACGCGCTTGCCGGCGTAGGTCTCGGCCGGACGGACGTCCGCGTAGTGCGAGGTGAGCTCCATGCCGAGGCCGGGCGGTGTCCTGGGCTCGGCCACCCCGACGGCGACGACCAGCGCCGAGCACGAATACTGGCCGTCCGTCGTCTCGAGCACGAAGCGTCGCCCTGCGGCGTCCTCCTCCAACTTCGTCGCCGTCCATCGGCAGCCATACCGAACGGCGACTCCGGCGCGATCGGCGAAGGCGACGAGATTGGCCTCCATCTCCGGCCGCGACGGGAAGTACGAGCTGCCGTCCATCAACTCGGGCTGGATCGCCCGGGTCTCCGGCGTCTCGCCGAGCAGGCTGTTCCAGTCGTACCGCTCATAGGCGCGCGTGCCGCGATCGACCGGTGCGTGTGGCTTGGTCCACGACAGGAGCCGCTGGAAGAACGGCCACCGGCGGAACATGCCGCCGGCCGACGGGTCGGCCGAGATCACGGCGTGGTTCACGCCCAGGCGGCCCAGCGAATACGAGACCTGGAGAGCCCCCGCACCGCTCCCGACCACGACCACCGGGTACTCCCCGGGCGGGAACGGGCGACTCAGCTCCGCCATCGGTTGGCAGCTCGCAGGCGGCGAGCCTGGACCTGCAGCATCCGGTACATCACGCGCGGATGATCGACCAGGAAGGTTTCGACACGAGGCCCGGACAGGACCAGGCAGCGCAGCGGTCGGGTGGCGACCACGTCGGCGATCGGCGACTCGCCCAGGATCACGGACACCTCGCCGAAGAAGTCGCCGCGGGCCAGCCGGGCCCGCTCCTGGCCGTCGACGATGATGGCCGCTTCCCCATCGAGGATGATGTGGAACCCGGACCCGGTCAGACCCTGGCGGAGAACCCGCTCGCCCTCGGCGTAGAACGCCTCCTCGAAGATGTGGACGATTGCCGTGAGCTGCGGATCGGTGAGGTCGGCGAACAGCGCGAAGCCGGCAATCGCATCCACCATGTCCTCGCGCGCAACCACGCTCGCATGGTGCCACAGTGCGCGGTCCGGTGCGGGGCCGAGTCGTGTTGACGGCCCGCCATCGCACAGCGCAGCATGCCCACCATATCCTCCGGAGGCCGCATGACCCTGACCCGGGACCAGATCACCGACCTGCTCGCCCAGACCCGCCTGTTCGCCGGCGTCGACGCCGCCGGGCGGGAGCGCATCGCCGATCGGATGACCGAGGTCGATGTCCCGGCCGAACGGGTGATGGCCCGGCAAGGCGAGATCGGCACCGGCTTCTTCATCGTGGTGAGCGGCGCTGTTCGAGTCGTTCGGGACGGGGAGACGCTGGCGGAGCTCGGGCCAGGCGCGTTCTTCGGCGAGTTGTCGGTCATCGACCGGCAGCCGCGGGTGGCCCAGGTCATCAGCTCCCAGCCCACGACCTGCCTGGCCCTCGCGAGCTGGGAGTTCGAGGCGGTCATCGGCGAGCAACCGAGCGTCGCGATGGCCATCCTGCGCGAGCTGGCTGGCCGGCTGCGCGAGCTCACCCGCGAGCTGTCCGAAGCCCATCACCACTGACCCGTCCCGGAGCTGCCGGCCATGAGCGCCACCCAGCCGATCACCAGAGGCACGTTCACCTTCCTGTTCAGCGACATCGAGGGATCGACGCGGCTGGAGCAGGAGGTCGGCACGGCGCGCTACGGCGAGCTGCGAGGCCGCCACCGACAGATCCTTCGCGAGGCCTTCAGCGCCCACGACGGGATCGAGCAGGGCACCCAGGGCGATTCGTTCTTCGTGGTCTTCGCGAGCGCCCGGTCGGCGGTGGCCGCCGCCGTGGCGGCCCAGCGCGGACTGACGACAGAGCCGTGGGCTGACGGCGAGACCGTTCGCGTCCGAATCGGCATTCACTCCGGAGAGGCGGAGCTTGCCGGCGACAGCCTGGTCGGCCTGGACATCAATCGCGCCGCCCGCATCGCCGCCGTCGGGCATGGCGGCCAGGTCCTCCTCTCCGACGCGACGCGCGGTCTCGTCCAGGCCCACCTGCCGCCCGAGATTCGCCTTCGGGATCTCGGCGCCTATCGCCTGAAGGACCTGCTCGGCCCGGAGCACGTCGTCCAGGTGGAGGCCGACGACCTGCCGACCGACTTTCCGCCACTGCGCACGCCCGACGCCCGGCCCAACAACCTGCCGACGCAGCTGACCACGTTCGTCGGGCGCGCGGCCGAGCTCGAGGAGGCCGCAGGACTCCTGTCCACGACCCGCCTGCTGACCCTGACCGGGCCCGGGGGGACCGGCAAGACGCGACTCTCACTGCAGCTCGCCTCGACCGTCGCCGACGCGTTTCCCGATGGGGTCTTCTTCGTGCCCCTGGAACCGATCCGGGACCCCATGCTGGTCCTCTCCCGGATTGCCACGGCCGTCGGTGTGGTCGAGAGCGGTGCGCGGCCAATCGCCGACACCCTGTCGGACTGGCTGCTCGACCGGCGTCTGTTGCTCGTCCTCGACAACTTCGAGCAGGTCGCCGCGGCCGCGCCGATGGTCAGCGACCTCCTGCGCAGCGCGCCGGAGCTCAAGGTCGTCGTCACCAGCCGCGCGGCGCTGCGCGTCTCGGGGGAGCAGGAGTACCCCGTTCCCGGCCTCCCGACGCCACCCGACCTGAGCCAGCTGAGCGGACTCGATCGGCTCCAACTGACGGCCGAGTCACGCGCGCTCGACCCCGCGGCCCTCGCGCAGTACGCGGCCGTGCGACTGTTCATCGAGCGAGCGGTCGCCGTTCGTCCCGGGTTCACCGTGACCAACGCCAATGCCCCCGCCGTGGCGGCGATCAGCGCCCGTCTCCACGGCATGCCACTGGCCATCGAGCTGGCCGCGGCCCGGATCAAGCTCCTCTCCCCGGATGCCATCCTCGCTCGCCTCGAGCACCAGCTCGACGTGCTGGCCGCCGGTGCCCGCGACCTGCCCGCCCGGCAACAAACGTTGCGCGGCGCGATCGCGTGGAGCTACGACCTGCTCGACGAGGATGCACGCCGCCTGCTCGATCGGCTCTCGGTCTTCGCCGGCGGCTGCGACCTCGAAGCGGCCGAGGCCGTCTGCGGGCCCGCCACGGAGATCGGCGGTGAGCTCGTCGACGGGCTGATGGCACTCGCCGATCAGAGCCTGCTCAAGGTGGAAGAGGCGGGCGACGGCGAGCCGCGGTTCCGACTGTTCGACACGATCCGCGAATTCGCGGAGGAGCACCTGGCAGAGCGTGGCGAGACGGTCGCGATCCAGGATCGCCACCGCGACTGGTACCTCGCACTGGCGGAACGGGCCGCGACCGAGATCGCCGGCGCCGACCAGCGCCGCTGGCTCGACCGCCTGGAGCTCGAGCACGACGACATCCGGGCGGTGCTCGATCGAACCATGGATCGGCCGGATCCGGCGACGGCGATCCGCCTCGGCTTCGCGATGTGGCGCTTCTGGCAGAAGCGCGGCCACCTGGCCGAGGCCAGGCGGCGGCTCCTGGCGATGGAGGCCGAGCCATGGTCGCACGACGAACCGCGGCTGCGGGCCAGGCTGGCCGAGGCGCTCGGCGGCATCTGCTGGTGGCAGGGCGACATCCCCGAGATGACCGCGCGATACCGCGAAGCGCTCGACCTCTGGCTGTCGATCGGCGATGAAGCGGAGATCGCCAACGCCTACTACAACGCGTCGTTCGAGTTCGCCGTGCGACAGTCGCCCGAGGGTCCCGATCCCGACGCCGGCGGCATCGGCTTCGGCTACATCCAGGAGGCGCGGCGGCGCTACCACGAGCTCGGCGACCTGCTCGGCGAGGCGAACGCGCTATGGGCGCTTGGGAACTACCACTACTTCCGGAACCGGGCGGCCAATGGCACGGTGGAGTTCCGCGGGGCACTCGAGATGTTCCGTCGCACGCAGGACCTGACCATGGAAGCCTGGGCGCTCCACATGCTCGGGAGCGGGCTGCTGCGCAACGGTGAGGTCGACGAGGCGCGCCAGCACATCGAGCACGCCATCCGGCATTTCCATGCCGCGGGGGACGCGGCCGGCCTGACCATGACGCTCGACGACATGTCGGCGGTCGCGGTGGCGACCGGCGAGCTGGACCGGGCCGCGCGGCTCCGCGGGGCCGCCCGCAACCTCACGACCGAAACGGGGACGGGCCTGGCCAGCTACGTCGAGGACACCTTCGAGACCGGCGTGCGACCGGGCGTTCGGTCGCACATGGCCGCCGACGAGCTCGAGCGCCTGGGCGCCGAGGGCGCCGCGATGACCCTCGACCAGGCGGTTGCCTACGCGCTCGAGGGGAGCGAGCCGCTCGCCCCGCACGGCGACCCGCCGAGCTAGCATGACCCCGATGACGGCCACGCTCCCGCCGATCCTGATCGAGATCGAGACGCCCGCTGCGCCCGCCGATGCGTGGGCGGCCTTGACGGTCCCCGAGCGCGTTGCCGAGTGGTTCACGGACGTCCCGCCGCTCGGCGACGTGGGGGCCGCCTATCGAATCGACTTCGGCGACGGGAGCATCGTCGAGGGCGTGGTCACCCAGCTCGAGCCGGGCCGGCGCTTCGCGCACACCTGGGCGTGGGCCGACGCCGAACCGGGCCAGCAGACCGTCGTCAGCTGGTCGGTGGAGCCCCTCGAGCGTGGCGGGTCCAGGGTGACCCTGGTTCACGGCGGATGGTCGGAGGCCGGGCTGGATGCTTCGGCTCGCGACGATCACGAGGGCTACTGGATCGGGTATCTCGAGGACCTCGCGGCGGTCCTCGGGAGTGCCGGCTGACGGCGGCCGATCGTCCTCAGCCGGGACGCGCCGGCTCGACTAGACTGGCCCTTCGATGACCGTCCCGTCCACGACCCCGGAACCCGCCCGCCAGAAGAGCACGATTCCGCGGAATCCCGGCCGCCGCGACCTCGGCATGCGCGCGACGCTGCTCTTCCCGAACCGCGAGATCGTCGAGCGCTACTACGTGCCGGTGATCTACACGGCCTGCCGAACCTGCTATTCCGAGCAGGATCCCGACGAGATCTTCCGGCGCGCGCTGGCCGGCGACTTCGATCCCCTCAAGATGCAGAAGCTGATCGGGTCCGTCATCGAATCCGGGCACGGCTCGACGATCGAGCACGTGGTCTTCACGTTTGCGATCAGCGGCGTCTCGCGGACGCTCTCGCATCAGCTCGTTCGCCACCGGGCGGGCGTGGCGTTCGACCAGCAGAGCCAGCGCTACGTCAAGTTCAAGGGCGCGGCGACGATGCTCCCCCACTCGATCGCCGAGGGTGATCCGGAGCTGCGCGAGCGGTTCGAGGAGCAGGTCGAGGGGGCGCTCGGACTGTACGGCGAGATGCTCAAGGCCGGCGTGCCGGGCGAGGATGCCCGCTTCGTCTTCCCGAACGCGACCCGGACGAACCTGGTCATGACGACGAACCTGCGGGCGCTCATCCACATGTCCGGCCTGCGCCTGTGCACGATGGCGCAATGGGAGATCCGCCGGCTCTTCCAGTTGATCCGCCACGAGATCTTTGCGGTCTCGCCGTTCCTGGGCAGCTTCCTCGCCCCGAAGTGCGTGCCCCTCGGCTACTGTGACGAGTTCAACAACCGCGACGGGCACTGCCCCATCCGGCCGCACAAGGACCAGGTCCTCGCAGCGTGGGCGGAGAAGAGCGCGGCGGCCCGGGCCGCCGGCCGGGAGCTGCCGGTCGCCTAAGCTGGCCGGGCCGCGGGCCGGGCCGGGAGCTGCCTGTCGCCGGCTCCGGGCCAGGGAGCCACGTGTGTCCTTCACTCAGCGGATTCGCGTCCACGCGTGTGGGGGTTTGCCTCGGTTCCCTGACGTGACTCCCAGTCAGCACTGGACCCTTCAGGCACGCGACGACGGCCCCCTGGTCTCTGCGTGTCCCAACGAGAAGGCACTCGATCCCCTGGTGTTGCTCCGGGATCACCAACCCACTACCACCGGGTGCTTGGCGATCCTTCGACAAGGATGTGCTGACTCACAGGCACCATGCGCGAACCTTCGCCTGACAGCAACCTTCAGCCGTCCGTTCGGTCATCCTCCTCCAGGTCCGCCACGAAGCGACGGATCACACGGGCGAGTCGCGGTCCCGCTACGGCCCCGGCGGCAAGGACCTCCGCGTGGGTCAGCGGCACGCCCGAATACCCCGCCCCGGGATTCGTCACGAGCGAGACGCCGCAGACCTCCAGCCCGACCCAGCGAGCCGCAATGCATTCGAGCACGGTCGACATCCCGACCGCATGACCACCGAGGCCGGCCAGCATCCGGACCTCGGCCGGCGTCTCGTAGTTGGGGCCGAGCAGGCCGACGTAGACCCCCTCGGCGAGGGGGACGCCCTCGGTGTCGCCCGCCGCGTGGAGCCGCACGCGGAGCCTGGCGCTCCAGGCCTCGGTCAGGTCGGTGAAGCGTTCGCCCAGGCCGCCCGCGTTCGGTCCGATCAGGGGGTTCCGGCCGGTCAGGTTGATGTGGTCGCGCATGACCATCAGGGTGCCCGGGCCGAAGCTCGGATCGAGCCCGCCGGCGGCATTGGTGAGGACCACCACCCGCGCCCCCAGGGCCTGGAACAGGAGCACCGGTTGGACGACCAGGCCAGGATCGTTGCCCTCGTAGAGATGGAACCGGCCCTGGAGCATCACGACCGGCCGGCCGGCGAGGTGGCCCAGAAGCAGTCGTCCGGCGTGGCCCGGCGCGGTGGCAGCCGGCCAACCCGGCAGCTCCGCGAACGGGATCGCGACCTGTCCGTCGAGCTCGTCAGCCAGGCCGCCCAACCCGGACCCGAGCACGATGCCGATCTCGGGAACCAGGGCCGTCCGTGCACGGACCGCCGTGACGAGGGCGGCGAGCCGCGCCGGCTGGTCGGCCGGCCAGATCGGCCGCGACGGATCCAGGGATCCGGATGGCTCGGGAACCTCAGGCATGCCGACCTCCACAACACATCCAACGCCAGACGGTCGGGGCCGCACGGCTTCGTCGGCCCGACGGGACTATCGACACCGGGATGCCGATCACGTCCCGTCGGGCGAACCGCGCTGGACGGCCGCGGTCAGACGACCCTCGCAGGCGGGTAACGAAGCGCCCGAAGCGACCGGCGGCGGAGCGGAGGTCCTTGATGCGATCTCGGGTCCTTCGATCCTGTCGGCCCCTTCGGGCTGAGACGTACGGTAGCGGCCCTGATTGTGGACGGTCAACGCGGTTATCCACGAACTCACGGCGCCGCCGGGCGGCGCCTTCCACGACTTGTCGACGCGTGTGGACAGCCTGTGGACAAGGCGACCGCTGCGTGCTCAGCCGCCCATCGCGAACATCTCGACCTTGGGCAGTCTCGAGGTGGCCGCCGAACGCAGCTCGGAATAGCGGTCGCCGCGGCGTGCCCAGATCCCCGCGATGAAGGTGGCCAGCTCGGCGTCGGAGGTGCCCGAGCGCAGCACCGCCCTCGCGTCGTGCCCGTCCACGGCGAACAAGCACGTGTAGACCTTGCCGTCGGCCGAGACCCGCGCCCGCGTGCAGTCCCGGCAGAACGGCTGTGTCACCGACGCGATCACGCCGAACTCGCCCCGGCCATCCGTGTAGCGCCAGCGATCGGCGACCTCGCCGCGGTAGAGCGGGTCGGCCGGCTCGATCGGCCAGGCGGACCGGATCATCGCGACGAGCTCGCTCGCCGGCATGACCTCGTCGAGGCGCCAACCGTTCGAATGCCCGACGTCCATGTATTCGATGAAGCGCAGGATCACGCCGGCATCGCGGGCCCAGGCCGCCATCGGCAGCACGCTCGACTCGTTGATCCCGCGCCGGACGACCATGTTGACCTTGATCGGGGCGAGGCCCGCCTCGCCCGCCGCCGCGATCCCGTCGAGCACCCGTTCCACCGGGAAGTCGATCCCGTTCATCGCCCCGAAGACCGCGTCGTCGAGCGAATCCAGGCTGACGGTCACGCGCCGCAGACCGGCGTCCGCGAGCGGCCGGGCGAGCGCCCGCAGCGCAGACCCGTTGGTGGTCAGCGTCAGATCGAGCGGTCCGCCTTCGGGTCCGCGGATGGCGGCAAGCATCGCGATCAGGTCGGGCAGGTCGCGCCGGACGAGCGGCTCGCCACCGGTGATCCGCAGCTTCTCGACGCCGAGCCCGACGAATGCCCGGGCCAGCCGCTCGATCTCCTCGAAGCTGAGCACCTGGTCCTTCGGCAGGAACTCGTAGTCGCGACCGAAGATCTCCCGGGGCATGCAGTACGTGCAGCGGAAATTGCAGCGGTCGGTCACCGAGATGCGCAGGTCGCGCAGCGCTCGACCGAGCGTGTCGGTCACGCCGGGGCGGCCGTCGAACCCGTTGGCTTGGAGCATCGGGCCATGGTAGCCCCCCGACCGAGAACCGACGGCCGCGCGTGGGCGGTACCACCGGCCCAGACCGCTGGTACCTCTAGCCAACTGCACCGGACCCCCCGCCGCTGCAACGATGCGTCCACGCACCGGAGATCGGGCTCACCTGTCCGACCATTCCGACAACGAGGATCTCGCCCCATGGCCAGCACCGAGACGCGACCTTCCTTCCGGCTCCCGTGGAGCTCTGGACCGACCGAGTCCGACGAGCACCTGGAATTCCCGGTCGAGCCATCCGAGCCGACGGTCGATGCGTCAAGCGAAAGCAGTGACATGCACGACAGCGAGGAGACGCAGACACCCGACATGATCGAGACCGCCGCTCCAGCCACATCGTCGTCCCTGTCGGAGCCGTCGGGTCCCGCGCCCGCTCGCCGCGCGACCAAGTTCATGGCCGAGCTGAGTCATGCCATGCAGGCCGCCGCGGAGCACGCGCGAAACGAAACCATGGAGCGCTTCCAGGCGGAGGCCAAGGCCGTCGTGGAGGAGATCCACGCCAGCGCCACGACCGAAGTGGCCGACCTGCGCCGCAAGGCCGACGACGACGTCGCCGCGATCCGTGATTGGTCGAAGGCCGAGATCGCCCGGATCCGCGAGGAGGCCGAGGGGCGCGTTGCCGCGCGCAAGACCGGTCTCGACGCCGAGATAGAGGCCCACGCTTCCACCGTGGAGGCCCGCGCCGAGCGCGTGACCGCCGTGGTCGCCGCATTCGAGACCGAGATGGGCGCCTTCTTCGATCGTCTCAATGGCGAGGAAGATCCGACGCGGATTGCCACGATGGCCGAGACGATGCCCGATCCGCCCAGCCTGGAGGCGGTGGCCGCCTCCATCATCGCCACACCGACGCCGGTCTCACCAACATCGGTTGCGTGGTCGGAACCGGCCCCGGTACAGGATCTGGCCGCGCCCGTCGCCGAAACGGAGATCGATTTTGCGGCAGCTGAGGCCGAAGCGCTGTCCTTCGATGGGGACCTCGGCGCGCTGGCTGAAGACCAGGAGGCCGAACCATCGGCCGAGGCCGCGAGCGACGCAACGGATGCGGGAACGAACGAGCCTCTGACCGACCTCGACGGCGCTCCGCTCTCTGTTGGCGGTCAGACCTCGACGCGGGTGGTCGTCGCCGGTCTGATCAGCGTCGCCAGCATCGCGAATTTCAAGCGCAGCCTCGCTCGGATCAGTGGCGTCTGGTCGATCGCCGTCTCCTCGGGTCCCGATGGCGAGTTCGTCTTTACCGTCGGCCACGACTCCGGCTTCCAGCTCGGCACCGCGATCGTCGCCATGTCCGGCTTTGAATCCAAGATCAGCGGCCAATCCGACGGCGAGATCCAGGTCTCGACGACGGATCGCGACGCGGCCGGCTAACCCACCAGCCAACCTCGAGGAGTCGTCAATTGGCTCGACCAGCCGTCGTCATCGTTCTGCCGCCGAGCGAATCGGTCCCGGTCAGCGCTGAGCTGCACGCTGCGGGCTTCGACGTCATCGCGGTCGAAGAGCCAGCGGAGTTGACCGCTACGCTGGCGACGCGGCGCGACGTTGCTGTCGCCATCCTCGACGGCGAGTCGGATGAGGAGCTGGTCGGCGAATACTGGTATGCGATTCAGCACGCGATTCGTCCCATCCCCGCCCTCATCGTGATCCCGACCAGTGCCTATCAGCAGATGATCGAGATGCCCGACGACGGGAGCGGCAACGAGTACTTCACGAGGCCGTATTCGGCCGATTCGATCCGATGGCGGATCGAGGCGATGTGCATCCGACGCGAGACGGTCGACGACGGCAGCGGCCCGATCTTGCGCGCCGGGCCGGATGGCCATGACGGCTGGAAGCGCCGGGCGACCGTGATCGCGGTCTTCAATCCCAAGGGCGGCGTCGGCAAGACGACCGTGGCGACGAACCTGGCCGCGTCGCTCCAGGAACGGAAGGGCAAATCCGTCCTGCTCATCGATGCTGATACCGTGACGGGCCACGTGACGACCTCGTTCGGGATCGAGGCCATTCGGACCGTCGCGGACAGCTGGCGGGACGAAGCCGAGGGAGGCCCGGCCGAGACCCTCACCGAGCTTGCCGCGCACCATGGGTCCGGCCTTTGCGTGGTCTCCCTGACCGATTCCCCCATTCACACCGAGGTGCTCGAGCCGACCCGCGTCGCCGCGGCGATCGCCGCGGCCCGTGGTGGGTACGACGTCATCGTCGTCGACCTGCACCCGTCCTACAGCACCCTGAACCGGGCCATCTTCGAGGAGGCCGACAAGATCCTCGTCCCGGTCACCCCGGACGTCCCGGCCATTCGAGCCGCGGTGCAGCTGCGGGATGTGGCTGGTGCCCTCGGCTGCCGAGAGCGTCTGTCGATGGTGGTGAATCGGGCCAACAGTGGGGTGTCGGTCGAGGCGATGGAGCGAACCGTCGGGATGCCGGCGTTTGCCCAGATCCGGTCCGGCGGGCTCCTGTTCGTCCGTGCGGCCAACGAGGGTCGCACGGTCATCGAGATGTTCCCCCGCGAGAAGATCACCGCCGAATTCGACACCCTGTCGGATCGGGTGCTCGGCGTCCCAGCGAAGGCCGAGCAGGTCAACAGGGGCTTCCGCCTGCCGACCCGAGCGAGAGCCGCCGTCCAGGCCTGAACCGCGCCGGGAGTCGACCTAGCGAGTCTTGTCGCTCCACTGGGCGCCACCGAGTGAACCCCCGGGCAGCTTCGCGTGGCGCTCGCCTGTTCGCGCGTCCACCTGGTCGACGCCGCGCAGGTACGCCCGATTGACGAGGATCACGTCTGTGCCGGGCGGGCTGACCGGTTTGCCGCCCATCGTGGCGGTCGCGTCGATGACCGCCACGAACATGTCATTCGACCGGTCGAGCAGGCGCGCCGGTTCGTAGCCGGGATAGAGCTGGACGGTCCCGACCACCCGGTACGGCGGGACTTCGAGGGCCACCTCGTAGGTCACCTTGTGGATGCGGTGGGCCGACCGTTCCTGGTCCGACATCGCCGGCAGGGAATCCTCGCCGGCCAGCACCAGGACCAGGTCGTACGGATCCACCGTCTTGAGGCTTGGTGCCGGAGCAAGCGGCGCGGTGCCGTCCATCGGCGCCCACTGGACGTCCGCGATCTCGATCGGCTCGCGCTTGTTGAGTGCATCGGACAGCCGGCCGTCGATGAGCATGCGCCCGATCAGCCGCCATTCATCGGTCATCCCGTCGAAGGCGATCCCGCCCGCCGCGACGGCCGGCACCGGCGGCGCCGATCCCTCCGCGGTCGTTGCCGGGGGCTCCTTTCGTCGCCTCAGGAAGTCGAACGGCACGTCACTCCTCCGCCGCGCCCGTGTTGTCGCGAATGATATCGACCACCGTCGCGTCCGCCAGCGTCGTGGTGTCGCCCAGGACCCGTCCCTCGGCGATGTCGCGCAGCAGGCGCCGCATGATCTTCCCGGACCGTGTCTTGGGCAGGTCGGGAACGAACATGAGGAACTTCGGTCGCGCGATCGGTCCGATCACGTAGGCCACGTGCTCGCGAAGCTGGAGCGCGAGGGCGTCGGACGGCTCCTGGTCGGCCTTGAGGATGACGAACGCGAAGATTGCCTGGCCGCTGATCTCGTCCTTCTTGCCGACCACGGCCGCCTCGGCCACCGAGCGGTGGTCGACGAGCGCCGACTCGACCTCGGTCGTGGAGATCCGGTGTCCGGCCACGTTCATGACGTCGTCGACGCGACCAAGCAGCCACAGGTAGCCATCCGCGTCGCGCTTGGCACCGTCGCCAGCGAAGTACATCCCCGGGAATCGGGTCCAGTACGTCTCCTTGTAGCGCGCGGGGTCGCCGTAGATCCCGCGCAGCATGGCCGGCCAGGGCCGCTTCAGGACGAGGTAGCCTCCGCCGCCCCTGGGGACGGAGTTGCCGTCGGCGTCGACCACGTCGGCATCGATGCCCGGAAACGGAAAGGTCGCGGAGCCCGGCTTCGTGGTCGTCACGCCGGGGAGCGGGGTGATCAGGATCTGGCCGGTCTCCGTCTGCCACCATGTGTCCACGACCGGCGCCCGGTCGCCACCGATGTGCTCGCGGTACCACATCCAGGCCTCGGGGTTGATCGGCTCGCCGACCGACCCGAGCACCCGCAGCGAGGACAGGTCGTGGCGGTGCGGGATG
>JBGPVC010000021.1:0-28951 GCA_041491485.1 Candidatus Limnocylindria bacterium
AGGAGATGCTCCGCGACATCGCGATCCTGACCGGCGGCACGCTGATCAGCGAAGAGATCGGGCGCAAGCTCGACTCGGTCACCCTCGAGGACTTCGGCGCGGCCCGTCGGGTCGTCGCCACCAAGGACGACACGACGATCGTGGACGGCGAGGGCAAGCCGGACCAGATCAAGGCCCGGATGACCCAGATCAAGGTCCAGATCGAGGACACCACCTCGGACTACGACAAGGAGAAGCTCCAGGAGCGCCTGGCCAAGCTGGCCGGTGGCGTCGCTGTGATCAAGGTCGGCGCGGCCACCGAGGTCGAGCTCAAGGAGAAGAAGCACCGCATCGAAGATGCGCTCTCGACGACCCGCGCGGCCGTCGAGGAGGGCCTGGTCGCCGGCGGCGGGACCACCCTCCTGCAGGCGATCCCCGCGCTCGACAAGCTGAAGCTCGAGGGCGACGCCCAGGTCGGCGTCGACATCGTGCGCAAGGCGCTCGAGGCGCCTGCCCGGCAGATCGCCGACAACGCCGGCCAGTCCGGCGAGGTCGTGGTCGCCCACGTCAAGGGCCTCAAGCCCGGCCACGGCTACGACGCGCTCAAGGGCGAGTACGGCGACCTTTTCAAGAAGGGGATCGTCGATGCCGCCAAGGTGACCCGCTCGGCGCTGCAGAACGCGGCCTCCATCGCGGCCATGGTCCTGACGACGGAGACGCTCGTCACCGACATGCCCGAGAAGGACAAGGGCAACGGCGGTGGCGGCGATCACGGCCACGGCGGCGGCGGAGGGATGGACTTCTAGTCCGGGCCTCGCGCTCCGCAACCTGTCGGCCCCCGGCTTCGCCGGGGGCCGTTCGATTCCAGGCGGAGGCGATACCCGGAAGGAATCTGGGCTTCACGGGCTGGATTCGATTGCCTAGACTCTCGCCACGGTCGGGCAAGGCGCTGCCCAGGCGGAGGGGAGCCCGACACATGCGGAGGTTGGCATGGCGGCAACCAACACGACGGTGGGCCTCGAACGCGGCGCGATCGGGCTACCCGAGGTCCTCTTCCAGTCCATCACCCACATGGCGCCGGCAGTGGCGACGGCCCTGTCCATCGGGGCCGCGACCGGCCTCGCCGGGGGGATCACGCCGCTGGCGGTCGTCTTCGCGCTGATCGCCTGCCTGTTCACGGCCTACTCGATCGGCCAGCTCGCGGCACACCTGCCGTCCGCCGGCGGCATGTACACCTATGTCAGCCGAGGTCTTGGCTCGTTCTTCGGGTGGCTCATGGCCTGGGCGTTCACCCTGGCGGAGCCGCTGGTGCCGCCGGCCCTGTATGCGTCGTTCGGGTTGTTCGGGGCGGCCCTGATCACGACGATCACCGGCTTCAGTGCCGACCTGCTCTGGCTGCCGCTGGCGGTACTGTGCGGGCTCGTCGTCTGGTGGCTGGTCTACCGCGGGATCGCGCTCTCGACCCGGGTGGGCATTGGCCTGGGGCTGATCGAGATCGCGATCTTCGTCGTGGTGTCGGCCCTGCTCGTGATCAACGCCGGGTCGCGCAACACCGTGTCGGTCTTCATCCCGGCCGACGGGAACTACCTGCCGGCGTTCCGGGGCATGGTCTTCTGCCTGCTCGCGTTCGTCGGTTTCGAGGCCGCGGCACCGCTCGGCGAGGAGACCCGCGACCCGAAGCGGACGATCCCTCGGGCGGTCATGCTGTCGGCGATCCTGATCGGGATCTTCTACGTCTTCTGCTACTACGCGGCGACCGTCTATTTCGGCCCCGACAAGATGGCCACCGACTTCCTCGGCTTCAACAACGCGGATCCGTGGGGCGGGATGGCGGAGGAGGTCCTGCCCGGGATCGGCAGCCTGCTGGTGATCTTCGCGATCGTCAACAGCTCGCTGGCCAACGCCAACTCGGGCGCGACCGCGTCGACCCGCTCGATCTTCTCGCTCGGGCGCAGCCGGTTGCTGCCGGCCTGGCTCGGCGAGGTCCATCCCACCCACCGGACGCCCGTGAACGCCGTCCACGCCCAGGGCCTGCTCGGGATCGTCCTGACCGTCGTCCTCGGGCTCGGCTTCCAGGGTGTCTCGACGGGCGGGCCGTTGACGACCTACATCTTCATCGGCTACGCGCTCGGGCTGCTGTTCGCGGGAATGTACATCGCCATCAACCTGGCGGCGATCGGGTTCTTCCTGGGCGAGCGACGAAGCGAGCTCAACCCGGTCAAGCATCTGCTGGTGCCGGTCATCGGCGTCTTGGCGATGATCCCGGCGTTCATCTCGGTCCTCGGCGGGATCACCATCCCGATCCTCGACGTGCCGATTCCGGCGCTGACCGAGCCGTACAGCTACGTACCGCCGCTGGTCGCGGTCTGGATGGTCGTCGGTGCCATCCTGTACTTCGTCCTGCGGAGCCGGAAGCCCGAGGCGATCTCACGTCTCGGTGACGCCATCACCGATTCCTGATCCCGGCCTGGGTGGCGGCCTCCGGGCCGCCACCGATCAGTCGAAGATCGACAGCGGGCAGTGGGCCGTGACCACGTAGTTCGGCATGTCGACGATCTCGCTGATTCGCAGGTCGATCGCGACACTGCACAGGAGATAGGCATCCGCGGCCGCCAGGCCGTGCTCGCGACCGAGCCAGTCGATCATCCGCCGAACCGCATCTCGCGCCGCCCCGACGAGCTCCGGACCGATGCCGTCGGTCGCATAGCGCCGGCCGACGGGCATGTCCGCCAGTAGCCCGGCTGCGGTCAGGAACTCGGGGCCGGACAGGTGGAGATCCGGACGGGCGGTCAGCCGGAGCGTGGCCCGCATCGGTGTCTCGATCGCCGTGCCGCACACCTCTCCGTCGCCCTGGGCCGCGTGGCCGTCGCCGATCGACAGCCGCGCGCCGGCATGGAAGACGGGCAGGAACAACGTCGCACCGGCGGTCAGGTGGCGTGTGTCCATGTTCCCGCCGTGCAGATCCGGAGGGATCGTGGACCGGGGCCCCGTCTCCGGCGCGACACCGACTTCGCCGCAGAACGGCACGACCGGGACCCGGATCCCGGGCAGGAATTCCGCGGGCCCGCTGGCGGGGATCCGGGTCACGCGGAGGACGGGGTCCGGGAAGTCGTCGGTCAACAGCCCGAACCCGGGGATGCTGGCGGTCCAGCCCCAGTCGGCCGGCCGGAAGTCGAGGAGGTCGATCTGCAACGTGCCGCCCGGCTCCGCCCCCTCGACGGCGACCGGCCCGTTGACCTGGTCGACGCGCGAGAAGTCGAGGGCGGCCAGGTCGGCGAGACTCGAGCCGGCGGTCAGTTGCCCACCGCTCGCGTCGAGCAGGTCGAACGTGACGATGGAGCCGCTCGGGACCTTCTCGATCGGCGGGATGGCCGGGTCCCAGGCGAGGTGAAACCGGTCGCGAGTGATATGGGTGGATGGCGTGCTGGCCACGGATGCTGCCCTCCTCGTCGGCCGGATTGTAGGCCCGTGGGAGCGGAGGTTCCTCGTTGCCGACCACGGCCACCTCGGCGCCGCGCACCAGGCCGTTGCCCAGTTCGGCTCAGACCCGTCCTGGTGACCTTCGGCCAGTTGACAGGTCACCGCGACGGAAGGGACCCTGTCGTCGAACGTCATCCCGGCGCGGACCGCCGTCAGGACCACCCGAGGGGGACCAGTAGATGTCGCCAACCACCCGTCGTCTCGGCCGCCTGTTCGGCCTGCTGGCCGCTGCGTCGATCGTCGTCACCGCCTGCGGTGCGGCCTCGGCACCGGCCCTGACCGACCCGAAGGAGATCGTGACGGCTGCCGTCCGCACGGCCCAGGCCGCCAAGAGCGTCCACGTCGACGCAACCCTCGAAGGCAGCATCAAGGCGGACCTCGGTGGCACCGGAGCACCCGGGGCGGCGATCTCCCTCACCGGCACGACGGCCGCCGCCGACGTCGATCTGACAGCCGGGAACGCCCACGCCACCTTTGCCGTGCCGGCACTGCTGGGTCTGTCGGGCGAGCTGATCCAGATCGGCGAAACGTCGTACGTGAAGACCTCGCTGACCGGTGACAAGTTCCAGAGCCAGAAGGCCGCCGACTCGCTCCCGGTCAACCCGACGGATAGCAGGAGCCTGGTCGACAGGATCGGCGAGGCGCTCTCGCAGCCCGGCGTGGATCCGGTCAAGGGCGATGACGTCGCCTGCGGCAGCACGCAGTGCTACACCGTCAAGATCGAGCTCACGCCAAACGAGCTGAATGCGCTCGGTGCCGATGGGGCCGCAGCCAGCGCGCTGCCGGTCGACCTCAGCGCCGCCAGCCTGAACCTGACGATCAGGGTCGAGAAGGACAGCAACCGCCTGGCCGGGCTCGCCGCGAGCGTCGCCATGGGCGACCAGGGTTCGATCACGATCGATCTGACCTTCTCCAAGTGGGACGAGGCGGTGTCGGTCAGCGCGCCACCGGCAGACCAGGTCCAGCCTTCCTCATAGGGTTCCCCCGCGTCGACCACCCGGGCGTCGCACGACCGCCTGGAGAGCGGCCCCTCCTACAATGAGCGGGTGAATCCCACCCGACGACGCCGATCCGGCGACAGCTCGCTCGAAGCGATCTCCGAGACGGCCGGCACCGCCTTCGCGGAGCTGGCCGACGTCCCTGCCGGGGCGCCGGAGGAGCCCGCCTGGGTGCGCGATGCGGCGGGTGCCATCGAGGAGGACCCCTCGGTCCGCTCCCGGCCGGATCCGATCGCCATGGCGGCCGCGCGTGCCGCCCGCACCGAGCAGATCGTCCGCGCCCTCAACCCTGAACAGGCTCGAGCGGTCACGACCACGGAGGGACCGCTGCTGATCCTGGCCGGTGCCGGATCCGGCAAGACGCGCGTGCTCGCGCACCGGATCGCCTACCTGGTGGGCGTGCAGGACGTCGCCCCGTGGCGGATCCTGGCGGTCACGTTCACCAACCGGGCGGCCGCCGAGCTGCGCGAGCGGATCATCAGCCTGGTCGGCGAGGGCGGCCGCGACGTGATGGCCGGCACGTTCCACGCCCTCTGCGCGCGGGTCCTGCGCCAGGACGGCGAGGCCATCGGGATCAGCCGCCGGTTCGTCATCTACGACACGGACGACCAGCAGGCGCTGATGAAGCAGATCCTGCGCGAGGAGGACCTGCCGTTGACCGGCGAGTTCCGCCCAAGCGTGGTGCTGGGGGCGATCAGCCGGGCGAAGAACGAGATGCTCGACCCAACGTTCCTGTCCGACCACGCGGCGAACCATCGCGAGCGCCTGATCGCCGGGCTGGCCACCCGGTACCGCGAGCGCCTGCACAAGGCTGCCGCGCTCGACTTCGATGACCTGCTGCTGGAGGCCGTCCGGCTGTTCGACGAGGCGCCCGACGTGCTCGCCAAGTACCAGGAGCGCTGGCGGTACCTCCACGTCGACGAATACCAGGACACCAACCGTGCGCAGTACCTCTGGGTCCGGGCTCTCGCCGCGAAGCACCACAACCTGTGTGTGGTCGGGGACGACGACCAGTCGATCTATTCGTGGCGCGGCGCCGACCTGCGCAACATCCTTGACTTCGAGCGCGACTGGCCCGACACCGCGGTCGTCAAGCTCGAACAGAACTACCGCTCGACCCAGCTGATCCTCGACGCCGCCCACGCCGTCGTCTCGCGCAACAGCGCGCGCAAGGACAAGAAGCTGTGGACCGAGAACGCCGGCGGCGTCCGGATCCAGCGGTTCGAGGCCTACAACGAGGATGAAGAGGCGGAATGGATCGCGCGCCAGGTGGAGGGCCTGGTCGGCGGGCGATCGAGCGCGCTGACTCGCCGGGCCGACGACGAGGACGTCCGGTTCCGGGCCCGCGAGATCGCGGTCATGTACCGCATGAACGCCCAGTCGCGAGCCCTCGAGGAGTCATTCCTCCGGTACGGGATCCGTTACCAGCTCGTGGGCGGGACACGGTTCTACGCCCGGCGCGAGGTCAAGGACGCGCTGGCCTACCTGCGGATCCTGCGCTCCGACACGGACAGCGTCAGCTTCGAGCGGATCATCAACGTGCCGGCCCGCGCCATCGGGGACCGGACGATCGAAGTCCTCCGGGCAGCGGCCGCCCGCGAAGGCGGAACGACCTGGGCGGCGATCGAGGCAGGCGCGCGCGGCGAGCTCGAGGGGATCGCTCCGCGCGCCAGGAATGCCCTGGCCGAATTCGCTGCGCTCGTCAGGCGGCTGCGCGGGCGGGTGGGCGTGCTGGCCCTGCCGGAGCTGCTCGACGAGGCCCTGGAAGCCTCCGGCTATCGGGCGATGCTGGCGGACGGCTCCGAAGACGGCGAGGAGCGGTGGGCCAACCTGCTCGAGCTGCGATCCGTGACCACCCGCTACGACGACCTGGCCCCGGACGACGCCCTCGACCGGCTGCTCGAGGAGACGGCACTCGTCGCCGACCAGGATTCGTACGAAGGCGACGCCGACGCGGTGACCCTGATCACCCTGCACGCCGCCAAGGGGCTCGAGTTCCCGGTGGTCTTCATCTGTGGCTTGGAGGAAGGCTTGTTTCCCCACAGCCGCGCGCTCGACGACGAGAAGGAGCTCGAGGAAGAGCGGCGGCTGGCCTATGTCGGGATCACCCGCGCCAAGCGCCGGCTGTACCTGTCGCACGCCTGGCGCCGAGCCACCTGGGGGATGGGCCAGGCGTCGGTGCCGTCCCGCTTCCTGCTGGAGATCCCGGCCGAGCTGATGATCGGCCCGCAGCTCGGTGGCGCCGACGAGCGCGATCTCGACCTCGACCTCGTGTTCGGGGCACGCCGCACCAGCCGCTTCGGCACGCCTGCCCGCGGGGGCGGCGCCTTCCGGCAGGGGAGTGGCCGGCCGGGCGCGCCGGTCGAGGGCGAGCCGTTCCGACCGAGCCGCGATCTCGCCGCCAAGCGCGAGGCGTTCGCCGAGGGTGCACCTTCCGGATCGCTCCGGCGACCGGTCCGTGCCTGGGACGACGACCTGGACCCCGGGAACGCGGGTCAGACGGCCACCCCGGCGGCCCGGACGCCGCGCCCGATCATCCCTGGCGAGCGACGCTTCCGCGACGGCGACCGGGTCCGTCACGCCCGCTGGGGCGACGGCATCGTGGTCACCAGCAAGCTGACGCGCAGCGACGAGGAGGTCACCGTGGCCTTCAAGGACTCGGCCGTTGGTCGCAAGACGATGCTCGGCAGCCTCGCCAACCTCGAGATCGTCGGCTAGGCTGACGGCCGTGACAGGGTCACCCGATCCCCTGCGCGAGCCAAGGTCGGTCCTGCTCGCCCGGGACCTCCTGCCCGATCCGCGCGCCGTCGCCGCGGTGACGCTCGCGGACTTCGAGCCGCTGGCTCGCGAGCGCGTGCATCCATTCGCGTACGACTACCTGGCTGGCGGCGCATGGGACGAGGCCAGCCTGGCCGACAACGAGGCGTCATGGCGCCGCTACCGGCTCCGGCCACGGGTCCTGGTCGACGTCGCCCGGGTCAATCCGGCGACCACGCTCCTGGGCGCCCGTGCCGCGATCCCGGTTGCCACGGCGCCGATGGCGGCCCACGGGCTCGCGCATCCCGACGGAGAGCTGGCCACGGCCCGGGCGGCCGCCGCAGCCGGCGTTCCGTTCACGCTCTCCACGATGTCGAGCCGGTCGATCGAGGACGTTGCGGGAGCGACCTCCAGCGGCGTCAACTGGTTCCAGCTGTACATGCAGGCCGCGGAGGCGGAAAGCCGACGGCTCGTGGAACGGGTCGAGGTCGCCGGTTACCGCGCGATCGTCCTGACCGTCGACCTGCCACTCCTTGGCTATCGCGTCCGCGATCGCCGGAACGGGTTCGAGCTCGATGTCCCACTCGGCAACTTCCCGGCCGATCCAGCCTCGGGGACCGTCGGGCCGAGCCATCGGCCGGACGCCAGCGGCTACCAGGCGCTCGAGACGCCGCGGCGGCGGACGCTGACCTGGGAGGACATCGCCACGGTCCGTGCCTGGTCATCCCTGCCGATCGTCCTCAAGGGGATCCTGACGGCGGAGGATGCCCGCCTCGCCGTCGAGCATGGCGCCGACGGTGTCGTGGTCTCGAACCACGGCGCTCGCCAGCTCGATCGCGTTCCGGCGCCGATCGACGTCCTCGAGGATGTTGTCGCAGCGATCCACGGGCGCGCTGAGGTCTGGGTCGACGGCGGCGTCCGGAGCGGGCTCGACATCGCGATCGCGCTGGCCCTTGGTGCCCGCGGCGTCCTCGTTGGCCGGCCGATCCTCTGGGCGCTGGCGGCAGGCGGGCAGGCCGGCGTCGAACGCGCGCTGGCGATCCTGCGCGAAGAATTCGAGACGGCACTTGCGCTGCTCGGTACGCCCACGCCGGCGCACGTCACGCGGGCGAGCGTGGCGACGCCCGTATCCTAGGCGGGTGACCACCGACCGCCTGCCCGTCGACGACGCCCTCGTCGCCGCGGCCACGGACCTGACCGCGGATGCCGCGGCTGCCCGTCACACCGAGCTGGCCGCGATCATCGATCGGGCCAACCGGCTCTACTACCAGGAGGATGCGCCGGAGCTGGCCGATGCCGAGTACGACGCGTTCTTTCGCGAGCTCGTGGCCTTGGAGGCGGCTCATCCCGAGCTGATCACCTCCGATTCACCGACCCAGCGGGTCGGCGGCGCGATCAGTACGACCTTCGACGAGGTTCGCCACCGCCGGCCGATGCTCTCGCTCGGGAACGCGTTCAGCCACGACGAGCTGCGGGCCTTCGATGCCCGGGTCCGTCGGGGCCTCGGACTCCCCACCGCACCCGAGGCGGCCCCGGAGCTGCGCTACGTCGCGGAGCTGAAGATCGACGGTCTGGCCATCACGCTTCGCTACGAGCGCGGGCGGTTCGTCCAGGGCGCGACGCGGGGAGATGGGACGACCGGCGAGGACGTCACGGCCAATCTCCGGACGATCGCCTCGATCCCGGTTCGCCTCACGGAGCCGGCGACGCTCGATGCACGTGGCGAGGTCTTCATGCCGAAGAACGAGTTCGCGCGGATCAACGCCGAGCGCGAGGAGGCCGGTCTGCCGCTCTACGCCAACCCGCGCAACTCTGGGGCAGGCTCGCTCCGCCAGAAGGATCCCCAGGTCACCGCGGATCGCCTGCTGTCCACGTGGACCTACCAGCTCATCGAGGAAGGTGGTCCGGAAGCCGTCACCAGCCAGTCAGCCGCCCTGGCGCGGCTGGCGGCGCTCGGCTTCCGGGTCAACCCGAACCACGAGGCGGGCCTCGACATCGATGGCGTCGTCGCCTTCACCGAGACCTGGCGCGATGACCGTCACGGGCTGCCGTACGAGACCGACGGCGTCGTCGTCAAGGTCGATCGATTCGACCAGCAGGAGCGGCTGGGGATGGTCAGCCGGGCGCCGCGCTGGGCGATTGCCTACAAGTTCCCGCCCGAGCAGGTCGAGACCGTCGTCGAGGACATCGTCCCGTATGTCGGCCGGACCGGCACGCTGACGCCGGTCGCCCACCTGCGGCCGACGCGGGTGGCCGGCTCGACGGTCGCCCGGGCGACGCTCCACAACCTCGACGAGGTCCGCCGCAAGGACATCCGGATCGGCGACCACGTGATCCTCCAGAAGGCCGGCGACGTCATTCCGGAGGTTGTCCGCCCGCTGACCGAGCGGCGGACCGGCGGCGAACGCGAGTACCAGATGCCGGCGACCTGCCCGGTCTGCGACACGCCGATCGTCCGCGACGAGGGGGCCGTGCGCCACTACTGTCCCAACCTCGCCTGTCCGGCCCGGGTCGGCCAGGAGTACGGCCACTTCGCCGGGCGGGGCGGGATGGACATCGAAGGCGCCGGGTGGGCGGTCCTCTCGCAGCTCCTCGAGCGTGGCCTGGTCAAGCGGCGAGGTGACTTCTACCGACTCACGATCGATGATCTCGAGGGGCTCGAGCGGTTCGCCCGCAAGAGCGCCGAGAACCTGTACGCGGCGATCCAGAAGTCGCGCCGCCGCCCGCTCGAACGGGTGATCGCCGCGCTCGGCATCCCGCAGGTTGGCTGGACGACGGCGATCGACCTGGCCGCCTGGCTGGCGACCGAGCTGCCGGTGGCCGATGACGAGCCGATGGCTGGCCGAGAGGGCTGGTTCGTGCGCGCGGCCAGGTTCCTGGCGGAGACGGCCCGTGCGCATCCGGAGCGGTTCGAAGAGATCATGGGCGTCGGCCCTACGGTCGCCGCCAGCCTCGCCGAGTACTTCGGGGGGCCAGGCGTCGACGTGCTCGACGATCTGGTCGACGCCGGCGTCGAGCCGGAGCTGCCCGCGCCAAGATCGGCCGGCGCTGCGTCAGGCGGCCCACTGGCCGGCAAGACGCTCGTCGTGACCGGCACACTGGAAGGGTTCAGCCGTCCCGAAGCGGAGGAGGCCATCCGGGCGGCCGGCGGCAAGGCGGCCGGTTCGGTCTCGAAGAAGACCGACTACCTGGTGGCGGGCGAGTCGGCGGGATCGAAACTCGCCAGGGCCCAGGAGCTGGGCGTCCCCGTCCTCGACGAGGCGGGGCTCCGCGAGCTGCTCAGTGGCGGCGAGCCGCGTAGCGCTCCATGAGCTGGGCGACGGCGCCCCGCGCGGCCGCCCACTCGGGCTGATCGCCGAACACCTCGCCGGTCGTCCCCCAGCGCCGGATCTGGGTCATGGCGTTGACGATGGCGTCGTGGGCCAGGGCACGGCCGCGACCCGCCTCGACCTGGCCGGTCACGAGATAGCGCCGGACGACCTCGAACGGCGCCGACCAGCGCCCGATCCGGATGCGGTCGCCCTCGCGCAGCGTCTCCAGCCACTCGTCGTCGCCGACCGGGTGGACGTCGTGCTCCGCACGATGCCGGACGAGGTCGACCCGCAGCCCGTGGTGCTCCAGGCTCGGCAACCGGCCGTCGTCCTCGACGGTCTGGTAGCAGATCGGACAGGCGGGCAGCTCCACGTCGCCGCGAGGCGGCTCGCCATACGGCAGGCCGCAGCGCCGGCAGAAACTCGCGCGACTGCTACCGGCGGGCGTTCCGCACTGGAGGCAGGCTGTCTCGATCATCAATCCGCAGCTCCACGCCACACATCGGGGACTCCTGTGTGCAGGATGCCCGAGTGGGGCCGACGGAACCATGACCCCATCGGGTCGCGTGGCGGAGACGGTCGAGTCACCCCCGGACCCGGACTTTCGTCACGGTGGCGACGGGTTCACCCCACCGCGTGATCGAACTGGCCCCAGATCGCGCTCGGGTTCCAGTCCGGCATCGGCCCGCGGATCATTCGGGGGGCCTGCCACACGTCGGTCCATCCGGCGGCGGCAAGGCGTTCGAGGCCGGTCTCGTTGTCGGCCAGCAGGCCGGCCCGGACGCGCTTGTCCGGGCCCGCCGCCAACCGCCGGGCGGTCAGCACCGCGATCGCGTCGTCCGGATCTGGGGCGATCGTAGCCCCGCCGCCCCAGGGCGCGCGGATCACGAACCCGCCGAGACTGCCGTCGCTCCGCTCCACGCACTGCGCCGTCTCCATCGTGGCGAAGGCGGCCAGCAGATGTCGCCGGTCCTCGCCGGTCGCGGCACGGTCCAGGGCGGCCATGGCCGGCAGGTCGGCCGGCCGGAATCGACGGGCGGGGGAGACGGGAACATGCGACCGCCCTTGGCCCGGTCCAAGACCGCGCGCCTCCTTGATGCGGTACCAGGTCTGGACGTCGAAGCCGAGTCCCTCGTAGAGCGGTTGTCCGACCCTGGTCGCGACCAGCACGAAGGTCCGGCAACCAGCGGCCTCGCTCGCCTCCATCGTGGCCAGCGTGAGCGCGCGACCGACTCCCCGACGGCGCCAGTCGGGATCCACCCAGACCGTGCCGATCCAGGCGACCGGCCCATTGAACGTGGCGACCCCGGTCCCGACGATCGCCCCATCCGCCTCGGCGATGAACGGCGCGCACTGCGGATGTTCGGCGACGAAGCGCATCTTGACCCGCCGGTCACCCCAGCCCTCGCGGAGCATCGCGTCCGCTGTACGGTCGACGTCGGCGAGGGTCATGGCCCGGATCGGCGGCAGCTGCATGCCGGGATCGTATCGGTCGCGCGCGATCGCGGTGGGTCCGTCGGCTATCATCGGGCGATGGCCGCCCTCTCCCGTTCCGACGTCGAGCACGTCGCCCACCTGGCGCGGCTCGGCCTGAGTGCGGCCGAGCTGAGCCGTTTCGAGGGCCAGCTCAATCACATCCTCGAGCAGTACGCCATCCTGACCGAGCTGGCCACCGATCACATTGCCCCCACCGCCCAGACGATTGAGCTCGAGAACATCCTGCGCGAGGACGTCGTGCGACCGTCGCTCCCGACGTCGGCCGTCCTGGCCAACGCACCGGCCCGCGACGGCGACTTCATCGTCGTTCCGGCCATCCTCGACGAGCGCTGACCGTCGATGTCGAATCCGACGCGCCTCCATGCACACGAGATGGCGACGCTGCTGCGCACGGGCGAGGTGTCCGCGCGCGAGCTGGCCGAGGCTCACCTCGCCGCGGCAGAACGGGACAACCGCGCGCTCAATGCCTGGCTGACGATCGATCGAACGCGTGCCCTCGCCGAGGCGGACGCGGCTGACGCTCGGTTCGAGGCCGCGCGCTCCGAGGGTGGATTGGCGTTGCGCCGATTGCCGGCGCTGCTCGGGATCCCGGTCGCCCTCAAGGATCTCGTATCGGTGGCGGGCGGCCAGTGCACCGCCGGCTCGCGAATCCTCGAAGGCTATCGATCGCCGTACGACGCGCACATCACCGAACGGTTGCGAGACGCGGGGGCCGTGATCCTGGGCAAGACCAACATGGACGAGTTCGCCATGGGCTCGTCCACCGAGCATTCGGCCTTCGGCCCAACGGCCAACCCGTGGGCGCTCGACCGGGTTCCGGGCGGAAGCAGTGGCGGGTCTGCGGTCGCGGTGTCCGCGTTCCATGCACCACTGTCGATCGGCACGGACACGGGCGGATCGATCCGGCAGCCGGCGGCGCTGTGCGGGATCGTCGGGATGAAGCCCACCTACGGGCGGGTGAGCCGCTACGGCATCGTCGCGTTCGCGAGCTCGCTCGACCAGATCGGGCCGTTCGCCCGGGACGCCCGCGATGCCGGGGCGCTGTTGCACGCGGTCGCCGGCCGCGATGACCGCGATTCGACGTCCTCGCCGATCCCGGTGCCCGCTTCCCTCGCCAGCCTGCCGGCCGGCGACGACGAGGCGGCCTCGATCCTCCGTGGCAAGCGCCTGGGGATGCCGCGCGAATACTTCATGGCCGGGATGGAACCGGGTGTCGAGGCGCGAGTCCGCGATGCGGTGGGCGCGCTCGAGTCGGCGGGAGCGACGGTCGAGGAGGTGAGCCTGCCGCACACGGAGTACGGGCTGGCGACCTACTACATCGTGGCGCCGGCCGAGGCGTCGGCAAACCTGGCGCGCTATGACGGCATTCGCTTCGGCCTGCAGTGCCGCGATGGCGACGTCCTGGCCAACTACCTCGCAACGCGTGGCGCGGGCTTTGGTGACGAGGTGAAGCGTCGGATCATGCTCGGAACCTACGCGCTGTCGGCCGGCTACTACGACGCCTACTACCTGAAGGCGCAGAAGGTCCGGACGCTGATCAAGGGCGACTTCGATGCCCTCTGGGCGCAGGGGTTCGACGCGCTGGTCGCTCCCACCTCGGCGACCGTGGCCTTCCCGATCGGGGCGCGCATGGACGACCCGGTCGCCATGTACCTGTCGGACGCCTGCACTCTGCCGGTCAACATGGCCGGGCTGCCGGGCGTCTCCGTCCCGTGTGGCCTATCCGACGGACTGCCGGTCGGGCTTCAGCTGATCGGGGCGGCGTGGTCGGAGGCCGAGCTGCTGGGCCTTGCCCGGGGCTACGAGGCGATCACGGCCGACCTGGACTGGCGCTCGCTCGAGCCGACCGAGCTCGGACGCGCAGCCGACCCGGCCACGCCCGCGCCGGGAGCGCGCGCCGCCTAGCTTCGGTCCGTGCGGCACTCGCACCCCCGCCGATCGAGGTGCGACCGGTCGGCCCGCGGGCGGCCGAGGGGCCGGAGCTGGCCGAGGTCGCCCCCGCCTCCTGACCCACGCCGCCCCGAACCAGGGGCGCGCGGTCTGACACCCCGCGCCTCCGTCCAGCGTCGATGTTCTAGGCTTGCGTTATGACGACGACCGAACCTGGGGCCGCCACCATCGCGCAAGCCGCACGTCCGGGACTCGCCGAGCGCGTGCTCGCCCAGCGGGTCGTGGACGTCCCGCCGTCAGGGATCCGCCGCTTCTTCGACATCCTGGCGACGATGGACGACGTCATCAGCCTGGGGGTGGGGGAGCCCGACTTCGACACGCCGCGGGTCATCGTCGAGGCGGGCGTCGAAAGCCTGCGCGAAGGCCGGACCCATTACACCAGCAACTTCGGGACGCTCGAGCTGCGGCGCGCCCTGTCGAAGCATCTTGCGGGCCGCTACGGAGTGACCTACGACCCGACGAACGAGATCCTGATCACCGTTGGGGCCTCGGAAGCCGTGGACCTGGCCCTCCGCGCCACCTGCGACCCGGGCGATGAGGTCATCCTCCACGAGCCGTCGTATGTCTCGTACGTGCCGGCGATCGTGTTCGCCGGCGGCGTGGTGCGTCACGTTGCCACCCGCTTCGAGGACGACTTCGCCCTGGATCCGGTCCTGGTCGAGGCGGCCATCACGCCGCGCACGAAGGCGCTGTTTCTTGGGTACCCGTGCAACCCGACGGGCGCCGTCCTGCCCGACGAGGTGCAGGACGAGCTGGCACGCATCGCGGTGGAGCACGACCTGCTCGTGTACAGCGACGAGATCTATGACCGGCTGGCCTACGGGACTTACCGCCACCGGGCGATGAGCGCACTTCCAGGCATGCGCGAACGAACGATCCTGATCGGCGGCTTCTCGAAGGCCTATGCCATGACCGGCTGGCGGGTCGGCTACGTTGCGGCCCCCGCGCCCATCCTCGAGGGCATCGTCAAGGTCCACCAGTACGGCATCATGTCCGCGCCGACCATGGCCCAGGACGCCGCGCTCGTCGCGGTGGTCGAGGGCGAGCCGGAGGTGGAGCGCATGGTCGCCGAGTACGACCGGCGGCGCCGCCTGCTGGTCGACGGGCTGAACGCCATGGGACTGGAGACGTTCGAGCCGCGCGGCGCGTTCTACGCCTTCCCGCGGATCACCTCGACGGGGCTCAGCGCGGATGTCTTCACCGAACGACTCCTGACCGAGGAGCACGTCGCCGTCGTGCCTGGCGACGCCTTCGGACCGTCCGGCGCCGGTCATGTGCGGATGTGCTACGCGACCGCCTACGAGCGCCTGGAGGAGGCCCTCCGCCGGATCGGCCGGTTCGTCGAGCGCACCCGTTCGGCCTGAACGACGGTCAGCGGGGTCGTGGGTCGTCGGCGCTCATGACACGACCCGGGTGATCACCTCGAGGAAGGCATCGACCTGGATCTCGACGCCGCGAGCCGGTGGCAGCGGGGCGAGGTTGCCGTCGATCCGCTGTCCGTCGACGATGAGGCGGCAGACCGACGTCGGCCCGGTCTCGGTCGCTGGCGCCGGGTGCACGACGATCCGGTAGGTCGCTCCGCGGTATCGGCGCGTCACGCGGATCTCACCCCAGCCGGCGGGGAACCGGGGGTCGATCCGCAGTCCATCGAGCTCAGGCCTGATCCCGACGATCCACTGGGACGCCGCCACGTAGTTCCAGGCGGCGGTGCCGGTCAGCCACGAGTTCTTGGCCTCACCGTGGGTCGGGGCGTCGCGACCGGCGATCATCTGGGCGTAGACGTACGGCTCGCAGCGGTGGATCTCGGAGATCGCCTCGCGCGCCGACGGGTTGATCCGCAGGTAGTAATCGAGCGCGCCCTCCGGGTTGCCGGCGAGTGCCTCGGCGATCATCAGCCAGGGGTTGGTGTGGCAGAAGACCCCGGCGTTCTCCTTGTAGCCAGGCGGATACGACGAGATCTCGCCGAGGCGGAGCTGGTACCTGGAGAACGGCGGCTGATGGAGGACGATGCCGTGCGGCGTCGCCAGCCGCCCGCGGACCGCGGCCAGGGCCTTGACGGCCCGACCGTCATCGAGGCCGATCCCGGCCAGGATGCAGATGCCCTGCGGCTCGATGAAGATCTGTCCCTCGTCGTTCGCGGCCGAACCGATCGGCTCGCCGAAGAAGTCGTAGGCGCGGCGGAACCACTCGCCGTCCCAGCCATGCGCGTCGACCGCGGTTGTCATCTGCGCGCTTGCCGCACGCAGCCGGCGGCCCTCGGCGGCATCGCCCAGGTGCTCGACGATCGAGGCCAGCTCGTGCACGGCAAGCACGAACAGGCCCGCGATGAACACGGATTCGGCGACCCCGCCTTCGCGGTTCTGGGTTGTCTGGAACGACTCGCCCGGCGTGTCGGAGAAGCAGTTCAGGTTGAGGCAGTCGTTCCAGTCGGCGCGCCCGATCAGTGGCAGACCGTGCGGGCCGAGACGCTCGAGCGTGTAGTCGATCGAGCGCCGGAGGTGATCGGCCAGCGGCCGGTCGGAGCCGGGCTCGTTGTCGTACGGAACAGGAACATCGAGGATGGCAAGGTCGCCGGTCTCCTTGACGTACGCCGCGACCGCGAGCACGAGCCAGGCCGGATCGTCGTTGAAGCCCGAACCCACCGCGTCGTTGCCGCGCTTGGTCAGCGGCTGGTACTGGTGATAGGCACCGCCGGTCGGGAGCTGCGTCGCGGCGATGTCGAGAATCCGCTGGCGCGCGCGCTCGGGGACCATGTGCACGAACCCGAGCAGGTCCTGGGTCGAGTCCCGGAAGCCCATCCCGCGCCCGATCCCCGACTCGAACAGCGACGCCGAGCGCGACAGGTTGAACGTGACCATGCACTGGTAGGCGTTCCAGATGTTGACCATCCGGTCGAGGTGCTCGTTGCCGGTCTCCACCTGGAACGACCCGAGCAGGTCGTCCCAGGACCGGCGCAGGCAGTCGAATGCGTCGTCGATCGCGGCGGGCTCGAGGTGGCGGGCGATGACCGGGCGAGCCCGGCGCTTGTCGACCGTTCCGGCGCCCGGTGGATCGAACTTGGCATCCGCCGGGTTCTCGGCGTACCCGAGCACGAAGTCGATCTCACGGGTCTCACCGGAGGCCAGCTCCAGGCGGACGTGGTGGGCGCCGATCGGCTGCCAGCCGTGCGCGATCGAGCCGGACGTCGCTCCGCGCTCGACGGCGATCGGGCGGTCCCAGCCGCGGTAGGGGCCGAGGAACGCATCGCGCGACGTGTCAAAGCCGGCCGACCGGTCCGAGCAGGCGAAGTAGGCGAAGTGGTCGCGCCGCTCGCGGTA
This sequence comes from Candidatus Limnocylindria bacterium, assembly GCA_041491485.1. Classification (GTDB taxonomy): domain Bacteria; phylum Chloroflexota; class Limnocylindria; order Limnocylindrales; family CSP1-4; genus SPCO01. The sequence continues at coordinate 17,290 of JBGPVC010000021.1, forward strand.
CTCGGTCGTGTGATAGATCACGCCGTCCTCGACCTCGACCTCGCCGATCGAGTAGTTGCGCTGGAAGTTCGTGGCGTCGTCCTGGGCATCCCACAGGCAGAACTCGATCGTGCCGAACAGCGACAGTCGGGCCGGCTCGGGGCGCTCGTTGGTGACGCGCGCCCGCCAGATCTCGAGCGTCTGGCCCGGCGGCACGAAGTAGGTGATCTCGGCCCGGATGCCCGCACGCCGCGAGGCGATCGTCGTGTAGCCCAGGCCGTGGCGGCACTCGTAGTCGTCGAGCTCGCCGAGGGTCGGCTGCCAGGTGGGGCTCCAGTACGCCCCGCTATCGTCGTCGCGGAGATACAGGTAGCGGCCGCCGAGATCGAGCGGCGCGTTGTTGTAGCGATAGCGGGTCAGCCGCCGGAGGCGCGCGTCCCGGTAGAACGAGTAGCCGCCGGCCGTGTTGGAGATGATCCCGAAGTAGTCGTCGCTGCCCAGGTAGTTGATCCACGGCAGCGGGGTGTCCGGGCGCGTGATGACGTATTCGCGTCGTTCGTCGTCGAATCGCCCGTAGCGCATCGGGGGCTACTTCTCGACGCCGGTGATCACGACATCGCGCATGAAGGCCCGCTGAGCGAAGAAGAACACGACCACTGGAACCGCCATCGTCATCAGTGACGCGGCCTGGATCAGCGTGGGTTGGGTCGCGTACAGCGCATTGTATTGCTGGATCGCGATCGACAATGGCTGCAATTCGGGCTTGGCGGCGAGATACAGGAGCGGGACGAAGAAGTCGTTCCACGCGAAGAAGAAGTGGAACAGCGTGACCGCCACGATGGCCGGCACGGACAGCGGCAGGATCACCGAGCGGAGGACCCGGAACGGGCTGGGCCCGACGATGACGGCTTCCTCCGTAATGATGTGAGAGCGCTCTCACACTCCTCGGCAGCGTATCAGGCCGTGTCAAGAGAGCGCTTTCAGTCGGCCGGTTGCGTCTCCGGGCTGCCCCGGCCGGGCGGCGCGGCAACCCTTCGGCACGGGGTTCGTATGCGAAACTAGCGCGCATGAGCTCGCCAACCTCGGAGTCGATTGCGACGTCGCCGGCCTCGTCGAGTCCGCTCGATCGCTACGAGGCGGTGATCGGCATCGAGGTCCACTGCCAGCTCAAGACGGCATCGAAGATGTTCTGCGGCTGCTCGACCGACTACGACGGTGCGCCGCCGAACACCCGGACCTGTCCGGTCTGCCTTGGCCTGCCAGGCGCCCTGCCGACGATCAACCAGCGAGCCGTCGAGCACGTGCTGACCACCGGGGCGGCGATCCAGGCGACCGCGCCTGCCGCGACGCGCTGGGATCGCAAGAACTACTTCTACCCGGACCTGCCAAAGGGCTACCAGATCAGCCAGTACCAGCTGCCGCTCGCGTCGCTCGGTCGGCTCACGTTCGACACGTCCGCGGGTCCGTTCACGGTGACCATCACCCGGGCGCATCTCGAGGAGGACACGGCGAAGCTGGTTCATGGGCTGGACCCGGCAGGTCGGAAGGTCAGCCTCGTCGACTTCAATCGATCCGGCGCGCCGCTCATGGAGATCGTGACCGAACCCGAGATCCGGACCGCCGAGCAGGCGCGACGCTATGCCGAGGAGCTCCAGCTGTTGCTCCGCGCGATCGGCGCGTCGGACGCCGACATGGAACGCGGTCAGCTTCGGGTCGAGGCCAACGTCTCGCTCCGGCCATGCGGCACGGAACCCTTCGGCACCCGGGTCGAGGTCAAGAACATGAACTCGTTCCGCGCGGTCGAGCGAGCGATCGAGTTCGAGATCGAGCGCCAGGCCGCGATTCTCGACGCCGGGGAGGCGCTGGTGCAGGAGACCCGTGGCTGGTCGGAGGAGCGAGGCGAGACGTATCGGATGCGGATCAAGGAGACCTCCGACGACTACCGCTACTTTCCTGAGCCGGACCTGCCGCCGCTCCACCTCGATCCGGCGTGGCTGGGTGCCATCAAGGCCGGCCTGCCCGAGCTCCCCGCGGCTCGACGGGCTCGCTACCAGGCGAAGCTCGGCCTGAGTCCATATGACGCGACCGTCCTGGTTGCCGACCCCGATGCCGCGCGCCTGTTCGAGGAGACACTCGGCGCCGACGCCTCGCTCGAGCCAAAACCCGTGGCCAACTGGGTGGTCGGCGACTACCTCCGGCTGCGCAACGCCGCCAGCGAGCCGGTGACGGTCGTCGCCTCACAGCTCGCTGGCATCGTCCGAGCGGTCGTCGACGGATCGATCACGCGCGCGCATGGCCGTGAGGTGCTCGCCGAGCATGCTTCGAGTGGGGCCTCCGCAGCATCGATCATCGCCAACCGTGGCTACCGCCAGATCTCGGACCTCGGGGCGCTGGACGCCGCCGTCGACCTGGTGCTGGCGGAGAACGCGGGGGCTGTCGCCGACTTCCGCGCGGGGAGGGCGCAGGCGATCGGCTTCCTGGTTGGTCAGGTCATGAAAGCCACGAAGGGGGAGGCGAACGCCGCGCTGGTCCAGGCCGCCGTGCGCGAGCGTCTGGCCGCCGATGTGGGTGAGGGGAGCTGATCCGGTGAGCGTGGTGAGCGTGATCCTGTGGCTCGCGGGCGCGATCCTGATCGCAGTCGGCTACGTCCGGGCCCGGGCGCCCTGGTCACGCTATCGGATGCTCAAGGCCCAGGACGAGAACGTGGCTCGCTATCAGGCCTGGCGGGGCGGGATCCGCGACGAGGGCAAGACCGGGGCGTCGGTCGCCATGGAGGTCCTGCGCCGGCAGGCCCAGTACGCGGGCCTGATCGCGATCGCCGGTTTCGTCCTGGTCTTCCTGGGGTTCTTCATTCACTGATCCGGCCTTGCGGCCCGCGAGCCGCAGGCGGGATTCGCTCGCTGGCCGCTAGCGTCGGCCGGATCCCACGATCCGTCGCCACTCGATCGCCGTGCAGCGGTCCATGACGACACCCAGCCCGGCGTCATGGGCGATGGCCGCGGCCTCCCAGTTGACGACGCCGAGCTGGAACCAGAGATACCGCGCGCCGGTCGCGACCGCCTCGCGGGCGTGCGGGTCGCACAGCTCGGAGCGTCGGAAGACGTCGACCAGATCGAAGGGTCCCGTTGCCGCCACGGCCGCGGCGAGCGTCGGGAAGGCCGGAACGCCGAGCACCGATGGCTCATTCGGATTGACCGGCACGCAATCGAACCCCTCCTCGACGAGGTAGCGGAGGACGCCGAACGAGGGCCGGCCCGGGTTTGGCGACGCGCCGATCACGGCGATCCGCCGGGTCGCATGCAGAGCCGCCTGGATCCCGGCATCGTCGAGCAGCGGAACCGGCTTGCGGCCCTCCTGCAGGTCGATCAGCGCCGCGACACGAGCACGATCGGCGGCACGAGCCGCGACATCGTCATCGCTCACGCCCGAACCCGCAGGGCTTCGAGGCCGCGCAGCACGAATCGAGGCTTCCAGGCCGGCTGCTCGACCACCTGGAGCCGGGGCATCCGGTGCAGGATCGCCGCGAACAGGATCTCGAACTCGAGCTTGGCGAGCGGGGCGCCCAGGCAGTAGTGGATCCCCGCCCCGAAGGACAGGTACCGGTTCGGTGACCGGTCGAGCACGAGTTCGTCGGCGTGGTCGAATGCTTCCGGATCCCGGTTCGCGGCGGCGAACTGGAAGGCGAGCTCCTGGCCTCGCGGGATCGTCACGCCGCCGAGCTCGACATCCTCGAGCACCCAGCGCTCGAACATCGGCGCCGGTGTGTCGAAGCGGAGAAGCTCCTCGATCGCCGTGGGAACGAGCGCCGGCTCGGCTCGCAGCCGGGAGAGGGCCTCAGGATGGCGGAACAGCGCCCACCAGGAGTTGGCCGCGCCGTTGACGGACGCCTCGTGGCCGGCATTCAGGAGCAGCACCGCCGTCCCGATCAGCTCGTCCTCGGTCAGGCGATCGCCGTCGGTCTCGAGGACCGCACCGAGCTGGCTGATCAGGTCCGCGCGCGGTGCCTTCCGGCGCGCACGGGCGATGCCGCGCAGGTACGCCTCGAAGGCGGCGCTCGCCGCCGTCGCGCGGCGCTGGGCCTCGGGGGTGGGGTTGAGCTCGAACATGAGGGTCATGTCGGCCGACCACGGTCGGAGCAGGTGCCGGTCCTCCTCGGGGATCCCGAGCAGCTCGGCGATGACGGCAACCGGTACCAGCTCGAGCAGGTCCGCGATCAGGTCGAACTCGCCGAGCGCGAGCGCGCCGTCGATCGCAGCGCCAACGAGGGCCTCGATCCGCGGCCGGAGCGACTCGATGGTCCGTGGGGTGAAGGCCGTGGAGACGAGCCGCCGGAGACGCGTGTGGTCCGGCGGCTCCATGTCGATCATCTGGACGGCGAGGAGGTCCCAGAACGGCGCCTGGTCGGCAGGTGGCGCCGCACGGCCCCATGCCTCGTGGCTGGCCACGTGAAGATACGACCGACCCAGCCGTCGATCGCGCAAGAGGGCGTTGACGTCGGCGTGCCGCGATACGAGCCACTGATTGGTGCGTTCGTCGTAGACGACCGGTGCCCGGTCCCGCAGCCGTGTGAGGGCCGGGTACGGGTCGGCCACGAAGGCCGGGTCCCACGGATCGTAGCCGAGCTCGGCGGGCGTCGAAGCCGCGGGCGCGGCCGCGGCGCGGGGAGCGGCGGGCCGCATCGTCGACATCGCGCGATGCTAGGCGAATGTCGCGACGGCGTCGACGACCAGGTCGATGAAGCGCTCGCGGTCGAGGTCCACGCCAACCTCGGCGTTGGCAGGCCTGCCGGACAGCCCCTCTGCGTCGCCGACCGTGCGGCCGCGGGTCGGTCCGTTGCCGGTCTCGACGTCGACCCGCATCCTCCGGCGTGCGATCAGCCACGGAGCGATCAGCACCGCCACCGCCACGGCATCGTGGATCGGCGGCCCATCCCAGCCATAGCGGGCTCGGTGGTGGATCGCGAAGAACCGCATCAAGTCGGCGAAGATGCGGCCGGTCGCGGTCCCGAGCGCGTCCAGGCGCCCCACGTCGGCAGGCAAGACGAGCGCGCGGTGGGTGACGTCGAGGCCCGCCATCAGGATCGGAATGCCGGCGTCGAAGACGATCGCCGCCGCCTCGGGGTCCTGCCAGATGTTGAACTCGGCCGACGCGGTCGTGTTGCCGGCGCCCAGCGAGCCGCCCATCAGGGAGATGACGCCGATCCGGTCGTGCAGGAACGGGAACGCGCGCAGGAACAGCGCGACGTTCGTGAGCGGCCCGGTCGGCACGAGCGTGACCGGCAGGTTCGACCCGCGGACCAGTGACGCCATGAGCTCGATCGCGGCCTCCGGCCTGGCATCGACCGCCGGCTCCGGCAACTCCGCACCGTCCAGCCCGCTCTCACCGTGGAAGGCGGGCTGGATGTGTGGTTCGCGTAGCAGTGGGCGGTCCGCGCCGGCGGCCACCGGGACGTCGGTCCGCCCGAGCAGCGTCAGGACGCGCAGGGCGTTGCGGGTCGTGTTCGCCAGCCCGGCGTTCCCGCCGACAGTCGTGACCGCGAGGACGTCGAGCTCGGGCGCGGCGCAGGCAAGCAGGATGGCGAGGGCGTCATCGTGGCCCGGGTCGCAGTCGAGGAGCACTGGCCGGCGAACGCCAGGCGGCGGCGCGCCCGGCAAGGCGGCGAGGGCAGCGGCCCGCTCCGCGTCGCCCGGGATCACGCGCTCAGGCCGCCGCTTCGCGCTCGTATGGCTGCCCGTCGGCGGCCGGCGGGATGCTCCGGCCGACGACACCGGCCAGGATGACGATCGTGAGGATGTACGGCAGGGCGTCCCACAGCTGGGCCGGCACCGAGCTCATGATCGTGCCGAGATCCCCGGCCGGGGGCGCGATCTTGATCAGCTGGCTGATCTGCAGGAAGAGCGCGAACAGGAGCGCCGAGCCGAAGGCGCCGATCGGTGTCCAGCGACCCATGATCATGGCGGCGAGGGCGATGAAGCCTCGGCCGGTGGTCATCCCGATCTGGAAGGAGTTGGTGGCCTCGATGCTCAGCCACGCACCGCCGAGCCCGGCGAAGAACCCGCCCAGCATCACGTTGCGGTAGCGCAGCCGGATGACGTCGATGCCGACGGTCTCGGCCGCCCGCGGGTGCTCGCCCACGGCCCGCGTCCGGAGACCCCAGCGCGACCGGAAGAGCCAGAGCTGGGCACCGACGATGATGACGATCGTCGACATCGCGATCGGCCCCTGGTTGAAGAACATCGCGATGAGCCAGCCGATGACCGGCAGGTCGGTGAGCTCGGTCGGTGGCGTGAAGGCGGCAAAGCTGCCAGCCCCGGCCGGTGACGACTTCGAGATCAGCTGATCGAGGTAGCCGGTCACCCCGAACGCGGCGATGTTGATGATCGTGCCGCTGATGATCTGGTCCGCCCGCAGCGAGATGGACAGCCAGGCGTGGAGGGTGGAGATCAGCACGGCGACCAGGACGGCTGCCACCAGGCAGATCACCAGCGGGAGCGTCAGCCCGAAGATGGGGCCCGGGGCCGGGCTCCCGAACATCGGGTTGACCGCGACGCCCACGACCCACGCCGTGAAGGCGGCCGCCAGCATCGTCCCCTCGATTCCGATGTTGACGACGCCGGACCGCTCGCAGAGGACCCCGCACAGCGCCGCCAGGGCAAGCGGCGTCGCCTGGTTCATGATGTTCGGGGCGTTCGACGGGATCACCTCGATCAGGAAGCCCACGATCTGGAACAGGATCCCCAGGAGCGGGATGCCGTAGAGGCCGTTGGCGAGCGCGGTGATATCCATCAGGCCAGTGCTCCCGGCTTGAGATCCGGCATAGGTGCCTCGGCGTCCGGCACGCCCGCCGGCGTCACCGCGTGGAGGACGCGCCGCAGCACGGGGCTGGCGACGAGGAAGAGCAGGATGACCGCCTGCAGCACGTCGACCAGCTCGACCGGGATCTGCGCCCGGATCTGCATCAGGCCGGCGCCGGCGCGCATCGCCCCGAACAGGACCGCCGCGAGCACGGTCGCCAGCGGGTGGGATCGCGCCAGCAGCGCGACGGCGATCGAGTCGAAGCCAACGGTCGTTCCGAAGCTCGAGGTCATCGTGTGCGTGACCCCGAGCAGGACGCTGGTGCCGGCCAGGCCGGCCAGCGCCCCGCTGAACGTCATCGTAGCCATGGTGATCAGCTTCGGACGCATGCCGGCGTAGCGTGAGGCGTCGGGGTTGGCACCCACGGACCGGACCTCGAAGCCCCAGGTCGTCCGGTAGAGCAGCCACCACACGAAGCCCGCGGCCAGGAGCGCGAGCACGATCCCGAGGTGGCCATTGCGGCCGAGCAGGATCGGGTACGCCGCGTTGCCGACGTCGAAGGTGACGGGCGACGGCGACTTCGGGACCTTCAGCGGCCCGCTCACGAGAGCGGCCAGGAGCTGGACGGCGATGTAATTCATCATGATCGTGCTGACGACTTCATGGGCCCCCGAGACGGCCTTCAGGAAGCCGGGCACGAACCCCCAGATGCCGCCTCCGATGAAGCCCGCGAGCGCGGCCAGCGGAATCGCGACGATGGCCGGCGCATCGGCCAGCCAGACACCCACGATGACCGCCCCGAGGGCGCCGACCAGGAATTGACCCTGGGCACCGATGTTGAACAGGCCGGCCTTGAAGCCGAACCCGACGGCCAGCCCGCCGAACACCAGCGGCGTGCTGTTGACCATCGTGGAGATGATGGCGTCCGGGTTGCCCAGTGACCCTTCGAGGAGGGCGCCATAGGCGACGAGCGGGAGGCCCCAGTCGAACTTCTTGCCGGGCACCAGCAGCTCCGAAACCAGGACGATCGCGGCACCGAGGAGCACGGCCAGGACGACCACGGTGATCGGCACGGCGGTGACCGACCAGATCCGGGAGGCCGCGCTGCGCCGACCGCGTCGGGGATTCCGAGCCGGTTGGGCCGTCATGCCGTCTGCTCCAGGGCCGGATTGCGCGTGCCCGGATCGCGCTCCCCGCCGGTCGCCATCAGCAGGCCGACGTCGTTCTTGTCGGCTGTGGGCCCGTCGACCACGGCGACGATCCGCCCGCCATACATCACGCCGATCCGGTCGGACAGCTCGAGGACCTCGTCGAGCTCGGCTGACACGAGCAGCACGGCCGTCCCGGCGTCGCGCTTGGCGATGACCTGCCGATGGATGAACTCGATGCTGCCGACATCGAGTCCGCGTGTCGGCTGGTCGAGGATGAGCAGCTTGAGCTCGCGGTCGAACTCGCGGGCGACGACGGCCTTCTGCTGGTTGCCTCCCGACAGCGTGCTCGCCCGGGCATTCGGGGAAGGGGTCCGGATGTCGAACCGCTCGACCGACGTCGCCGCGTCCTTGTCGATCGCCTCGCGGTCCCGCAGCAGGCCGTGGGCATAGGGCGCCCGGTAGTAGCTGGTCAGGACGAGGTTGTCGGCGATCGAGAAGGGGAGGATGAGGCCGAACCGATGCCGGTCAGCCGGGACGTAGGCGACCTGGGCCTCGTTCAGCTGGCGCGGCGAGTGGCCGGTGACATCCTTGCCGTCGATCGTGACGCGACCGGCGGTCGGCTTGCGCAGCCCGATGATGGCCTCGACCAGCTCGTCCTGGCCGTTGCCGGCCACGCCGGCGATGCCGAAGATCTCGCCGGCGCGCACCTCGAAGTCGACGCCGTTGACCATTTGATGGCCACGATCGTCGCTGGCCGTCAGGCCCTGGACGTTCAGCACGGGCGCCGCCGGGTGCGAGACGCCACGGTCCACGACGAGCTGCACCTCGCGGCCGACCATCAGCTCGGCGAGGTCGTCCTCGTCCGTGTCGGCCGGCTTCCGCTCGCCGACCACCCGGCCGCGCCGGATGACCGTGATCCGGTCGGCGATCTCGAGGACCTCGTACAGCTTGTGGCTGATGAACACGATGCTGTGGCCCTCGCCGGCGAGCCGTCGCAGGACCGCGAAGATCTCGTCGGTCTCCTGGGGCGTCAGCACGGCCGTGGGCTCGTCGAGGACGAGGATGCGAGCGTTGCGATAGAGCGCCTTGAGGATCTCGACCCGTTGCTGCCAGCCGACGGAGAGCGATCCTACCTTGGCTTCGGGGTCGATCTCGAAGCCGAACCGCCGCCCGAGATCGACGATCCGGCGGTGGGCCTCCTTCCGGTCGAGGAAAAACCGGTTGGCCATCGTCTCCTCGCCGAGGAGGATGTTCTCGGCGACGGTCAGCACCGGGACAAGCATGAAGTGCTGGTGGACCATGCTGATGCCGCGGGCGATGGCGTCTGCCGGGCCGGTGATCCGGACGGCCTTGCCATCGAGGAGCACCTCGCCCTCGTCCGGCGTGGCCAGCCCATAGAGGACGTTCATGAGCGTCGTCTTGCCGGCACCGTTCTCGCCCAGGAGCGCGTGGATCTCGCCGGGCCGGACCTCGAGGTCGATCGCGTCGTTGGCGACGACGCCCGGATACCGCTTCGTGATGCCGCGCATCTCGAGGGCTGGAGCGATGATCGGTTCCGCCGGGTCCGTCATGGGTGGAATGCTCCGGACGTTCGGAGGGGTATGAGGAACGGGTCGGCCGCGTTCGGCCGACCCGTTCGATCAGACGGTTCGAATGGTTACGGCTTGTAGACGCCGCAATCCGTGTCGGGGCAGGTCTTGAGCGAGCCGTCCTTCATCCCGGCCAGGGCGGTGTCGAGGGCCGTCTGGACCTCGGGCCCGAACATGCTGGCCGCATCGTGGAACGGCGACACGCCGATCCCATCGTTCTGCGCGTTGAACAGCACGTCACCGGCGGCCAGGCTGTTGCCCGCGATCCCGGTGATGGCCTGCTTGACGGCCGACTCGACGTGCTTCTCGGCGCTCGTGATGATGCACGCGTTGCCGGGGGCGCCGATCGACAGCCACTGGTCGACGTCGACACCGATGCCGTAGATGCCGGCGGCACAGGCGGCCTCGAGGACGCCGTTGCCGGTCTTGCCGGCGACCTGGAACAGGACGTCGGACTTGTGGGCCTTGAGGAAGGTCTGGGCGAACGCCTTGCCGCCGGCCGGGTCGTTGAACGCGGCTGCGGAGAAGTCGTTCGTCACGTAGGCCGAGGCGACCTTGATGTCCGCCTTGACGGACTTGGCGCCCAGCTCATAGCCCTGGATGTAGCGCACGCACGGAGCGCATAGCGTGGTCCCGCCGATCGCGCCGATCGATCCGGTCTTGGATGCGTAGGCGGCGACGATGCCGGCCAGGTAGCCGGCCTGGTCCTCGGCGAAGTACAGCGAGGTGTAGTTGGGGAGAACGGTCTTGGCGTCGCCCTTGCAGCTGAAGGTCGGGTCGGCATTGCCCTGCTCGTCGACGCAGACCGGGGACTGGTCCACGCCCACGAAGTGGATGTCCGGGTTGGCCTTGGCGGCCGTGACGGTGTCGGCGGTCAGGTTGAATCCGACGGTCACGATGATGTTGTATTTCTGGTCGATGAAGGCTTGGATGTCCGCCTTGTACTCAGACGCGTCCTTCGGGACGGTCGACTGCGGGGCGGGCGCCCCGATCTCGGAGGCGCCGTCAACGGCGCCCTTGAAGCTGTACTCGTTGTAGCCCTTGTCGTTCAGGGTGCCAATGTCGGTCACGACGCCGATCTTCAGATCGGACTGCGGCGCGGCCGACTCGCTCGGCGCGACCGACGGCTCGACCGACGGAGCGACGGACGGCTCGACCGACGGGGCGACCGACGGCTCGGCGGACGGCGATGCCGTCGCTCCGCTCGAGCTACAGGCGGCGACCAGGATGGACAGCCCTGCGAACAGGGTCAGTCCCAAGGAACGGTTTCGCATGTTTCCTCCTCCAGGTTCGCGGTTCAGGCGTCCGTGACGGGCTGCTACCCAGGGATCGCGATGAACGGCGCGCGGCGGCTCCGAAGGAGCCGACAATGTATCGCATCCTACCGACCGCAGGCCTCACCGGGCAAGGGCCGTATGGATGCTCGACTAGCAGGATAGGCCCCGCGACGCGGTTTCGCGCGGTGATTGTGACGTTCGCCTGCGCTACGCTCCGGCGATGACGGCTCGCGACCGGCCGGGACTGCGCTACGTGGCCCTGGGCGACTCGTACACGATCGGCACGGCGGTCGATCCGGCGGAGCGCTGGCCGGACCAACTGGTCGCCGCACTGGCCGGCGCGCCGGGTCCCCATGCCCCGTTGCAGCTCGTCGCCAACCTCGCGGTCAATGGCCGCACTTCCGCCGAGCTGGTCCGCGAACAGCTTCCCGAGCTGCGCCGATGGCATCCGGAGTTCGTCACCGTGTTGATCGGTGTCAACGACGTCGTCCGGGGAATCCCGGCGATGACCTACGAGGCCAACCTGCGGGCGACGTTCGATGCGCTCCTCGTGGAGCTGTCGCCAAGCCGGATCGTGACGGTCGGAATCCCCGACTACACGGTCACCCCGCGCGGTGCGGACCACGGCGACCAGGCGCAGCAGAGCCGCGAGATCGCGGCCTTCAACGCGATCATGGCCGCGATGTCCGTCGAGCGTGGCGTTCGCCACGTAGGCGTCTTCGACCTGTCGCGCCGGGCGGCGACCGATCGCTCGCTGGTGGCGGTCGACGGATTGCACCCGAGCGGCGCCCAGTATGGCCTGTGGGTCCAGCGGATCGTGCCAGTCGTCTCCGGCCTCCTGGCTCGCCGGCCCGAAGCCGTCAGCGACCGC
>JBGPVC010000022.1:0-26652 GCA_041491485.1 Candidatus Limnocylindria bacterium
GAGGTGCGCGATGAGTCTCGATCGCGATACGGCGTTCACCTGGTATGGCCATGCCTGCGTCGAGGTCAGGACCCCGGGCGGCAAGGTCGTCCTGATCGATCCGTGGTTCGGGAACCCGACGAGCCCGCGTTCGGCCGACTCGGTGAGCCGCTGCGACCTGCTGCTGGTGACCCACGGCCACGGCGACCACATGGGCGACGCGGTGGCGCTGGCGAGCCGGCTTCGGCCCGCCTGGCCGTGCATCCACGAGATGAGTCTGTGGCTGGCGCGGCGGCTGCCGGGTGGTGGCGACGCGGTCACGGGGATGAACAAGGGCGGGACGCTGGAGGCGGCCGGCCTCCGGGTCACGATGGTGCACGCCGACCATTCGGCGGGCGACTGGCACCCGGGCGGCGAGACGACGCTCTACCTTGGCGAGCCCGTCGGTTTCGTGGTCGAGCTCGAGAACGGGTTCCGCTTCTATCACGCGGGCGACACGGACGTGTTCGGCGACATGCGCCTGATCGGGGAGTTGCACCGGCCCGACCTCGCGATCCTGCCGATCGGCGGGCACTACACGATGGACCCGCGGGGGGCCGCGCTGGCCGTCGAGCTGCTCGGCGTCAAGCACGTCATGCCCATCCACTACGGGACGTTCCCGCTCCTGGCCGGGACGCCGGAGCAGCTGCGATCCGAGCTGGCGGCTCGCGGCTTGGGCGACGTTGAGGTCCACGCGCCAGACCCCGGGGGCGGCGTCACGTAGGAGGAACCACGAAACGCGCGCGCTCGATGCGTGGTCGGCGCTCCACACGCGGCCGATCACAATCCCTGGGTGCGTCCCTGCTTCCCCCATTGAGGCGCGCCCCCCGGCGCTGCGAGCCATGTGGGCGATTGGTGTACCAATACGAAAAGTACTGCGTCAATACCAGGACGCGGTCGATGCATGCCGATTGCGGGCGTTGTCTCGGGAATGACAGATGCGCTGTCGGCTGGGCGACAGGAATCGGTGCGTCGGGGCACCGAGGGGCCGTCGAGCGGCGAAGGCGGCGTATCCTGCCGCGGTGACCGACAAAGGCCTCGGGTGACGAATCGCCGCCGCCGCGCCCCGTACCGACCGGCCTCGCGACCCACGACGGCTCATCAACGACGGAACCGTTTCCGGGTTCTCGTCCTCCTGGCCGTCCTCGGGCTGATCTTGCTGGCCGTGGCGAGCTTCGGCGCCGTGAGCGTCCCCGCACCGACCCCGAGTCCGATCCTCTAGCCCGCTTCCTCCCCGCCGCGCCCGGCGAGGCGCTGATCATGGCGACCGGACGGCGCCGCGCGCCTGAGGAGGCTCCGGCGGATCAGGGTGTCACGGCGTTGTCCAGCACCGTCAGGTTGGTGCTTCTGCCCAGGTAGTCGCCGAAGAAGCCATCGACCCCCCAGCCAGACGCCGTGTTGCGGGTGATGGACACGTTGTTGCTCTCGAATGTTGTCACGGCCTGTGGTCGGCCGGAGGCCGTCGACGGCGAGGCGAGCAGATTGCCAGTCGCGACGATCGTGTCCGGCCGCGACCCGGAGGCACTCGTCGTGATGAACAGCCCGCGGGACGAGCGATAGACGGTGTTGCCCTCGAAGGTGATCTGGTGTCCGCCGTGGGTGTCCAGGGCGTGCCAGGTTGGAACGTCGGTCACGGTGTTGCCGACGACGGTGAAATCGGTCGTCGGAGATCCGCCGGTGTCCGTGAGCACGATGCCATAGGCGTTTCCGCCGTGGGCGTCGCTCCCGCTGATCCCAATTCGCTCAACCTGGTTGTCCCCGATCCGGCCACCGGTCCCGGAAATGATCATGATTCCCGCGTAGACCACGTCGTGGACGAGATTGCCCTGGATGACCGGGCCCGTGGCATATTGCAGCCAGATGCCGCCATTTCCGAAGTTGCCGACGGTCGAGTTCGAGATCGTCAGTCTGCTGACGGGATGGCCAGCCGACGCCGCCACGAACACGCCGTAGTCACCGCCGACGTACGAGGCTGCCTGCGCACCAACGATGGTTAGCCGATCGAGCGTCACCCCATCCGCCGCGACCGTGAGGCCGGCGGTTCCCCGAGCCGGATGAATCTCCGCACCCCGGATGGTCATCGACCGATTCACGGTTGCGCCGGCCGAGTAGGAGCAGCCGCTGAGATCGACGACTGAGGCGGTGGGGGATCCGTCGAGCCTGGCCTGAAGCGAGGACCCGCAGGCGCTGCCGGCAGCCGGCGACCTGCCCGCCTCGCCGGAGGCCGTGACGGTGGGGGCAGGTCCCGATCCACCGGGAGGAGGCGGCGTCACGCTCGTCGAGTTGCCCTCCAGAACCGCGCTCGCATTGGTCGACGGCCAGCCGATGATCGACCGGTTGAACCCCGAACCCGGCCGATCAGGGTCCGTTCGTCCGATCGCGCCCGCCGTTCGTGCGGAGACGAATCGCGTCGCGTGCGCATGGTAGGAGGGCGCTTCATGCCAGATCGTGTCGAGCGATACCTGCCTGGTGAAAAGCGCCCGGATGTAGTAGGCCGGCTGGGACAGCGAATCGGCGATGACGGCGGAAGCTCCGGCGGCCAGGAAACCGGCACCGTAGTTGTCGACTCGGCGGCGGGCAATGGTAAGCGACGGAGCCGCCATCCCGGGCTCGCTGCTCCCCGACGCGTACGACATCCTGGCGAGCAACACGACGGCCTTCGGGGCCAGTCGGACGGTCCTGATCGACGCCTCGCCGTACCACTTCGTGTAGACGTTGTCGCCGCCGACGACGGCGTTCAGGCCGAAACCATCCTGGATCGCGGGCCTGAGCATCGAGCCGCTGCGAGTCGGCGACCCGTACCCACTCCCGAGGTAGACGACAACGGACGCGCCGGTCAGCGCGGCCTTCACCCGCGCCCAGGTCGCATTCGGGCTGTAGATCTTGACTACGTTCGGCGTGTGTCGAAGCGCCTCCCTTGCGGCCGCGTTCGCCGAGATCCGGTTGGCCGCCGTCTTCCAGCCGGCCGGGCCGACGACGATGACGACCTTGGGTCCGGTGGATGCGCTGACTGAAGCGCCGTCCAGTGTCACGGCTCCGGCTCCCCCCGCGATCAGGAACGAGAGCACGACCGCGATCAGTCGCGATGCCGACGAGCCCGGTGCCCAATGGGCGCTGTTCCAATGGGACACAGACGTGCCTCCTCACTCCGGATCACCACGGACATCCGCGGTTGACGAATGCGAGCGCCACCGCAGCAAGACGGTTGGCACACGCAGACGCACGTTCGTTCGATGGGGCGGCGACGAAGGGCGCTCGTCTGGCTGGACGGACGATCCGGGAGTCGTGGACTCCGGGCCTCAGCCCGATCGGCGTCGACGGGCGAACCTAGCTTGGTCCCGATCCGCTGATCGTGTCAAGCGCCGTCGGGCCGAGCGCCGTCGCTCCGGTCGGGTGGCGGCCATCGTCGCCTCTAGGGCTCGCGCGGGCCTTGGGCCGGCCGGCCGGCCGCGGCTCGGACTTCCCGTTCGCGGGCCAGGAGGGCATCCAGGTAGAACTTGGCGGCCCAATTCGGCACCGCAAACGGCGCGTAGTCGCCCCAGATCGGATCCGACCCCGGGATGCCTCCACGGAGGCCTGGTGCGGTCGCACCCAGCAGTTGGGCTTCCCCCACCCCCTCGAGGGCGATCTCGGTGGCACGGGCGAGCTGCGGGTCCGAATCCATTCCACGGAGACGAATCCAGAGCAGGGCCATCTGGGCATTGCCGGTCAGACAGGCATACTCCACGTTCGAACTCCAGGTCGCGTCCAGCATGCCGGGTAGCCACCCGCGCGAGACCGTGAAGTCCGCGATCGACCGTGCCGGGCCGCGTACCGCGTCGACCGCGTCCGGTCGGTCGAGGGCGAGGCCGGCATGCAGTGTGCCCCACAGCGTGTAGGCGAGCGTATGCGTCACGGCTCGCCGGGCGGCATGATCGGCGCCGCTGAACCCTGCCCGTTCGAACCACCCCGAACTCGGGTCCTGCTGGCTGAGGACCCAGTCGATGTGCCTCGAAGCTGCCTGCACGAAGCGCGGTTCGCCGATCAGGACGCCGAGCTCCGCCAGCCAGCACGACACGTGGCTGGTGTAGGTCACCGGATACTCCAGGTAGCCGAATCGACGCCAAGCGCCGTCGTCGTCCTGGACGCTGATCAGCCAATCGGCGGCCCTGCGGGCCATCGCCAGCGCGGCCTCGTCGCTGGTGTCCTGGTACCAGGCATTCAGGCCGCAGATGACCTGCCCGGTGTTGAACACGGACGGTCGCTCGCGGTCCCCGACGAGGGTCCCGGCCGGAAACGCCCCGGTCGGCAGCTGGACGCTCGCCTCGAATTCGACGCAGCGCCCGGCCCGGGCGTGGAAATCGGCACCGTGCCCGGCCCGACCGAGTTCGAGGAATGTCGGAATGATGTACCCGGTGGTCTCCGGGTACGCGGCGTTCCAGCCGTGCCTCAGATGGTAGCCCCAGCTGACGCCGCCGTTGCCGGTCACGTCCTGGGCGCGTCGCAACCAGTCAGCGGCAGCCTGCAGATGGGTCGTCGGGTCGTCCGCCCTCGGGGCCGGGTGCCCCCTCCAGGCTCTCGCCAGGACGCCGAGGCTGGACGGCTTCCAGAAGCCGGACTCGAGCGCGCGCCGCGCCGACCCGCGGAAACGTAGGGCGGTGCTTCGATCGGGGGTCACGCGGCCGTCCGTCGCTTCAAGCGAGCGCCCAGCGATGGGGTGGTGCCATCACGGCGTCATAGCAGCCGGCCAGGACGGCAGCGTTCCGGTCAACGTCGTACGCCTCCAGGACGTGGCGGCGGAGACGCGCGGCCGCCTCCATCGCGTCATCACCGCCGTGCCGGAACGTCTTCAGGGCGCTCGAGATCGCCGCCGGTGAGATTTCGGGAAGCAGCGTTCCTCGATCGCCACCGAGAAGCTCGGGAATCCCGTCGACGGCGCTCGCGATGATCGGCACGCCCACCGATCCGGCCTCGACCAGCACCGTGGGCAGGCCCTCGCTGTACGAGGGCAGGACGAGGACGTCTGCGGCACTCATGTATCGGATGACCGTGTCGTGGGTTTGCTGGCCACGATAGTCCAGCAGACCGGCGGCCCGCCGATCCTGGGTTCCCTGCCCGGCCTCCGGGCCACCGCCGACGAAGATCCCGAGGAACGGATCACCGACATCGAGCACGGCGGTCGCCAGTTCACGCACGCCTTTCCTCGGAATGAGGTACCCGACGAACAGCACCACGATCCGGTCATCCGGGATTCCCAGGGCCCGGCGTGCCTCCGCTTTCGGCATCACAAGGCTCGCGATCGCCCGGTGGTCGGAGCCCAGCGGCAGGTGGGTCGCCGCAACCCCGGTCAGGTCCTGGATCCGGTCGGCCAGCGATCGACTGACCGCAAGCACGGCCGAGGCCCCGCGCACGGCCGATCGAAGGTCCTGGAGTCGCTCGGGATAGAGATCCGGCCACTCGTTGATGTCCCCGCCATGAAACGTGAGGACGTAGGGCAAGCCAGCCTCGCGAGCCAGCCGCCAGGCCGCCAGTCCGGCGACGGCCGAGTGACCGTGGATGACCTTCGCCTTCGACAGCGCCTCTCGCTCCCGCCGCACGGCGCGAGCCATCAGGCGATCGGGGCGAGCGCGCGACGGTTGTCCGGGCAGGTTGAGGTAGCGAGGGCGGATCACCGAGACGCCCTCATCGACGGCCCGTTGGGGCGCTCGCGCATACCTGCCCCAGCGCGGGTGCAATCGGCGCAGCGGCCATGGCGCCACTGGCACCGGACTGGCGACGGTGACGTCCACGCCGAGCCGGGCCAGCGCGCGGGCCTGCGTCTGGTGAAAGACGCCGCCGACCGGATCCTCGAGCCAGGGGTACGAGGGGGCGACCCACAGCACGGTGGTCACGGCATCGGACCAGGCCCGGCCGGGGCGCCGGACGAACCGCGGTCCGGAATCCTCGCCGTGGCACGAAGCCCGCTCGAATCAGCGTCGAACGGCCCCCGCCCCGGCGGTTCGATCACCACTTGGTCGGGCTCTCGCGCTCTCCGCTTGATGTACGCGAGGCCGCTCGCGATTCCGATGGCAAGCCAAACTTGCTTTCGATTGCTCACCACGTCCAGGAACAGCGCAGCGATCATGAGCGACGCGACGATCGATCGAATGGCTGCGGCATCCGGACCCCAGCCGACGCGGAAGATGAGCGGCAGGACGAACGCCGCCAGGATCACGAGCCCGATCATCCCGAGCTCGCCCAGCGTCCCGATCACGATGCTGTGGGGACCGAATGCCGCCGACGTATAGCCGGAGATCGCGGCGGCCTTGACCAGCTCCGGCGTGTAGGCGACCGGGAAGTTGGCAAACCCGACGCCGACGAGGGGCGACGTCTGGAAGATCTCCGTTCCGACGGCCCAGATGTCCGTGCGTCCGGCTCCGCCCGTCGACAAGGCCAGGGCCGTCCGTTCCTCGATAAGGGCCGTCACGCCTGGGAGCTGCACGACCACGATCACGGCCAGCAACGCGAAGGCGACGGCAAGGACCCGGCGCGACGGTCGGACTTGCGGCAGGACGAAGACGATGAACACCGTTGCGGAGCTCAGCCACGCCCCTCTGGTGCCACTCAGGACGATCCCCGCCAAGGCGATCGTCGCGGTCGCAGCGCTCAACAGGCGCCATGATCCACGCAGGAGCTCGTGCAGGCTGAAGACGAAGGCCGGCAGGAGGAGTGCGGCGAACTGGGCCACGTCCTGATCCTGGAATGCGGCGACACGCTCGCCGCTTGCGATGGTGCCGTTGACATAGGCCAGGATGCCGATCGCCGACGTGACCGTCGCCGACAGCGTGTAGGTCCAGAGGATCGGCCGGACGATCTCGGGTCGTCGCGCGACCATGTCGGCGACCAGCAATCCGATGACGAGGAGCTGGACCAGCGTGGGGAGCTCGACGAGCGACGTACCGGGTGACATCGCCCAGCCGTAGCTGAGGATGGCCCAACCCACGAATGCGTAGCCGGCCAACGGCATCGCCCGGAGCGACAGGCGACCGAGTCGCGGCACGCCGTAGGTCAGCGCGAAGAGCAGCCCGACAACCCGGCTGATGCTCCCGACATCGCCGACCTTGATGACCTCCTCGATCGGGATGACGGCGGCGAATGCCAACAGCGGCAGGAGCGGCCAGCGGAGGCTGAGCAGGACGACGAGGCACGCGACCGCGGCCAGGGCGGCTTGCGGCAGCAGGTCGAGCCTGCTCGCGATCGCGACACCGGCGAGGAGGTCCGCAAGCCAGACGGATAGGCCGACCAGACCCACGCCGGCGACCGCGAGCGGCCGGGCGTCTGAGCGCTGGATCATCTGCCCAACCGACGCCGGCCGGAGCGGCGTGGACGCGCCGATGACGAGGCGCCACCGAGGCACTCGGCCAACCGGCCAGCCAGGATCGCCCGATCGAACAGGCCCTCGGGGTCGGCGCGACGGGTCGGGGGCGTCGCCCCGAGCAGCCGCTCGATGGCTTGCTCCACGTCGGCGGGTTCGGGGTTGGCCACGATCCCCCAGTCCAGCCGCTCGAGGACGTCGCGGGCATCTCCGGGCGGCAGCATCGCCAGGATCTGCTTGTCCTGCCCGATGTATTCGTAGGTCTTTCCGCCGACGAACAGGTCCATCCCCGGCCCGGAGCCCAGCAGGACGAGGGCGGCGTCAGCGCCGGCGACGGCGGCAAGGGCCTGCAGCCTAGGCACGAATCCCTCGAAGCGCACCACCTGGCCGAGCCGACGTCCATCGACCATCTGTCGGACGACGTCCCGGCACGCGGAGCCCACCGTCCCGAAGAACGCCACGTCGAGCCGGGCAAGAAGCTCGGGTCGTCGCTCGATCAGCCGGTCAAGGCCCTCCAGGAAGATCCGCAGCTCCGCGGGCCGGTCGACCGTTCCAGCGTAGACGAGCTCGAAGCGCTTCGACCGCCGGGTTCGTCGCGGCACGTTTCCGATCTCGGCGCGGTTGTAGCCGTTCGGGATCGTGACCATCTCCTTCACGTCGGGGTAGCGCTCCTGGTAGAGCCGCGTAAGTGACGGCGTCACGCAGACGACGGTGTCGGCGGTGTGAACGATCCACCGTTCGATCCGGCGCTGCATCGCGAGGTACAGCCGGTTCGACGACGGGGCCAGGGTGTTGCCGAGCCACGGATCGCGGAATTCGGCCACCCACGGCACGCGGACGAGCCGTTTGACCAGGCCCGCAACGAGATGCGACGTGATCGGCGACGAGGTCGAGAAGACGACGTCGAACCCGGACGCTCGATGGGCCCGTGTGGCTGCCAGGACGGCAAACGGCAGCCAGCCGACCTGGTCGTCCGGGAAGAAGAGACGGCGCCGGATCCCGGTGAGACCCAACCCCTCGGGGCCCGGCACGGCCGGGCGAGCCACGACGTCCCTGGCCGGGTCGCCGCTGGGCACCTCGGCCGGGCCGTTCGGAGCGCGCCGTTGCGTGGGGCGCCGGGCCCTTGCCAGGCCGCGAAGTCGCACGAAGAGCTGGCGCAGGTGGCCCGCCTCTACCGATGCCGTCCGGACCACCTCGACATCATCCGGGACCAGCGCCAACGCCCCCTCATCCCGCGGTTCGGCTGCCGGGTTTCTGGGCGTGAGAACGACCGGCCTCCAGCCATGACTCCGCAGGTGAATCACGTTGCTGATGTTTCGAGCCATGGCCACGCCACCAAGGGGCGGAAAGAAGTACAGGATCATCAGCACGCGTCGCTCGCGCACCGACCGCGCGCCGCTCATGCCGGCGTCGCGTCCCGGGGCTGGCCGGCCGGCACTGGACCTCCGTCGATCGATCGGCGCCGCTCGCTCGACCAGCGTGCGATCGAGCGCAGGTCGGTGACCCAGACATCGGTTCGGTCCGCCAGGAGGCGAAGGATGGCCTGGTAAGCAACGCCCCAGGCTCGGAACTCCCGGTTGCCGGGAAAGGACGTCTGGATGTGCCAGTCGATCGCCCCCATCCCGCCGGATTCGACGATCCGGCCGACGAGGGCGTCGACGGCTGCCACGGAGGCGTCGACGTCGGTCGAGCCGTAGAACAGGTTGCCGTCCATGCAGAAGGTGGGCAGCTGGAGGGTTCGCACCGGCCGCTGGAGCGTCGGGTCGAACGGGTGGAACGGCAGCGCAACACCGCGGCGAAACCCGACATGATCGTTGAAGGCGAGCGAGCTGTCGTAGTCGAACCCTGCCCGCTCATGGAAGCGAAGCGTCCGGGCAACGTCGGGACCCAGGTGCCAGTAGTGGTGTCGTACACCGATGACGTCGTCCCCGGCCACCTCTCCGAGCAACGCCCGTTCCTCGGCCATGTGCGTCCAGGCCTCGTGCGCTCGGTAGCTGGCATGGAGCCCGACCTCGAAGCCGCTCGCGACGAGCGACCGCGTGATGCGTCGGTAGGCGCCGCCCCGGATGTCGTAGGCGACATCCTGCGGCGCCCCTCGGCGATGGTGGAACGGTACCGTCGCGAAGAAGAAGGTCGACCGGAACCCCAGGTCCTGCTCAGAACGGGCGACCTCGTCGAACAACCAGAAGTCACGCGGCGTCGGATCCTGGAGTCGTGCTCGAGCGAGCTCGGCGACCGCCCGGGCGTACGTGCGAGGGTGCCGCCTGAGCCGCCAGGGACGTAGCGCGCTCCCAAGGAGCGCGTAACGATCCGGGCTGTCCACGTCGTGCGAGAGGCCGATCGCGGCGACACGGCCGGAGGGCCACAGCGCTTGGCCGCCGATGCCAAGCCGTTCGCGAACGGCGCTGCCGATGAAATTGACATAGGCATTGACGATCGGCCGATCACCGTATCCTGCCCGTGCCGGTGCGCTTGCCGGGTAGGTCAACCGGCCATGCCTGTCGATCGCCCCCGCCTCTCGACCGTGCTCGACCTGGTCACCGAGCAGCGACCCGATCGCCGCCACGAGGTCGAAGTCGATGCGACTATCGAGGCCGGGCCGATCGATGGACCCGTCGAGCAACGCCGGCCAGATCACGTCACCAGCTCGACGAACGATCACGATGTCGGTCGGGCGCACCTCGGAGCGGACCCCGTAGATGAGTCGCGGCTCGCCGTCCGCGGCCGAGATGGCTTCCGAGTTGGCTTCGATGCGCGCGCGAATGCCCAATGCCTCGCAGATGAACGCCAAGGACGCGAGCGTCCTCGGGTCAGGCGCATCCGCCTGGATCGTCAGCTCAGTCACGGCCTGGGGACGAGGTGGTCGAACCGACGGTCGGCGATCCACCGGGCGAGGGCGGCGTACCAACGTCGGCCGGCTTCACCGCGATCTCGACCTTGGTGTGGACGACGCCGAATCCGCGATCGATGTAGCTGGTGCCATAGAGGGGGCTTTGACCGATCTCGAACGTCATCGCGTCCTCGACGTGGGCGAACACATGGCCACCGGGAGCGTAGACCCAGAATCCGAGGCGGTGCGGGCCCGGCAGCAGCGGGACGTCTTTGAGACGGATGGAGATCGTGCGCTCGCCGGCCTCCAGCGGGGAAAGCGACACGCCGAGGTGGTCGGTGTTGATGCTGGTGAGCAGCACACCGGATGGCGACCAGATATTGATCCCGGCAGCCGGCCGCTGGATGGTCGACTTCACGTCCATCCGAACGTCGATGACGATGTCCTCGCCGGTGATCGGGAGAGGGAGCGAATCGCCTGCCGCATTCGAGACCGAGTACGACAGCAGATCCACCGTGCCATCGCCGGAGACGGCCTGCGGTTCGAACGAGCCACTGACCGGTGCGGCGAAGCTCGCGTTGTAGTGCTCGACGACCTCCGTGGCCCGGCCCAGCTCGACGGTCCGGCCGCCGTCGAGCCAGAGTGCCGACGTGCACAGCTCCTCGATGGCCACGAGATTGTGGCTGACGAAGACGATCGTCCGACCCTCACGGGCCACGGCGCCCATCTTGTCGAGGCACTTCTGCTGGAAGGCGGCGTCACCGACGGCGAGGACCTCGTCGACGAGGAGGATCTCTTGCTCGAGGTGAGCCGCGACCGCAAACGCGAGGCGGACGTACATCCCGCTGGAGTATCGCTTGACCGGCGTGTCGAGGAACTTCTCCACCTCGGCGAACGCCACGATCTCATCCATCTTTCGCCTGATCTCGGCCCGGCGCATCCCCAGGATCGTGCCGTTGAGGAAGATGTTCTCCCTTCCCGTGAGCTCCGGGTGGAACCCCGTCCCGACCTCGAGCAGGCTGGCCACCCGGCCTCGAAGGCGGACCCGTCCCGCCGACGGCTCCGTGATCCGGCTGAGGATCTTGAGGAGCGTCGACTTGCCCGCGCCGTTGCGGCCGATCAGACCAAGCCGTTCACCGCCGCGCAGGTCGAACGACACATCCTCAACGGCCCAGAACACCTCGCGCGTCGGGCCGCCCTCACGACCCGGTCGTCCCGTCAACCGCCGCAGGGCTTGCTCCGCCGTGCCCGCGATCACGTCCCGCAGCGAGACATACCCGTACTTGCCCTGATGGCGGATCTGGTACTGCTTGCCGATGTGTTCGACGCTGAGCACGATCTCGCTCATATCACGTCCGCGAAGGAGCGCTCGGTCGCGCGGAAATAGCGCAGCCCGAACACGAGGACCACGACAACGATCGCGATCGAGACCAGAAAGCCCGGTAGGTAGAAGACCGTGTCCTGGCCGAGGATCGCCCACCGGAACCCGTCGATGACACCGACCATCGGGTTCAGGGAATACAGTAGGCGGAGGTCGTTCGGCACGAGCGAGCTCGAGAAACCGACCGGAGAGACGTAGGTCCCGAGCTGCACCACGAACGGCAGCAGGTATCGAAAGTCGCGGTACTTGACGTTGAGCGAGGCAAACCACAGGCCGGCGCCCAGGGCGGCCGCCGTCGCCATGGCGCACAGCGGGATGAGCGCGAGAAAGCGCAGCGTGGGCCAGACCTGGTACCCGGCCATCAGCACCAGCAGCACCCCGCCCGCGATCAGCAGGTCGACGAAAGACACGATGATCGAGCTCGTCGGCAAGGCCAGCCTGGGAAAGTAGATCTTCGTGATCATGTTCGCGTTCCCGACGAGGCTGGCACTGCACGCCGTCAGGCTGTTCGTGAAGAACTGCCACGGGATCAGGGCGGCGAGCACCAGCAGGGGGTACGGAGCGCCGCCCGACGGGAGATTGGCGATCCGCCCGAAGACCACGGTGAAGACGATCATCGTGAGGACCGGTTGGAGCACGCTCCAGGCAATGCCGAGGACGGTCTGCCGGTAGCGGACCGAGATGTCGCGCCATGCCAGGAACGCGAACAGCTCGCGATAGTCCCAGAGGTCGCGCCAGTAATGCCGATAGCTCGCCTTGGGTTCGATGACGAGCTCGTTGTCCACCGTCATGCGGGCCTCCGCCGGGCCTCGACGAGCGACCAGTACAGACCCTCCATCGTCGCCATGTTCGTTTCCCGCTCTGCGCGGTCCGTGACGATTCGCCGCGACGCGGCACCTCGAGTCGCCGCTTCGTCCGGGCTGAGCTCCAGCGCTCGCTGGATCGCGGCCCGAATGGCGGGCACATCGCCAAACGGCACGATCAGGTCCGGCGAGACGTCGGCCAGCCACTCACGCGGGCTCGGCAGGTCCGAAACGACGACGGGCTTTCCGCTTGCCATCGCCTCGAGGACCGAAACCGAGATCGAGTCGCTTCGTGGAACGGAGACCACGACATCCGCCAGACCCAGGTAACGCGCCATGTCATCGTGGTCGATGGCCGGCACGAGCAACAGGCGGCCGCCCACACCGCTGTCTCGGGCGGCATCCTCGACGGTGCGCAAATAGCCGGGATCGGCGTGCCTGGTGCTCATCAGCAGGGCGATATCCTCCGGCATCTGGCCGACGGCACGCACGACGGAAACCTGGTCATACAGCGGCGCGATCTGCCGCGGAGCGAAGATCACCCGCCGGTTCGCCAGGCCGAGCGTGGCACGGAGTGTCGGATCGGCCGGGCCTGGTCGAAACCGTTCCGTGTCGACGCCGAACTGGATGACCCGAACGCGTCCCGGGCGTGCGCCGGACCTGACCGCAGCCCGCCCGAGATCGCGGCCCTCGAGCGTGACGAGATCCGCCGCCCGGAGGGTCAGCCGCCGCGCCGTTCTCGCCGGCCACGAACTCCCGGCCGCGAGATAGATGTCCGATCCCCATGCCGTCACCACGAGAGGATGGAACCCCGAGAGAAAGGCTGTCCAGCCGAACCCGGTCGTCAGGTCGTGCACGTGCAGGATGTCGGGTCGCAACGAGGCAAGCGCCTCACGGAGCGCACCGCGGGAATCGAGCGCACTCAGGCGTCCGAACAGCCTGCCCGCATATGGCCGCATCTCCCGGATGCTGATCCGCGGATCGAGCCCGTCCACGCCACTGAATCCGGCTCGAACGATCAGGGTGACGTCATGGCCCCGACGCGCGAACGACGCCATCCAGTCACGCGCCAGGATCTCCTGGGGCGCGGCGAGGTAGGCAAGCTTCAATCGTCTGTCCGGGTCCATGGGTCGCGCAAGGATAGACGATGCCTCCGCGAGCACCCTCATCAGGCAGAACGCGCGCGACAGGCCCACCCGTCGGTGCGTCGATCCGGAGCTCGCATGTCGTGACGGGGCCTACGCCCGCGGGATCGAGGCGAGCTCCGTGCGCCCCAGGTACTCGTACTGGAGCATGGTCATCGCGGCGAACAGGGGATACTGGAACAAACGTCGCTGGATCGCCGGCGTGCGGTCGTCGAGCAGTCGGGAGAAGGTTGGACGATCGAGGTAGTCCCACACATCCGACCGATCGTTGGAGAGGCAGACGTCCCTGACGAAGGTGAGGTTGGTCTCCAGCCAGGATTCCTCGTCGTACGGGGACAACACGGTCCGGCTGACCTGGCGTTGAACGACAGCGTCGCTGACAGCGACGAGGGCACGCAAGGCCGCCACGGGCACCAGGGGCATGATCCGATTTCGTACGACTCGACTCCCCGAGGGTCGATCAAGATGATCGCGCCACCCCCTGTCGAGCGGCGGATCGGACTCCAGACCCGGAACGAGCGAGCTGATAACCGCGCGATGGAGTCGTTCCAAGAGTCGCTCGTCCTCCCGAATGGATAGCGCCGCCGTAACGTACGGCCGACTCAGGAACGGCAGCACCTTGTCCTCGGTTTGCGCCAGCTCGCGCGGATTGTTCGGTGCCCAACGACGGCATCGCTCATCGAGATAGAGCTGAGCCGGGAGATTGTCCCGGGCGAAGCCGTCTTCCAACGCGTTGTTCAGGGTCTCCGTGACGTGGGCCCGGGCCAGCCGGTACGCCTCGAGTCGTACGAGTTGGCGAGGGTGTCCGCAAGCGCGATAGGACAGGTAGGCCACCACCTGCCCTGCCGAGGCACCCCGGTCAAGCGCGTGCGATCGACCGTACAGCCCGGCGCGCGCCGACTCGGCACACATTGCCGAAAGGGTCACGGCGATTCGTTCGACGCGATCCGGTTCACCCTGGATGTTGGCGACGTTGTAGAGACTGGCCAGTCCGTCGTTCTGAATGACGAAGCGCCGACTGATCGTTTCCCATTCCGTCGCGACGTCGCGAGTTGGATCGCGATCGACGTCGATCTGGGTGGGTCGGTTCGCGGTCCGGTGTGGGAGCCCGTATCGCCTTGCGACCTCCCGCCCGATCGTCAGATCAAGACTTTGATCATCTCCCTTGGTCCAGTACGAAGCCGGGATGCCCGCTCGCATGATGACCGCCGCGAGCATGCGTGAGTCCTTTCCGCCGGTCAGGGGAGCATTCAATGTGCCGTTCACTCGTGCGACCTGCGCACAGATGCGAGTCAGCGGCTCGACGACTTCGGCGACCAGCGCTTCATCGACGATCCGGACCGGTTCGCCTTTCGTCGGCGGGCTCCAGTAGCGTCGCTTCGTCCATTCCTTGTCGCCAAGTCTCCACGACCAGTGCTGGGAACCAGGCGCGACTCGGATGCCGTCACGGAGGGTCCGGTCACCACCGACCCAGTCGAGGACCAGGAACAGCGAGACGCCCAGTGGATCGGCCCTGGATACTCCCAGCACTCGCTCGATCAGGCCGGCGCTATTGGAGACAAGCGAGCCGGCGGGCAGGTCGCTGCAGTAGACCTGGTAGACGCCGATCGGATCGTTGATCAGTTCGACGGTCGGAGGATTCTCGCGGACCCGGATCGTGCAATAACGCCCCTCAAGCTGGTCGCTCAGTCCGGTCCAATGAGCCGCCAGTTGTGACGCATCGTGGCCGACGATCTGACCGGACGGATCAATCGGTAAGCCATCGAATAGGGTCAGCCCTTCGGGGTCCGTGTGCCGGTACACACGAGGAGATGCGACAGCAACCGGGGATTGGACACCCGCAACGACCACGCCGCCGTCCATCTGGCGGTGCCACAGCGTGCTCTGATCAAGATGCGGATAGAGAAGACTCGTCCGACGGAGTTCCTCGACGACCCGGACCCCGACGTCGGTCGGTAGTCCCCAGCCCACCGCAAAGAGATTCATGACGACCCCCACCTCGCGGTTGCCAAGCGATCGCGGCGCCCGACGGAAGCACAAGAGTAGCGCTCCTCGGACGCCCGAGCGATGTGCGGAGTCCCCCAGGCGCGAGCCACCGTTCCAGGCCTCAATCCACCTGCTTCGTCCCGGTCGCCAACCATAGGTGCGCGGCGCGGCTCCACGAGGATGCGATGATGGTTCCGCCGATGACTCCGCCGACCAGGCCGGTGAGGTTGTCGATGACATCGGCGCTCTGACAGGCGCGGCCGAGCACCGGCGCCACGAGCTGAATGAGCTCGATCGCGAACGGCAGCAGCAGGGCCGCACCCGCGACGGCGAGCTTGCGCGGCGACAGCGGCATCAATCCGATGGCACAGCCGAGGGGCACGAACAGCCAGACATTGAGACCGGAATCGGTGAACCGGCCAAGGTCGTCCAGCGACAGGAACGTCAGTCGCGAAAGGTCGCACGAGGCGACGCCGGTCGCGTTGAGATCGAGTGCTTCCCGGCTTGGAGTCAGCGTCGCCGCCAGCGTGATGCCGAAGGTGAACATGAGCGCCCAGGCAAGGCCGCGCCGGACGGCCAGCACTTCGGCGACCAGCCGCGAGACGGCCAGGCCAACGAGGGCCGAGATCAGGACGCCGGGCAGGAAGCCCGGGATCGCCGCGAGCTCGGACCGCACGGTCGACGGCGTGCGCAACGCCGCTTCGATCCATCCGTCCCGACGCCGGTCGTCTGTCACGAACGGCGAGATTCCCGCCAGCCACCCGGCGGTCGTCCGACCGACGGGTCGTGGTGCGCGGCCTCGTCGCATGGTCAACGACCACCCGGCGGGAGGCGGCCGTCCGACGAATCAGCCGAGCCTGTCACCCCTTCTCCGTCGTGGCCCGGAGCCTTCAGGGGAAACCCGATGGCAACCAGATCCTGGGCCACGCTGGTATCGGTCCTGAGCATCACCTGCGCGAGCGTCATCGCGACGATTCGTGCGTCAAGCCGGAGGCTCCAATGGTCCACGTACCAGACATCGAGCCGAAGGCGCTCCTTGAAGGTCAGGACGTGCCGTCCGTTGACCGCCGCCCAGCTGGTCACGCCCGGCCGCATCGCATGGCGCCGATGCTCCTCCGGCGTGTAGGTGTCCAGGTATTCCATGAGCAACGGACGCGGCCCGACGAGGCTCATCTCACCGCGGAGGACGTTCCAGAGCTCAGGCAGCTCGTCGATGCTCGTGGCCCGAAGGAACCGCCCGATCCGCGTGGTTCGCATCCGGTCGGTGGCGTACCAGACCTCGTCCGCACGCGGCGAGCGCATCGTGCGGAACTTGTAGATGGTGAACGGTCTGCCGGCCAGGCCCGGCCGGCGCTGGCGGAACAGGATCGGCCGGCCCTGCGTCGCGAGAAGGACCAGTGCGGTCCAGGCGAGGAGCGGCGAGAGGACGACCAACCCAAGGAGGGCACCGGCGACGTCCGCGACCCGCTTGACGCCGAGGCGCCCGTTCCGAGCGGTCATCCGAGCCGATCACCCTGACCCGACCTGCTGTCGACGTTCGTCTCCAGCGCCAGCGTCATGACCAGCTCGCCGCGGTCCTCGCCGTCGTAGCCGTAGGAGAGCGATTCGTAGAGCCGCCTCGCCTGGACGTTGTCCGGATGCACGCGCAGCCGAACGCGTCGGGCGCCCTTCGCGATCGCGACTGCGTGGAGATGCAGCATCATTGCGCGACCGTATCCCCGACGCTCGAATCCGGTCCGAACGGCGACGCCGAGCGACGGCGTCTCAAACCCTTCCGACCAGCCACGAAGCATCCCGTAGGCGACCGGCCGGCGGTCGTCGACGAGAATCGCGTAGACATCAGATCCTGTGCCCGTCGCGATCCGATGGGCCTCCTCGTCGGTCATTGGATGCGGACGGAAGAACCGCGTATCGATATCCGCGAACAGTTCGGCCAGGGCGCCTTCATCGGCTGCACCCACAACCCGGAATTCCATGTCCCTCCCGATCGAGTAGCGTTGGCTACTGGTGCTCAAAGTTGTCGGACAGCAAGCCCCGATCGCTGGTGGCGGCGACCATCGTGATAAGGTCCGAGCCCGGCGTGCGATTGAATGGGCCCGATGTGCTCGGTCCGCTCAACCGGCCGGCCCGGGGTACGGCAACTTCGACTGAGGACGCTGCGAGCGCATGACCACGGTTCGACCGACGATACCACTGGCTCGCCCGGACATCGGGCCACGCGAGATCGAGCTCGTCAACCAGGTCCTGGCGAGCGACGTCCTCGCGATGGGCGCCTTCACCGAACGATTCGAATCCGGCATCGCAGCCATGGCCAATCGCCAGGCGGGCGTCGCCTGCTCGAGCGGGACAGCTGGCCTCCATCTCGCGGTGCGGGCGCTCGACATCGGCGAGGGTGACGAGGTGATCACCACCCCATTCAGCTTCGTCGCGTCGGCCAACTGCCTGCTCTACGAGCGCGCCATTCCCCGCTTCGTCGACATCGAGGAGGACAGCCTGGGGATCGACCCGGCCAGGCTCGCCGAAGCAGTGACCCCTCGCACGCGGGCGGTTCTGCCGGTCCATGTCTTCGGTCGGGTGTGCCGAATCGATCCGATCGTGGCATTCGCGCGCGATCACGAGTTCTCGATCATCGAGGACGCCTGCGAGGCGCTCGGGTCGTCCGTGAGCGGTCGTCCGGCCGGGAGCTTTGGCGACGTGGCGGTCTTCGCCTTCTACCCGAACAAGCAGATCACGACCGGAGAGGGAGGTGCGGCCGTCTGCGATGATCCGGCCGTCGCGGAGACCATGCGCAGCCTGCGCAACCAGGGCCGCGACGCGGACGGGACGTGGCTCCGACACATCCGCCTCGGGTACAACTACCGGCTCGACGAGATGTCGGCGGCGGTGGGCGTGGCGCAGCTGGAGCGCCTGGCCGAGCTGCGTCGCGGACGCGCGCGCGTGATCACCGCCTACGAACAGGCCCTCGGTAGCCGCGAGTGGTTGCAGCTTCCCCGCGCCGGACCCGATGAGTCGGTCGACTGGTTCGTCTACGTCGTCCGCCTCGACGGCCACATCGATCGCTCTCGCGTCATGGCGAGGCTCGCCGAGCTCGGCGTGCCGTCGCGTCCGTACTTCGCGCCAATCCATCTCCAACCGTTCTACCAATCACGGTTCGGTCTGCGGGTGGGTGACTTCCCCGTCACTGAACGCGTGGCCGGGTCGACGCTTGCCCTGCCCTACTCGAGCCGGATGACCGACGACGAGGTCGCGTACGTCGCGGAGCGACTGATCGAGGTCGTCGAATCCGGTGGCTGAATTCGGGTGAATCGAGGCAGCACGCGACGAGTCTGGATCGTCAACCACTACGCCGACGCGCCGGACCGTCCGAACGGCACGCGTCATTTCGATCTCGCCAGGCAGCTCGTCCGGCACGGTCACGCCGTGACGATCTTCGCCTCCGGCTTCAGCCATGTGACACGCCGCGAGGAGCGTCTCCGCCGGGGCCAGCTCTATCGGGTCGACCACTTCGACGGTGTCACCTTCGTCTGGCTCCGGACCACGCCCTATCAGGGAAACACCTGGAAACGCCAGCTGAACATGCTCTCCTTCGTCGCGTCGTTCCTCGTCGTCCAGTCGAGGTTCGGGCACCCCGATGCGATCATCGGCTCAACCGTGCATCCGTTTGCCGCCCTCGGGGCGCAGCTCGTCGCATTCGCCCGACGTTCCGAGTTCCTGTTCGAGATCCGCGACCTGTGGCCCCAGACCCTCGTCGATCTCGGGGCCATGCGCGACGGCTCGGTCGGGGAACGCACGCTGCGCGCCATCGAAGCGCATCTCGTCCGACAGGCCTCGGCCGTGATCAGCCTCCTGCCCGGCATCGGCGCCTATCTGCAGGCGCGCGGGCTGCCGTCAGCGCATGTCGTCTACCTCCCGAACGGCGTCGATCTGGCCGCCTTCGACGCCAGCGGCGGCGATGGTCAGGCGGGCGACCCGGGCACGATCGAGGCACTGAAGGCGACCGAACGGCTTCGTTCCGAGGCCCGAGTGGTCTTCGGCTACGTCGGGTCGTTCGGCCGCGTGAACGACGTGTCTCTGCTCGTCCGCGCCGCCCAGCTGGCGGAAGACCGGTGCCCGGGTCGCGTTGGCCTCGTGCTGGTCGGCGATGGGCCGGAGCGCGCCGGCCTGGAGCGCGTCGTCGGCGCGAGCCCGCAGATCAGCATCCAGGGGCCCATTCCCAAGCGCGAGGTTCCGATCGTCCTTCGCGCCGTTGACGCGGCGATCGTCCATGCGACAGCGACACCCGTGTATCGCTACGGCGTGAGCTTCAACAAGCTGTTCGAAGCGATGGCGGCCGGCCGGCCGGTCATCTTCGCGTGTGACACGGCCGACGATCCCGTGCGCGCGTCCGGGGCGGGAGCAACGATCGAGCCGGACAACGTGGCCGCGATGTCCGAGGCGATGATCGCGATGGCCGATGCCGATCCGGCCGAGCGACGCCGGATGGGGACGTCCGGGCGCGCCTACGTCGAGCAGCACCATGCCATCGACGGCCTGGGGGAGAGGCTGTCAGCGGTCCTGCGTCACTCCGGGTGAGGTGTCCGCCGCCGAGTGTCGGCGTCCACCCACCGCCACGTGACAACATACGGTTCGAACCCAAGCCGCCGCTTGAAGTGCGCGAGTCCGGGAAGGGCACCCCAGAGCGTGTCGTACATCGCCCAGATTGGGGTCCCGTTCGACGCACGGGCCTCGACGGCCTGACGGATCACCTCGCTCACGAGCAGGTACATGACCCCGAGCTCAACGTCGTCGGCGTGGCCGAGCAACCGTCCGAACACGATCGCGTCGCCGATGTCGGGGATCACGGCATAGGCCCGGAGACGGCCTGAGCGATCCAGGATCCCGTGGATCTGTGACAGCGACTCCAGGGATCGGCGAACCAAGTTCGAATCCAGGTACGAGGCCGGCATCGGACGTCCCTGCCTGGTCGAGGCCGAGCGATTGATCGCCATGATGTCGTCCAGGTAGTCCAACGGTCTGAGGGTCGCATACCGGAACCCGTTCGAGTCGGCCAGGCGCCGCTTTCGACGAAGCAGCGTCTTTGATCCGCCTCCCAGGTACTCGGCGAACGAATCGGGCAATCGGATCAGGGCGACGCCCCAGCGCTTCGCTCCGGTGACCTTGAATCGGCGGTGCCTGGCCGTGAATGATCGGTAGATCGCCCTCGCCTCCTCGTCCCCGTAGACCTCGATGGTGACCCGCGGCGCCCGAACGATCTCCAGGCTCCGCGCAACGAATCGCTCGAACCGCGACCAGGGAACCGTCCATGCCGGTTGCGTGCCGTCGATCCCTGGCTCGGGCGGGCTGGTCATCGACCTCCCAACAAACCGCGGCCCGGGAGGCCGTAGCGAAGGCCGTCGGCCAGTCGCCGCGCGTCATCGCGAGCATTGATGATCGGCGCGCGGCGCCAATGGCGTGGATGCACCAGCAGGTACACGACAGGTTCCCGTCGGTCGATCGCCTCGATCGGGTTGCCGGTGGTCCAGTAGCGCGGATGACCGGTGTCCGAATGTCGGCTGGTGACGCCACGCATGAAAGCGTCGTCGTAGGCCTCGAGCTCGATGCCGCACTCGCGGCGCACGTCTTCGGGCTCGAGGAGGATCCAGTTCGGCAACCCAAGTCGCCGATTGACGAAGTCGCCATGCGACGCGGCCACGGCAAGGCGAAGCCCGGTCCGCTCGCGCAGGTCCTGGAGATTGCGTCGGAACGACTGCTGTGCTTCGCCAAGGCGCTCGAGTACGTCATCACGGCCTCGCAGACGCCTCGCCTTGGCGAGCGTCGCGAGCTCCTCGTAGTGGTAGCCCACATTCCCATCTGCCCCCTCGATCGCCTGCATCAGCGCAACGTCCACGGTGGAGAGACGGAAGAAGTAGGAGGTTTCCGTGATCCCCAGGGCTCGTTCGGCGTTCCACATGGCCGCCGCGGTCGAGGGATCCGTGTCGACGTCGTGGCGCAGGATGAGGGTCCGTTGGCGCGGTTGACCATCGTGCTGGGCGGCCTCCGCCCAGAAACGCTCGATCGACGTGACGCGATAGCTCGCGGCCTGCGCCCTTGCCAGCATCGCGCTGTAGTCGCCGATGCGAGACGGCATGAGGAAGTCCGCGTACAGCCGATTCGGCACCAGGCTCGCCATGGCGCGGATCCGACGCGCCCGCGAGCCGAGCGTCGCGGGATCGGTCAAGGCAGCACGACGTTGTCGCGAACGACCAGTCCGGTGCTCGATCCCCCGAAGTCCTCGAAGAACTGCGAGGTCTTCCAGCCGGTGGCGGTATTGCCTGAGATCAGCACGTTGTCACTCGCAAAGGTCGTGATCGCCTCGAGGTTGTTGTGCAGCTCCGTCGGCGCCTCGAGGATGTTGCCGGAGACGGTGATGTCGCTCGGCCGGTGATCGGCACCGTCGGTCGTGATGAACACGGACCGGATCGACTCCCGGACCGTGTTGTTGGTGAAGGCAATCCGACGGCCAGCGTGCGTGTCGAGAGCATGCCAGGTCGGCACGTTCTCGATCAGGTTGTCGGAGACGACGAAGTCGACGGTCGGTGGAGCGACATCGAGCGCTCCGCCCATCCGGGTCAGCGTGATCCCGTAGGCGTTCCCGGCATTCGCCTCCGATCCCTGAAGGCCGATCCGTTCGATGTCATTCGACGAGATCACGCCTCCGTCGCCCGACAGCACCATGACACCCGCGTACACGATGTCGTAGATGCGGTTCCGTTCGACGACCACCTTCCGGACGTTGAGCAGGCTGGTGCCGACGCCGCCGAACCTGGAGATCGTGCAGTTGCGAATCGTCAGGTTCCTGACCGGGGAAGCCGCGTCGCCTCGAACCGCGATCCCGACTTCCGCGGCATCGTAGGTCGAGCTTTGGGCACCCGTGACGGTCATACCGTCGATGGTCACGTCATCCGCGGCCACGGCGATGCCGGCCCGTCCCGCCGGGACGTGGACGGTGCCGCCCATGATGGTCAGTGGCTTCGAGATGGCGACCGCCTCAGCAAAGGTGCAGCCGGTGAGATCAAGCAGCGACGCCGCCGGCGCACGATCGATGCGAGCCTGGAGCGTTCCGCAATCGTCAGCTCGCGTGGGCGCCGATGGTTGGGTGGCGCCGAGCGCGAACGCGGACATGATCAGCAGGGTGATGCCCGTCAGGATGACCAGGCCCCTGCTGCCAAGAGAAACCCGATGCAGCAATGCGCCTCCCCGGGTCGCTCACCCGACGCCGCTTCGCTGGGATGTACGTCCGCGAGGGATCGTCGAAGCGGTTGAGCGAGCGACCCGATTAGCCTAGCGCAGTTGCATCGAGCCTAGTTCGTGACGGTATTGCCCGTGACGACGACTCCAGTGCTTTCGCCCCCGTAGTCCTCGTAGAACGAGCCGGCGCCCCATCCCGAAGCCATGTTGCCGGTGATGGCGACACCATTGGCGCGGTAGAGGGTGATTGCCTCCAGGTTCGTAGCGACCGGGTACGGCGAGAGCAGCTGGTTTCCGGAGACCGTGATGTCGGTGGACGATCGACCGCCGCCGTCCGTGGTGATGAAGATGGCGCGCATGGATCGTATGATCGTGTTGTTCGTGAAGCTGATTCGCAGTCCGGCATGAGTGTCGAGCGCATGCCAGGTGGGGACGTCGGTGACGATGTTGCCGTCCACGACGAAGTCGTGGGTGACCGGGCCGCCGAGCTGCGACAGGGCGATACCGTACGCGTTCCCGGACATCGTCGCCGAGCCGTACACGCCGATCCGGCTGATCGTGTTGCCGTCGATCCGTCCGCCGGCGCCGGAGATGACCATGATCCCGGCGTACACGCCGTCATGGAGCAAGTTGTTCGAGATGACGAGATTGCTCGTCCCGGAGGCGTAGATCGGGCTATACCCGAAATTGCCGATGTCGGTGTTCCGGATCGTGAGGTTGACGGTCCCGGAGGCGTAGATGCCGTACTCGCTGCCATTGAACGACAGCCTGTTCGGGCCGTTGATGACCATGCCATCCACGGTCACGTTGCTGCCCGTGATGGTGAGGCCCATGCTCGACGCAGGAACCGTGAGCGTGCCCCCGCGGATTGTGATGGACTTGTTGATCGTGGCACCGGCGGTGAACGTCGCGCCGGTGAGATCCAGGGTCGATCCGCTGGCGGCGGCATCGATGCGCTGCTGGAGCGTGCCGGTCGAAACGACCGGGGTTGGGGTCGGGGTCGGCTTGGGGGTCGGTGACGGCGTCGAGGCAGGTGTCGGGGCAGGTGTCGGGGCAGGGGTGGGAACGGGCGTCGGGGCAGGGGTGGGAACGGGCGTCGGGACGGGCGTCGCGCTCGGCGTCGGAATCGGGGTCGGAATCGGCGTGGGGACAGGGGTTGACACGGGCGTGGCGCTCGGCGCCGGGGCCGGGGTGGGGGCCGGTGTCGGGGCCGGGGTGGGGACCGTTGTCGGGGCCGGGGTGGGGGCCGCCGACGGGGTCGCAACCGGTGTCGGGGTTGACGTTGGGGCCGTCGTCTCTACCTGGACCGTGACCACTGCGAGTGGCGCCGGGGCCAGGCTGAGACTCGACGAAGCCTTCCTCGCCAGCTTGGGGGTCGAGTAGGCGGAGATCTGGTGGGTGCCCTGCGCGGCACTGACAGGTACCGTGATCTTGCCGCTGAAGCTGTTGTTCGAGCCAACGCGGACCGTCGTGCCGGTGGACGTCCCGTCCCAGCGCAGGTCGATCCAGTCGTGGAAGGTGAAACCGGTGCCGTTGACGACGACGGACCCGCCCGGGGCGAGCGTTCCCGAGGTCGAGAGAACCGGAGTCAGCGCGTCGGCACCGACCGACAGCAAGGGAACCAGGAGGGCGGGCAGCAACAGCAAGACCGGGATCGTGGCCAGGATGTCGCGCCCACGGCGACGAGAAGTGGGTCTGATCGAAGGCGCAGGGGCGTGCTCATCGATCCACCGGGATCCATCCCAAAACATGCGATAACAGTCCTTTCGGCAACCCGGCTAACTCAGAGAGTCCCGTGGCTTTGCGGCCCCGCCTTGCGACGGGTGTGCCCGTTCGAGGAGTTCGAAGCGGTTGGACCTAGCCTAGGGTCCTTCCTGACGCCCTCACATCGACCATTCGTAGGATCGGGTCAGGTACCTTTGCGCCGTTCGACGACGTCTGGCCGTCAGGGGGACGCGACTTGGCCGGGGCGACCACCGCCCTGCATCCGGCCGATGGCGGCTCAGGATCGGAGGCGACGGCGAAGGTCGTCGTACAGCGACACGAGGACCGACCCTTCGTGCTCCCAATTCCAGCGTTCTCGAGCCGCCAGGCGGCACCGGTCGCGGAGCGCGCCACGTGCCTCCGCCTCGAGGTCGAGGATCGAGCTGAGAGCCTCCGCGATCGATCGCGGGTTGGTCGGATCGCAGACCGCCCCGAGGGGTCCCGCTGAATCGTCGAGCACGATGCTCCGCATCGCCGGAAAGTCGCTGACCACCACCGGGACGCCAACGGCGATGGCTTCGAAGAGCTTGTTCGGCGTCGACAGGAAATGATTCAAGGTGGAGTCCTGGATCGGCAGCGCCTCGACGTCCGCCGACCAGGTCCATTCGAGGAGCTCATCCGGTGGCACGGGGTCGAGGACGTGCACCCTCGCCTCGACCCCTCGCGTCGTGGCGAAGGTCGGGATCGAGTCGCGAAGGTCGCCATAGCCGAGAAAGACCAGGTGGGCGCGCTCGAGCCCTGGAAGCGCCAGCGAGTCGACGAGTTCCTCGATCCCGCGGTGCTGCCCGAACGTGCCGTGGTAGAGGATCAGTGGCGAGCCTGGCGGGACGTCGGCTGCAGCCCTGAGCCGCTCAGCGACGGGTTCGTCCGGTTGCCAGAGCGGCGGACAGTTGTAGACCACGACGATTCGCCGTGGGCGGTACGACGCCAGCACGTCGGCGCACGCCCGGTTCACCGTGACGAGCGCCTGGGCGTGGCGGACGAGCCGTCCCTCGCGGCCTCGGAGCCAGTGGCGGACGAGTCCCGGCAAGCGGGCGGCAGATCCGGCCTCGAGGAAGATCTCGTGGCTGTCGTAGACGAAGGCCGTCCCACGGGCCAGACGAGGGGCGATGGCCATCAGGGCCGGAAAGTCGTGCAGGTGCCAGACGTCGGAATCTTGGCCGTGAGCAACGGCCATGCGTCCCCACGATGCCAGGGACGCCCGGTATCGGAGCAGCCACACGCCGACCGATGCAGCGCGGACGAACCGACTCACGATCGGCGACCGGGCTGGGCGAGCTCCCGGGGCCCGATACGGGTTGTGCAGCCGACCGGCACTCCCGTCCGCTGAGCCAAGCGGTACGACATCCACGAGATCCGTCAGCGACGAAGGAAGTGCGCCGCCGGTCTCCGTGCAGTACAGGGTCACCCGGTGGCCGGCCTGCGCGAGGGTCATCGCCTCGAGTTGCACCCGCCGGTCATACGCCAGACTTCCATGGGAGGCCATCGAGACGCGAAGTCCCGTCACCACCCGATCCCGTTCGACGTTCGGACTCCATCATCTGCCCGATCTGGGCGGGCGATCGATGCCGACTGGACGGCAGGTGCGGACCATACCTCACGGCCCGCGCCTATCATCGCGCCGAGTCCGGGTTCATTCAGACGCCGCACGCGCATCACCGGAGTTCGATGGCAAGCTGCACGGTGGTCATCCCCTGCTTCAATCGCGCCGACCTGCTCGTCGAGACCCTGGCCAGCCTGATTGGCCAGACCTTCCGCGATTGGGAAGCCGTCATCGTCGATGACGCATCGACCGAGGGCGGACTCGAGGACGCGGTTCGGGGGTTCCGCGACACACGACTCACGTATCTCCGACACGATCGCAATCTCGGGCCCGGTGTGGCCCGGAACACCGGTATCCGGCACGGAGTCGGGGATCTGATCTTCACGCTCGACAGCGACGACCTCCTCGAGGAACGCTGCCTCGAGCAGCTCGTCGGGGTGATGCGAGCCGAACCCGGCGTCGACTGCGTCTACCCGGACCTGGCGCTCTTCGGATCGACGTCCGGCGTGCTCCACTACGGTGTCGGCGACGACCGCGCGATGGTTCGGGCCCAGTGGCTCCCCGGTGGAGGCTGCCTATTCCGGCGATCGCTGTGGGAACGCGTGGGCGGGTACTGCGAGGA
>JBGPVC010000023.1:0-26484 GCA_041491485.1 Candidatus Limnocylindria bacterium
AGTCGGTGGCGAACCTGCAACGGCACCTGATCCTGTGCGGCTACGGGCGCGTCGGCTCGACCGTCGCGCGCGAGCTGGCGCACGCCGGCGAGCGCTTCGTCGTGATCGACATCAATCCGGCCTCCCTGACCACCGCGCAGCACGATGGCCACCTGGTGGTGGCCGGGGATGCCACCAGCGACGCCGTGCTGACGGAGGCGGGCATCCAGCGCGCGCGCGGGCTGATCACGACCATCGACTCGGACGCCAACAACGTCTACGTCACCCTCTCGGCACGTGCCCTCAATCCAACCCTGTTCGTAGTGGCGAGAGCCAACGAGACCGGCTCGGAGGCCAAGTTGCTCCACGCGGGTGCCGACCGCGTCGTCTCGCCCTACTCGCGTGCCGGGCGCCAGATCGCCGAGCTCGCGGTACGTCCGCGGGTGGCCGACTTCATCGACTTCGCTCTTTCGCACGGCGAGCTCGCCTTCTCGATCGAAGAGGTCGAGATCGTCTCGAATGGATCGCTCGCCGGACGGACCGTCGCCGCCCTTCGAGAAGACGGGATCTTCGCCCTGGCGATCGTGCGTGGCGAGCACGACTACGAACCGAATCCGGCCGCCGACCGGATCCTCGTCGCCGGCGAGAACCTGATCGTGTCGGGTTCCGCGGACGTCCTCCGGGATCTGCGCGCCCGGGCCTGACCGACCGGCGTGGGGTCAGCCCGCGTGGTCCTCCGTGTCCACCGCCCCGGGTGGGGGTTCCGCGGCGACGATCGCGGCCCCGATGATCCCCGCGTCATTGCGGAGCTGGGCGGCCACGACCGGGGCGCGGACGGTCAGCCGCGGGATGAACCGGTCGCCATGCTTGCTCACCCCACCGCCGAGAATCATCAGGTTCGGCCACATCAGCTTGTCGATCCGGTCGAGATGCTCGTCGAGGTCCTGCGTCCAGGCCTTCCAGGAGAGCCCGCGACGGATCCGCGCGGCCGCCGCCGACCGCCGTTCCGCGGGTCGCCCGCGGATCTCCATCTGGCCGAACTCGGTGTTCGGCACGAGCTTGCCGTCCAGGAACACCCCGGAGCCGACGCCCGTGCCCAGCGTCAGGAAGATGACCACGCCCTGGCGATCCTTGCCGATGCCGAAGCGCATCTCGGCAATGCCCGCGGCATCGGCGTCGTTGACGATCGTGACCGGTCGCCCAGTCGCCTTGCGCAGCCGCTCCACGACCGGGAAGCCGATCCAGGCCGGATCGATGTTGCCGGCGAATTTGAGCGTCCCGTCCATCGTCACCCCGGGCAGGCCCACCCCGACCGGGGTCGTGGGGCCAAGCTTGGCGGCCCTCGCCAGGCGCTTGGTGATCCGGCCGATGGCGGCGATCACGGCGTCGGGCGTCGATGGGTTGGGCGTCGCCACGCGGATGCGATCCGAGCGGAACCGGCCGGCCTCCACGTCGACCACGGCCGCCTTGATCCCACTCCCGCCGACATCGATGCCGATGGCGATGCGGCCGGTCGCCATCGTCTCGTCCTCGTCTGTCATCGGGGTCGCCTCATCCGGCTCAGAAGTAGTTGACGGTGATGCCGCCGTCGACGACGAGTGACGCCCCGTTGGTCCAGCGCGACTCGTCAGAGGCGAGGTAGATCGCCATGTTGACGATCTCCTCGGGCTTGCCGAAGCGCCCGCTCGGATTGCGCGCCAGGCGGAGCTGCTTGGCCGCCTCGTCCTTGAGCAGCCAGTCCATGAGCAGCGGAGTCTCGACGGGTCCGGGGCAGATGGCGTTGGTCCGGATTCCGTTGGGGCCGAACTGGACGGCCAGGCTCCGGGTCAGCGACAGGACGGCGCCCTTGGAAGCCGTGTAGGCGTCCTGCGGCACGCTGCAGCCGAGGATCGCGACGAAGCTCGCGATGTTGACGATCGAGCCGCCACCGCCCGCGATCAACGCCGGGATGGCGTACTTGCAGCCGAGGAACACCCCGCGCACGTTCACGGCCATGACCGCGTCCCAGGTCGCCACGTCCGTGTCGGTCACGGAGTGGTCGGCCTCGGGCATCACGCCCGCGTTGTTGTAGAGGCAGTCGAGCCGGCCGTAGGTCGCGAGGGCATGATCGATCATGCCCCTGGCGTCGGCCTCCTTCGACACGTCGGTGCGCACGAACGTGGCCTCGCCGCCGGCGGCTCTGACCAGATCCACCGTCTCGCCGCCGGCCGCCTCGTTGAACTCGGCGACCACGACACGGGCACCCTGGGCGCCGAACAGTTGAGCCGCCACACGGCCCATGCCGCTGCCGCCGCCGGTGATGATCGAGACCTTGCCCTCGAGCCGCATGGCACTCCTCTCTCGTTCGCGTCGGCGTCAGAGTAGCGCCCGACCGTGGCGCTCGCCTGACCCGCTCGCCGGACCTGAGGGCCGGGTACGATGGGCCCATGCCGACGGACGCGGAGCTGATCGCCGCGGTCAAGGATGGCGATGCGACCCGGGTCGCCGAGCTGGTCGCCGCCGAGCCCGAGCTGTCCAGCTCGAGGGATCTCAACGGTGTCTCGGCGCTGATGCTCGCGCGCTACCGACTCGATCGCGCGGTGACCGACGCGCTGCTCCAGGGCGACCCGGAGCTGGACGTGTTCGAGGCCGCGGCGCTCGGCTATGTCGACCGGCTACGAGCTCGACTCGACGAGGAGCCCGCGGCCGCGACGGCCCGCTCGGCCGACGGGTTCACGGCCCTCCACTTCGCCGCCTTCTTCGGCAAGGCCGAGGTGGCCCGGATCCTGATCGAGGCTGGTGCCGGCGTGAATGCCGTGGCCGACAACGAGATGCGGGTCCAGCCGCTTCACAGTGCGGCCGCCAGCCGGAACCTGGCGGTCTGCCGGCTGCTCCTGGCCGCAGGGGCGGACGTCAATGCGCGTCAGGCGGGCGCCTTCACGCCACTCCATGAAGCCGCCCAGAACGGCGATCCGGAGATGGTCGAGCTGTTCCTGTCGGCTCGGGCGGACCCGACCGCGACCAGTGACGCCGGCCAGACTCCCGCCCTGACGGCCGATACGGCCGGCCACGTCGATGTCGCGCGGCGACTCCGCGAGGTCGCCGCCGCCGGGTAGGCGCGAGGCGGGCGGGACCTCAGCTTCGCTCGAGGTATCGCTCCCGGTCCCACGAGTGGACGACCGAGTCGTAGACCTGCTGCTCGTAGCGGGCGGCGTTGAGGTAGTGGTCGACCACGTCCTGGCCGAAGATCTCCACCGCCGCCTCGCTCCGCTCGAGCTCCCAGATCGCCTCGTACAGCGCCCGCGGCATCCGCGGATGGCCCTTGGCGATGTAGCCGTTGCCCTTGAACTCGTCCTCGAGCGTCAGCTCGTGCTCGATGCCGTACAACCCGGCGCCGAGCATCGCCGCGTAGGTCAGGTAGGCGTTCATGTCGCCGCCGGGGAACCGATCCTCGACGTGGAGCGCCGAGCCGTGGCCGACCAGCCGGAAGCCGGTCGTCCGGTTGTCGCGGCCCCAGACGACATTGACCGGCGCCCACGACAGCGAGGCGTACCGCTTGTACGAGTTGACATTCGGGGCGATGAAGATCGCCAGCTCGCGCGACAGCCGCATCATGCCCGCCACGAAGTGGCTGAACAGCTGGCTCATGCCGTAGGGCAGGCCGGCAGCCGGATCGTGGGTCAGCGACCGGTCGGCCGCGATGTCCCACAGGCTCATATGGAGGTGGCCCGACGAGCCCGTCCACGACGCGTCGGGCTTGGCCATGAACGTGATCCCCCAGCCGTTGAGGTAGGCGATCTCCTTGGCGCCATGCTTGAAGATCACGCTCCGGTCGGCCGATTCCAGGACGTGGTCGTAGCGGATGTTGACCTCGTGCTGGCCGGGCGCCGCCTCGCCCTTGCTGAACTCGATCGGGATGCGCGCCTCGGTCATCTGGTTGCGCAGCAGCCGGTGAAGCGGCTCGGCCTTCGTCGCCTGGAGGAGGTGGTAGTCCTCGTTGTAGTAGCCGAACCGTTCAGGAATGACCCAGCCGCGCCGGTTCGACTCCTCCCACGACTCCTTGAGCACGTAGTACTCGAATTCCGACCCGGCCTTGACCGCGTAGCCGGCCGCCGCCGCTCTCTCGACCTGGCGCTTCAGGATGGTCCGCGGCGCGATCGGGATCTCGGCGTGCGTCTCCTCGTCGGTTGCGTCGCCCAGGACCAGGGCGGTCTTCTCGAGCCAGGGCAGGACGCGCAGCGTCTCCCAGACCGGGTTCGCGATCCAGTCGCCGTACCCGGTCTCCCAGTTCATCAGGGCGAAGCCGTCGGGCGTGTTCATCTCCATGTCCGTGCCGAGGAGGTACGTGCAGAAGTGCGCGCCGTGGTCGATGACCCCGTTGAGGAACGCCTGGGCCTGGACGCGCTTGCCCATCAGGCGGCCCTGCATGTCCGTGATGGCCACGATCAGGGTGTCGATCCGGCCGTCGCGCACCATCGCCTCGAGCTCTTCGAGTCGAGGATGCTTCTCGGGGTGGGCCTGGTGGCGAGCGCTCATGGTGGGTCTCCGGTGTGGCCATGCATGACGGTTGGCCGCGTTTGTTCGGCGCATGGTACGGCCCGGGGACCGCGCCGGCTCGGCTATTTCGCGGTCATCCCACCATCCGCGACGAGCACGGACCCGGTCACGAACGACGACTCGTCGGAGGCTAGGAAGAGGGCCACATTGGCGATCTCGCGTGGTTCGCCCGGCCGCCCGATCGGCTGGAACGAGTCGATCTCGGCATACACCTTGTCGAGGCCGCCGAGCATCTCGGCGTGCGCGTAGTTGACCGGCGTGTCGACCCAGCCTGGCGCGATGGCGTTGCAGCGGATGTTCTGCTTCGCGTAGTCGAGGGCGATCCCCTTCGACAGCATGATGATCGCGCCCTTGGAGGTCGCATAGATGGCCAGGAACGGCTCGGCCACGAGGCCGTTGACGGAGCTCGTGTTGATCAACGATCCGCCGCCGCCGCGAAGCATGTGCGGAATCGCGTAGCGGCAGCCGTAGATGCAGCCCTTGACGTTGACGTCCAGGGTTCGGTCGACGACCTCGTCCGAGGCCTCGTGGAAGACCCCGGGGAGATTGACGCCAGCGTTGTTGAAGACGACGTGGAGCCCTCCCCACCGCTCCACGGTCGCATCCGTGTACGCCCGGACCACGGCCGCCACGGAGACGTCTGCACCAACCGCGAACGCTGCCGAGCCGATCTCCCGAGCGGTCGCCTGCGCCGACTTCGCGATGATGTCGACGCAGGTGACCTTGGCGCCTTCCTCGGCGAATCGAATTGCCGTAGCCCGGCCGATCCCGGATCCGGCGCCCGTCACGATGCACACCTTGCCGGCCAGTCGTTCGCCCATGTGCGTTCCTCCTGAGCGAGGGGTTGCGAAATCCGCGAGCGGTGCTCTCCTGGCCTGCGATATTCGTCCTTGACACTGGCGGTGCGTAGGCTCGTAATACCCGGCAAGCCAAATCGTAATGCTGCGGAGGAGGGTTCCACAGGATGGATTCCGGGTCGAGTCGCACGCCGGCATCGAGGGACGTCGAGCGCCTGCACCAACTGGGGTACGCTCAGGAACTCCGGCGGGGGATGAAGACATTCTCCAACTTCGCCGTCTCGTTCACGATCATCTCCATCCTGTCGGGCTGCCTGACGCTGTTCGGGTTCGCGATGAACGTCGGCGGCCCTGAGGTCATGACGCTCGGCTGGCTGTTCGTTGGCTTCTTCGTCATCATCGTGGCGCTGGGAATGGCCGAAGTGGCCTCCAGCTACCCGACCGCCGGCGGCCTCTACTACTGGGCGGCGAAGCTAGCCGATGAGGCCGGTGCCAACGGGGCTCGATGGAGCTGGTTCGTCGGCTGGTTCA
Source organism: Candidatus Limnocylindria bacterium (assembly GCA_041491485.1). Taxonomy (GTDB): domain Bacteria; phylum Chloroflexota; class Limnocylindria; order Limnocylindrales; family CSP1-4; genus SPCO01. The sequence continues at coordinate 5,844 of JBGPVC010000023.1, forward strand.
ATCTCGTCGGCCAGGTGGCCGTGACGGCCGGCATCGACTTCGGACTCGCCCTCTTCACGAACGCCTTCCTGAACGTCGCGTTCGGCTTCCCGGCGGACCCCCCGCACTTGATCTTGATCTACGGGATCATGCTCACGATCCACGCGTTGTTGAACACCTTTGGCATCCGCATCGTCGCGCTGCTCAATGACCTTTCGGTCTGGTGGCATCTCGTCGGCGTGGCAGCGATCGTGATCGTGACCGTGATTCTCAACCAGCACGGGCGCACGGACCTCGGCACGGTCTTCTCGAAGACGGTCGACAACACGGGCAGCTCGCCGGACGCTGGGTGGCCCGGGCCGCTCTTCATCGGCATCCCGCTGTACGTCGCGCTCATCGGCCTACTGAACGCGCAGTACACGCTGACCGGATTCGATGCCTCGGCGCACATGTCGGAAGAGACCCACGATGCCGAGAGGTCCGCGCCGCGCGGGATCATCTGGTCGGTGATCATCTCGGTCATCTTCGGGTTCATCCTGCTGGTCGCGATGAACATCGGGATCACACCCGACAAGGCGTTCACAGCTGCTGACGGCACGAGCGTCGACGGGTATGCACATGCACTCGCGTCATCGACAGGTGTCCCCCCGGCGCAGATCTGGATCGACGCGGTCGGTCAGACGGGTGGACTGATCGTCCTGCTGCTCGTCATCGGTGCCCAGTTCTTCTGTGGCATGTCCTCTGTCACGGCCAATTCGCGGATGATCTACGCCTTCGCCCGCGACGGCGCAATCCCCTTCAGTCGTCTCTGGCACCGCATCAACCACCGGACCCGAACGCCCACGAACTCGATCTGGCTCGCCGCCGTGGGGGCTTTCATCCTGGGTCTGCCGTACCTGTACAGCCCAACGGCGTACTTCGCGATCACCTCGATCGCGGTGATCGGCCTCTACGTGGCGTACGTCGCTCCGGTCTTCCTACGCCTGCGCGCCGGGAGCCGATTCATCGAAGGTCCCTGGACCCTCGGTCGATGGAGCCGGCCTGTGGGGATCATCGCGACCATCTGGGTGGCGGTGATCTTCGTCCTGTTCATGCTCCCGCAGTTCCTGCCGATCACCGTCTCGAGTTTCAACTACACGCCGGTGGTTTTCATCGTGGTGCTCGGCGGCGCATCCATCTGGTGGACCACGTCGGCCAAGAACTGGTTCAAGGGCCCCAAGGTCCAGGGGACCCCGACGGAGCTGGCGGCGATCGAGTCAGAACTCGAGATCGTCTGATCCCGGACGGGTTTGGAGGGGAGACTGGCCGGATCTTCGCGACGCCCGAAGCCCGGTGAACGGCCGCCGGGCTTAGGAATTCAGTAGAGCATCGTCGTCCCGGTGGGGAAGACGAACTGGAAGGCGCTCGGCGCGAGCGGGGCGTCCGGGGCGATCTCGGTCACCCGGGCGTCGCGCGTCGTGACGCCGCCGATGGACTCCACGAGGCGAAGGATGACGCCGGTATCGCGGTCCGCCGCGATCTCGATCCTGAAGTCGGGTCGGTCGCCGACCATCTCGGTCGTTCGCGGGTGGTCGCACTGGAGCACGATGGCCTCGCGACCGTCGATGACCTCCGCGCCGATTACCGTGCACCGCCCGGTGGCGAGCACGTTCTGGAGATAGCCGGCCGGATGGATGAAGGTGTCCGGGAGTGTCTCCGTCGCCAGCGCCGTGACCGGCTCGTAGACGCGCGAGGACCCCGGGAAGTCGCGATCGGCGAGGCCGCGGGGCCGGTTGCGGACCGGGCGCTGGGTCCCCAGCCTGTGGGCGGCCGCATATGTCCGGACGAGGTCTCCGTCCGAGATCCAGATCTCGTATTCCGCCTTGCCTCGTTCAGCCTCGCGCGTGGTCGTGACCTTGGCGTGGCCGGGATGCCGGAGTGCCACCTCGGACGTGGTCGTCTCCTCGCCGCGCGATGTTCGAGAACGTTCCTCGACGCGCAGGCGGAGGGTCGCGAAGCGCAGCTCGGCGTCGCGCATGAAGTCGAAGAGCTGGGCAACCGTCGGCAGCCCGACCGGCAGCGCCGCGACCTCGGGCCGGCGGCGGCCGTCGGCCGGGACGAGAGCGGCGGCGCGATCCCAGACGCGTGTGGTGGCCATTGCGGCGGATTGTAGCGGGCGTCAGCCGCCGCCAGCGCCCCCGGCCCCGAGCCCCGGCTCGGTCATCGCCGCCGGATCCAGCAGGCGGTCCAGCTCGGCGGGGTCCATGCCCCGCTCCAGCGCCAGCTCGCGGATGGTCCGGCCGGAGGCCAGCGCCGCCTTCGCCAGCTTGGCCGCCTCGTCGTAGCCGATGACCGGCGCGAGGGCGGTCGCCAGCATCAGCCCCTGCTCCACCAGCTGCGGGCCTCGCTCCGTGGCGGTCACCCCTTCGATGCACCGGGCGCTGAAGTTGGCGGCCGCGGCGGCCAGCAGCGAGATCGACTCGAGCAACGCCACGGTGCTCACCGGCAGCATCACGTTCAGCTCGAGGAACGAGCCGGTCTGTCCGAAGGCGATCGTGGCGTCGTTGCCGACGACTCGCGCCACGACCATCGTCAGGCTCTCGACGATCACCGGGTTCACCTTGCCCGGCATGATGCTCGAGCCGGGCTGCGTCTCGGGCAGCGCCAGCTCCCCGATCCCAGCGCGCGGACCCATTCCCATCAGCCGCACATCAGAGGCGATCTTCCAGAGGCTCAGGGCGATCGTCCGGATCGCGCCGTGGGCGGCGATCGCCACGTCCAGCGTGGCCTGGGCGTGGAAGTGGTTGCCGGTCTCGCGCACCGTCAGTCCGGTCAGGGTGGACAGCCGGGCGCAGGTCCGGAAGGCGAACTCGGGATGTGCGTTGATCCCGGTCCCGACGGCCGTACCGCCGAGCGGGACCTCGAGCAGCTCTGCCTGCGCGGCGCGTGCCCGCCGGAGCGATTCCTCGACCTGCCCGGCATACCCGCGGAATTCCTGGCCGAGCCGGATGGGAGTCGCGTCCTGGAGGTGCGTCCGGCCGGTCTTGACCACCGGCCAGAGCTCCTGCTCCTTGGCGACGAGCGCCGTATGCAGCCGCTCGAGGGCCGGCAGGAGCAGCTCCTCGATGGCCACCGCGGCCGACAGCTGGAGTGCCGTCGGGATCGTGTCGTTCGAGCTCTGGCAGCGGTTCACGTCGTCGTTCGGATGGACCTTGCGGCCGCCGCCGAGCCGGGCGGCGGCGAGGTGCGCCACGACCTCGTTCATGTTGGTGTTGGTCGACGTGCCGGAGCCCGTCTGATAGACGTCGATCGGGAATTGCTCGTCGTGCGCGCCATCGGCGATTTCGCCGGCGGCTGCGGCGATCGCCGCTGCGACCCCGGCGTCGAGCAGGTCGAGCTCCGCGTTCGTCTCCGCCGCGGCCAGCTTGATCAGGGCGAGCGCCCGGATGAACGCCCGCGGGAAGCGCTCCCCGGAGATCGGGAAATTCAGGACGGCGCGCTGGGTGGAGGCGCCATAGAGCGCGTCCGCCGGGACCTCCATCTCGCCCATCGAATCGCGTTCGATCCGGGTCGCCGGACGGCCGGAGTCGGTCATGGCCAGATTGTAGGCCTGTACCGGGCATCAGCCAGGCTCCCCGGTGGCCATCGCGCCTACACTCGCGCCCGATGAGCACCAGTGCCGAGATCGATTCCGACGTCTTCCGCCGGGTCATGGGTCACTTCGTCACCGGCGTCACGGTGGTCTCGGCATTCGACGGAGCGCGGCCGTTCGGGATCACGGTCAACGCGCTCAGCTCGGTGTCACTGGATCCACCGTTGGTGATGATCGCGCTCGATCGCCGCCGGTTCCTGACGCCGATCGTCCGGGCCGCGGGCCGATACGCCGTGAACATCCTGTCCGAGGACCAGCAGGCGCTGTCCGACTGCTTCGCCGGCGCCCCCGTCGAGCCCGGCCGCGACGCCTTCTGCGGCGCCGCCTGGCATCCGGGCGCATCCGGCTTGCCGTTGATCGATGGGGCGATCGCGACCCTCGAGTGCACCGTGGTCGAGACCTTCTCGGCCGGCGACCACGACCTGTTCATCGGACGGGTCGACACCTTCGCCAACGTGGCGAGTCACCCGATGCCACTGCTCTACTACCGGCGGCGCTACCTGCGGATCGAGCACGCGGCGACCGCCGAGGTCGAGGGCAAGCCGGAGCGCTAGCATCCCGTCTGATGCCGACCATTCGCGCCAACGATCTCGACATCGGGTACGAACGGCTCGGGGCGGGTCCGCCGTTGGTCCTCCTCCATGCCGCCAGCTCGTCGGGGCGCGTGGACTTCGCGGCACAGATCCCGCATCTAGCGACCGCCTTCCGGCTGTACCTTCCCGACGCGCGCGGACACGGCGTCACCCGTTGGGATCCCGATGCCGGGTTCGACGCCGAGATGCTGGTCGACGACCTGGAGGCCTTCGGCGACGCTCTCGGGATCGATACCTTTCACCTGCTCGGGTTCTCGATGGGCGGGATGACTGCGCTCGCGTTCGCCAGCCGCCAGCCGGAACGTATTCGCACCCTGGTGGTCGCCGGCGTCTCCGTCGAGCGTGAACCGCGGACCAGTGTCGTCCGCCGGCTGCTCGATCCGGCGCGGATCGAGCGTGACGACCCCACCTGGGCAGGACAGCTAGGACGGCGCCACGATCCCGGACAGGGACCGGGTGCCTGGCGGCGGTTGCTCCCGGCGATTGCCGATGATGTCGCCGCACAGCCGTTGCTCGAGCCACGTCAGCTGCGCGCGATCACGGCACCTGCCCTGGTCGTCAGCGGCGATCGAGACCCGTTCGTGCCGGTCGACCAGGCATGGCGTCTGGCACGACAGCTGCCCGACGGGCGGCTGCTCGTGGCCCCGGATTGTGGGCATGAAGTGCTGAGCGAGCGTTCGGCGATCGTCAACGAAGCGCTCCCGGACTTCTATCGTTCCACCGAAGCCATCGCACGGACCCGCGTCAATCGCCAGCCGGAGGTCCCGCCATGACGACGCTGCTCGCCCTCTACCGACGGCCGGACGGTGGGCCCGACGCCCAGGCGACGTTCGAACGCCGATACACCGACGAACACCTGCCCCTGGTCGCCCGCACGCCCGGGCTGCGGGAGACCCGTGTCGCGCGGGTGACCCAGGGCCTCGGCGTCGAGACCGACCTGATCCTGGTCGCGTCGATGCGCTTCGACGACCGGGCCGCGCTGGATGGGGGGCTCGCCTCGGACGCCATGCGCCAGGCCGGCCGGGTGCTCCGTGAGATCGCCCCGGGGCTGGCCACGCTGCTGGTCCTCGAGGACGTGCCGGAAATGACCGCCGCGGCTTCCCAACCCGTGGATACTGTCGGGAGCGCAGTCGAGGACCGCACGTGACCAACGCCCCAGCGCAGCGCGATTCACCGATCGAGGCTTCGACGCCACGCCCACGCGAGCTCGTGCGAGTGGCCTTTCCCGCACCCGCGCCGGCGTCCGCGGCTCCTGCGGCCACCCTCGAAGGCGTCGCCCTGGTGACCATCGATCGACCCGAGGCGCTGAACGCGCTCAGCTTCGACCTGCTCGACGAGCTGGCCTCCGCGCTCGAATCGCTCGACGCCGATCGCGGCGCCCGCGCCGTCGTCATCACGGGCTCGGGGACCCGGGCCTTCGCCGCCGGTGCCGACATCCGCGAGCTCGCGCCGCAGTCGTCCGCGTCGCTCCGCGACGGCGGCCGCTTCGCTGCCTGGGATCGCCTGTGGGCCATCGGCCTGCCCCTGATCGCGGCCGTTCGCGGGGTTGCGCTCGGTGGCGGCTGCGAGCTCGCCATGAGTTGCGACATGATCGTCGCCGCCGAAGACGCGTCGTTCGGACAGCCCGAGATCCGGATCGGGGTCATGCCCGGAGCCGGCGGGACGCAGCGCCTGACCCGCGCGATCGGCAAGGCCAGGGCGATGGAGCTGATCCTGACCGGTCGGTCGATCGGGGCGGTCGAGGCGGAGGCGCTCGGGTTGGTCACGAGCGTCGTGCCGCGTGAGGCGACCGTGGACGCCGCGCTCGAGCTTGCCGGCCGGATCGCGGCGATGCCGCCGCTGGCCGTCCGCGCAGCGGTCGCCGCGATCCGCGAAGCGGATGAGCGCGGTCTCGGCGACGGCCTCGCCCGGGAGCGAGACGCCTTCTTCCGGTTGTTCGACACCCGCGATCAGGCGGAAGGGATGGCCGCCTTTGTCGATAAGCGTTCGCCGGCCTGGACGGGTCGCTGACGGCATCACCAGGGAGGAGAGGACGATGGAGCAGGACCTGCCCGGTGGCAGCGATGTCGGGCGCGATCTCGAGCGAGATCTCGGCGACGCGCCACCGGCCACGATCCGGGATACGGCGCCCGACTACCTGAGCCCCATCGACGCTTCCGCGCCGGTCAGCGGTCACGTCGCGCCCGCCGAGCCGACAACGACCGTCGCGGACTCGCCCGAACATGACTGGCAGCTGGCGAAGACGCTCATCTACCCCGCCTTCAGGCCGGTCGGCACGCTGGGCCTGCCGATCGAGTCGATCGATCGGGAATCGCTCGTCGCCCACGCCACGACGAGCCACGCGCAGCCCCTCCTCGACCAGGGGCTGGCGGGGCTCCCGGTCGTCTACACGATCGCGGCCGGTGGATTCGACGTCGTGGTCAACGGCGATCACCTGCTGACGTGGGGCATCGAACCGCACGAGATCCAGGATGCGGCCATGCGCAACCTCGCGACCTGGTCGGCTGCGGCGCCATGGTCGAGCGAGGAGTCGGGGAGCCGACACCTGGTCAGCTCGCAGACCGGTGACGGCTTCGATGCCGTTCGGATCCTCCTGCCGGACGTCGTCGCCCACCTCGTCGCCGTGCTCGGATCGTTCGGCCGGATCCTGGTCGGCATCCCCGAGCGCCATCTGCTGATCGCCGGCTCGATGCGGCCGGGCGACGACGACTTCGCCGGCCTGTTCGCGACCTTCGTCGTCGAGCAGTCCGGCGGCGCCGACGAGCCGATCGACCGTCGCGTCTTCGAGCTCAAGGATGGCCAGCTGGTCGAATTCGACGGTCCCGTCGCCGCCGCCTGATGGTCGGCGAGCGATCGGCGCCTTCGTTCGAGACCGTCCGGTACGAGGTCGCCGATGCGATCGCGACGATCACCCTTGATCGTCCCGATGCGCTCAACGCGCTGACCATCGCGCTCAAGCGGGACCTGCTCGACGCGTTCCGGGCGGTCGATCGCGACCGCGCCATCCGTGCCGTGGTGCTGACCGGCACCGGTCGCGCGTTCTGTGCCGGCCAGGATCTCAGGGAGCGGCTGCAGCCGGACGCGGCGCCGCTGGCGGTCGAGCTGCGCGAGCGCTACCACCCGATCATCCGGGCCATGCGTGCCCTCGATCAGCCGATCGTCGCGGCGATCAACGGCGTCGCCGCCGGGGCCGGCGCCTCGCTCGCATTCGCCTGCGATGTCAGGCTGGCGTCCGACGCCGCCGCGTTCCGCCTTGCGTTCGGTCGGCTCGGCCTCGTGCCGGACAGCGGCGCCACCTGGTTCCTGCCGCGACTGGTCGGGCCGGCACGGGCGGCCGAGCTTGCCCTGCTCGACGAGCCGCTCTCGGCGGCCGACGCCGAGCGGATCGGGCTGGTCGCCCGGGTCGTACCGGCGGACTCGCTGGCGGCCGAGGCCCGGGCGGTCGCCATGCGCCTCGCGGCGCTGGCGCCCAGGGCGCTCGCCCTGACCAAGCACGCCCTCGAACGGAGCTGGACGGTCGGCCTGGACGCGGCCCTCGAGGACGAGGCGTACCGCCAGGGGATCGCCGGTGCCACGGCGGATCACCAGGAGGGGATCGCGGCGTTCCTGGAGACGCGCCAGCCCCAGTTCCACGGCGAGTAGGGCCGGCGGCCGTCTTCGGGCCGCGTGGCATCCCGCGTCCAGCCCCGCCGCTCGATGCTTGACTCCGCCCCACAGAGGGCCGTACCCTCCGCCTCCTAACGAGCGTTAGTTAGGGATCGGCGCATGGTCGAGATCACCCGACGCCAGGCGATCGAAGAGGCCGCCAGCTCGCTGTTCCGCGAGCGTGGCTATTCCGGCACGAGCGTGCGCGACATCGCGCGGGCGGTCGACATCCAGGGCGCCAGCCTGTACGCCCACGTGACCTCCAAGCAGGACGTCCTCTGGTCGATCGTCGAGCGCATGGCCTCGACGTTCGAAGCGGCCGCGGATGCGGTCGAGGCGGCCGACCCGGGCGCGGCGGCGTTCGGTAGCGGCGTGTACCTGATCGCGCTCGTCCGGGCGCACGTCGGCGTCATCACCGACGACATCGAACGCGCCAGCGTCTTCGTCCACGAGTGGCGTGCACTGCAGGGTGACCGGCGGGCGGAGATCCAGCACCGTCGGGATGCGTACGAGGCGCGCTTCAGCTCGACGATCGCCGATGGGATCCGCACGGGCGCCTTCCAGGTCCCGGACCCCAGCGTCGCCAGCACGTACATCCTGACCGCGCTCAACGGCCTGGTCACCTGGTACCGCCCGGACGGCCGCCTGCCGGCCCGGGCCATCGCGGACATCTACGCCGACCACTCGCTGCGGGCCGTCCAGGCCGCGAGGACCACGCCGTGACCGATCCGTTGGCGCTGGAGCCCATCCTTGGGCCACGCGATCGTGCGCGGCCGGCCTTCAACGACGAGCTGCCGCACGACGAACGGTTCGCCCTCTTCGAGGCGCACGTCACCGGCGGTGGCAAGGTGGAGGCCACGGACTGGATGCCCGACGAGTACCGCACGGCGGTGCTGCGGTTCGTCGAGATGCACGCAAACAGCGAGCTGATGGGTGTCCTGCCCGAGCGCGAATGGCTGATGCGCGCGCCGACGCTGCGTCGCAAGCTGGCGCTGACCGCCAAGGTCCAGGACGAGGTGGGCCACGCCCAGCTCCTCTACCGGGTCGCCGAGGACCTCGGGAAGCCGCGCGAACAGATGTTTGACGACCTGCTCGACGGCAAGACGAAGTTCCACAACGTCTTCCACTACCCGACGGTCGGCTGGGCCGACGTCGGGATGATCGCCTGGCTGGTGGACGCCGCCGCGATCGTCGCCCAGCAGGCGCTCCGTGACAGCAGCTACGCGCCGTATGCGCGGACCATGCGCAAGATCTGCTGGGAAGAGTCGGTCCACATCATGCACGGGCGCGACGTGGTGGTGACCATGGCCACCGGATCGCCGCGCCAGCGGGCCGCGATCCAGGACGCGCTCGAGCGCTGGTGGGGACCCTTGATGCAGATGCACGGCCCGCGCTCGCCGCGCGAGACGGATCGCGACCTGCACTGGCGGATCAAGGCCCGGACGTCGGAGGAGTTGCGGCAGGAATTCCTGTCGATCTACGTGCCACGAATCCGCGAGCTTGGGCTGGTCATCCCCGATCCGGCACTGGCCTACGACGAGGCCGGCGGCACCTGGACCTACACCGAACCGGACTGGGAGGAGCTGCGGACGGTCGTGACCAATCACGGGCCGATGTCACAGGCGCGGCTGGCCCTCCGGCGCCTGGCTCGCGACGAGACCCGCTGGGTCCGCGAGACGATCCTCGCCGGCCCACGGGCCGCCTGAGGCGTCCCGATCGTGACGCCAGCCAACGAGCTCGAGGCCTGGGAGGTGTTCCGCCAGGAGAAGGACGGCGACCCGATGCGCCACGGTGGCAGCGTCATGGCCCCCGACGCCGAGCTGGCGACGCACTACGCCCGCGAGATGTTCGGCCGGCGCCAGGAGAGCGTGCGACTGTGGATCGTTCGGCGGACCGACATCGTCGACCTGGCCGACCAGGACCTCCTCCAGCCGCCGCTCGACCGTTCCTACAAGAAGCCGGGCGGCTACCTCATGCGCGACAAGCTGGCAGCCGCCCGCGAGGTCTCCGGGCAGTCGAAGCCGAAGGCCCGATCGTCCCGCGGAGCGCCTTCGACATGACCGTCGCGGCCCTGCCAACCGCGGCGCTCGGTGAGCTGCTTCGCTCGATGGCCGACGACGAATTCGTCATCGGTTTCAGCGATTCGGAATGGACCGGGATCGCGCCGCTGCTCGAGGAGGACGTCGCCATGAGCTCGCTCGCCCAGGACGAGCTGGGCCACGCGGCGGCACTCTACGGGCTGCTCGGCGAGCTGGGCGGTGAGGATCCGGATGCCCTGGCCTACGATCGCCAGCCGGACGCCTATCGCCATTGCCGGCTGCTGGACCACGGCCGTGGGAACTGGGCGATGACGATCGCACGGCGCTACCTGTATGACAGCGCCGACGCCGTCCGCCTCGAGGCGCTCGCAGGTGGCGCCTGGGAGCCGTTGGCCGACCTGGTCGGCAAGCTCATCCGCGAGGAACGCTATCACCGGATGCATGCCGGAGCGTGGCTGGAGCGGCTCGCCCGTGACGGTGGTGAGGCGCGAACCCGCCTGCTGCTCGCGCTGCGCGAGCTCCAGCACGACGCCGCGACCGTGTTCACGTCGCTGCCCGATGAGGCGTCGCTCGTCGAATCCGGGATCCTGGCTGCACCGATGCCCGAGCTCGAGCGACGCTGGCGCGCCGCGATCGGCCCAACGTTCGCCGATCTGGACTTGCCACTGCCGCCGGCCGCGACACGGGCGGAACGGGGGCGGCTTGATCACGGCAAGGCGTTCCGCTGGCTGTGGGACGAGTTCACCTCGGTCCGGCGCAGCGAGCCGGGGGTGGCCTGGTGAGCCCGGTCGCCACCGCGGACGTCGACGAGCGTGCCGTCCGTGCCGCCCTGGCCGAGGTGGCCGACCCTGAGATCCCCACCGTGTCCATCGTGGATCTCGGCATGGTCGAGGACGTCCGGGTTGGGGCCGAGGGGATCCATGTCGCCCTGCTGCCCACGTTCGTCGGCTGCCCGGCCCTCGGGATCATTCGCTCGGCCGTCGAGGCCCGGCTGCGCGCCTTCCATCGACCGCTCGAGGTCCGCTTCGAGTACCGCGTCCCGTGGACGTCCGACCGGATCACGCCCGATGGGCGGCGGAAGCTCCGGGCGTCGGGGTTCGCGCCACCAGCCCCCGTCGCGGCCGATACGCCCGTGCTGGTCCAGCTGATGACGCCGGTCAGCTGTCCGCATTGCGGCTCGCAGCGGACGGTCCTCGAGAGCGCCTTTGGGCCGACCCAGTGCCGTGCGATCTACCACTGCACGGCCTGTCGCCAGCCGTTCGAAGCCTTCAAACCGGTCTGACGCGGCGGACGGGTGGAGCGGTCGATCGTCGGCGTCGTCGGGGCCGGCACGATGGGGGCGGGGATCGCCCAGCTGGCGCTCGAGAACGGCCACGAGGTCGTCCTGCACGACGTCGACGAGGCCGCGATCGGGCGAGGACGCACCAGGATCCGCGACGGTCTCGCGCGGCGAGCGGCTCGCCTCGAGCTGGACGCCGACAGCGTCGACGACTGGGTCGCCGGCCGCCTGGCCAGGTTGCGCGACGCACACACGCTCGACGCGGTCGGCGCGGAGGCGGAGGTCGTGATCGAGGCGGCGCTCGAGGATCGCGACCTCAAGCGAGCGATCTTCCGTGCGCTCGACGCCGCCAGCGGGCCCGGTGTCATGCTGGCGACGAACACCAGCGCCCTGTCCGTTGGATCGATCGCCGCGGCGACGACCCGACCCGGGCGAGTCCTGGGGCTCCACTTCTTCAACCCGGCGCCGGTCATGGCGCTGGTCGAGGTCGTCGCGGCCGAATCGACGGACCAATCCATCGTCGAGCACGGGATCGCCCTCATGACCGGATGGGGCAAGACGCCCGTGCGCTGTGCCGATTCGCCCGGTTTCATCGTCAATCGCATCAATCGCCCGTTCACGGTCGAGGCGCTGCGGATGCTCGAGGCGGGCGTCGCCTCGGTCGAGGCGATCGATGCCGCGCTGCGAGACGACGGCTTCCCGCTCGGCCCATTCGAGCTGATCGATCTCACCGGTGTGGACATCAACCTCGCCGCCTCGCGCGCGATCTGGGAAGGGCTCGGCCGGCCCGAGCGCCTTCGGCCCTCGGCGCTCATCGGGCGGCTCGTCACCGAGGGCCGGCTCGGCCGCAAGAGCGGCCGGGGGTTCTACGCGTACGACGGCGGTTGGCGCGGAAACGTGGAAGCGGAGTTCGCCGGCGGCGTGACGCAGGCGACACCGGCTGAGATCTGTGCGCGAATCCTCGCCGCGATCGACGCGGAGGCGCGCCTCGCGCTCGGCGAGGGCGTCGCCACGGCGCCCGACATCGATCTCGCCATGCGACTCGGCGCTGGGCACCCGTCCGGGCCGTTCGAACGGTCCACCGCGCCTACAATCGACCGATGAGTCGCGATCTCCACCGTCAGCTTCGCGAGGCCTGGATCATCGAGGCGGTCCGGACACCGGTCGGTCGCTATGGCGGGGCGCTGGCAAGCGTGCGACCCGACGACCTGGCCGCCGCGGTCATCCGGGCTGTGGTCGACCGCTCGGGGATCGAACCCGCGCTCATCGAGGACGTCATCCTCGGCTGCGCGAACCAGGCTGGCGAGGACAACCGCGATATCGCCCGGATGGCGCTGCTGCTGGCCGGCCTCCCGGTCGAAGTCGGCGGGCTCACCGTCAACCGGCTGTGCGGCAGCGGGCTCCAGGCGATCAATTCGGCGGCGCACGCCATCGCGGTCGGTGACGGCGACGTGTTCATCGGCGGCGGTGTCGAGTCGATGACCCGAGCGCCCTATGTCATGGCGAAGCCAGAAGCGGCCTGGGACCGCGGGCCGCGCGAGCTCCAGGACACGACCCTGGGCTGGCGATTCATCAATCCGAAGCTGGCCGAGCGGCACTATCCGTACTCGATGGGCGAGACGGCCGAGAACGTCGCCGAACGCTGGGAAGTGGGCCGGGACCTGCAGGACGCCTTCGCCCTCGCGTCGCAGGAGAAGGCCGTCGCGGCGATCGAGGCCGGCCGCTTCGACAGCCAGATCGTGCCGATCCCGGTGCCGCAGCGGAAGGGCGACCCCGTGATCGTGTCCCGTGACGAGCATCCGCGCGCCGACACCTCGGCCGAGGCGCTCGCCCGGCTGCGGCCGGCGTTCCGCGAAGGCGGAACGGTGACCGCCGGGAATGCATCGGGGATCAACGATGGCGCATCCGCGGTGCTGCTGGTCGACGCGGACCGCGCACGCGAGCTCGGGCTGCGTCCGATGGCGCGGGTCGTGTCGACGGCGGTCGCCGGGGTCGATCCGGCGGTGATGGGCATCGGACCGATCCCTGCCACGCGCAAGGCGCTCGGGCGAGCCGGGATCAGCGCGGGCGACCTCGACCTGGTCGAGCTCAACGAGGCGTTCGCGTCGCAGTCGATCGTGTGCATCAACGAGCTCGGCCTCGACCCGGACAGGGTGAACGTCAACGGCGGCGCGATCGCCCTCGGCCACCCGCTGGGCATGAGCGGCGGCCGACTGATCACGATGCTGGCGCACGAGCTGCGCCGGACCGGTGGCCGCTACGGGCTGGCCACGATGTGCATCGGGGTCGGCCAGGGGATCGCCACGGTCATCGAACGCATCGAGGCCTGACGCCGCCCAGGCACGAATCCGGGCCTCATGCTCTGACACCCGTGATCAGTCGCTCACGGTCGAACGTCGCCGCGACGATTCGCCAGCCGAGCCCGTTGAGGAGCAGAAGGACGGCGACCCCGGCGAGCGCGACGCCAGGCGTCGGGGAGATGGCGCCAATCGCGATCAGCGTCGTCACCAGGACCGACGGCAGGCCCGCCAGTGCGCCGAGCTGCTGGGCGGTGCGCGGGTCGTTCGATCGCGTGGAGATGATCATGGCCACCCAGATCGACCAACCGGCGATGAGGGGCGTGAAGATCACCTGGGCCGCCAGATCCGGCACCCCGAGGAGCGCGGCACTGACAGCTGGCTCCGCGAACAACTCGATCAGGGCGAGAACGAGGGCGTACACGGCGTACGAGACCGCAAGCGAGGGAATCAGAGCGGCCAGGGCTTTTCCAAGAAGCAGCTCCTCGCGACGGATCGGTGTCGTCAGCACCGGTTCGAGCGTGCCCTGCTGACGCTCGCCCACGACCGAGTAGGCAGCAACGAAGCTTGGCACGATCGCCGGGATACCGAGCATGAACAGCAGCACATGCTCGTGACTGAGCTCGCTCGACGCTGACGCGTGCAGGGCGAAGACGGTCACCAACGGCTGAATGCAGAAGACCAGTGGGACGACCGCCATCCCCGCGACAATGGGGCTGTTGCGCCGAAACTCACGGAGCTCCTTGCGGACGATGGCGCGGACCCGTCTTCGCCGGATGCTCATCCTTCGCTCGCCTCTCCCTCGTGACCGATCAGCTCGAGGTACACATCTTCGAGCGAGTGGTGCGACTCGCTGATCGATAGGACGTCTGCGCCGGCCGCCACCAGGGCCCGCGTGGCGGCCGGCGCCGCAACCGCCGAGTCGGACACCGCCAGGACGTAGCCGGCCTGGCCGTCCTGGTGCCAGCTGCTGACGGCCGGGAGGCCGGCAAACACGTGCTCGGGCTCGGACAGCGGGGCCAGCGTCCGAACCATCAGGGTCCTGGTGAATAGCCCGTCGCGGAGCTCGTCGGGTCGGCCGATCGTGCGCAGCGACGTGTTCAGGATGGCGACTCGGTCACAGAGGCGCTCGGCTTCCTCGAGACGGTGGGTCGTGAGGAAGATCGTGACGCCGCGCTCGCGGAGACCGTCGATCAGCTCGTGGACATCGCGGGCGGCGACCGGGTCGAGGCCGGCGGTTGGCTCGTCGAGGAACAGCACCTCCGGATCGCTGAGCAACGCTCTTGCCAGGGCGACCCGCTGGCGCAGCCCCTTCGAGAGGGCGCCGCAGGCTTCGCGGGCCCGGTCGTCCAGGTTGACGGCCCGGAGAGCGCGGCGAATACGCTCGGTTGCGTCGGACACCTCGTAGAGGTCGGCGAAACACTCGAGGTTCTCCATCACCGTCAGGCGTAGGTAGAGGCCCGGCGACTCTGGCATGATCGAGATCCGCCGGCGGATCTCCTCTCCATTCCCAGGCGTGAGCGGGATTCCCGCAACCGTGGCCGAGCCCGAGGACGGTGCGATGAGCGTGCCGAGCGTCCGCACCGTCGTCGTCTTCCCGGCGCCGTTGGGACCGAGAAACCCGAACACCTCACCCCGTCCTACATCGAAGGAGACGTCGTCGAATGCGATTCGGTCGCCGAAGCGCTTTGACAGGTGGTGTACCGACAGGGCTGGTGAGCCGCCCATATCGGCAGGCGGCAGCACCGGGTTCCGATCGCTCATGTGCTGTTCTCGATGGCGATGCTCCGACGCTCCTCCCGTTGGGTTCCTCGCGACCTTCGTTCGCCAGGACGCTGTGGCCGCCTGCGGACGCAACGTACTACCAGACGGGTGACGCGTCTCTCGAAGGGTTTTCGACGCGGGCGCTTGTCGAAACCTGTTGCCTTGCGTACGATGACCGCCAACCACGCGACCGCCCGCGAGACCAGCAACCCATCCCGGAGGATCCAGCCTGATGATCGACCAGCAGCCGACGGTCGTCTCCCTCACCGACGCCGCGGTCCTCAAGCTCCAGGAGCTGACCAAGGAGGAGACGAATCCGCAGCTCGGCCTGCGCGTCTACGTCTATTCCGGTGGATGCTCCGGGTTCCGCTACGGGATGATGCTCGAGGACGCGCCCACGGCCGAGGACCGGGTGATGGAGGCCAGCGGGATCAAGGTCTACGTCGACGGCCAGAGCGTGGACCTGCTCAAGGGCGCGCAGATCGACTACGTCGACACGCTCATGGGTGCGGGCTTCACCGTCAACAACCCGAACGCGGTGGCCGCCTGCGGCTGCGGTTCGAGCTTCCGGACCGCCGATGACGCGGGCTCGGCGAGGAGCTGCGCTCACTGATCCCCTGACCGGGCGACGGACCGGCCCATCCGCAACTGATCGAGGCCGCCGGACGTCTTCCGGCCTTCCGACGGGCAGGGGCCGGCCGCCGATCGGGCCCTCCCCGAGGTAAGCGCCACCGTCCGCCGGCCCATCGCGACCCGTTCGACCGCACCCCGGCCCATCTGAGCCGCCCGCGATCGAGGCGGACTAGACTCGAGGCGGCGGACCTGCGCCAGCCGCCGGCTGCCGGTCGCCGGCCGAACCCCGAGGAACCTGACCTGGGTCGAATGGAGATCCCGCTCTTTCCGCTCCACACCGTCCTGTGTCCGGGCATCGTCCTGCCGCTGCACGTGTTCGAGGACCGCTACCGGGCCCTGACACGCCATTGCCTGACCACCGGGACGCCGTTCGGCGTCGTCCTGATCCGGGAGGGCAGGGAGGTTGGTGGCGGGGCGACACCGTCCCTCGCCGAGGTCGGCGCCCTCGTCGAGATTCGGGAAGCCGGTCGCTACGCCGACGGTCGCTACGACCTCCTCGCGGCCGCGACAGGCCGCTTCGCGATCGATTCCGTGGATCCCGGTAGAGCGCCGTATCTCGTGGCCGAGGTGACCCCGCTCGAGGATGAGCTCGGCGACGAGGCGCGGGCCGAGCGGCTGGCGGCGACCGCCGTACGCCGATTCGTCCGCTACCTCGAGCTGGTGCGGATTCGCGAGGGCGAGACCGGTGAGGCCCTCGACATCCGGGTCGAGCTCGACAGCCCGATGCCAGAGGAGCCGGGCGCCTCCAGGCCGAGCGACGAGGCCACCGAGGTGGTCGATCCGGATCGATCCGATACGGGTCGCCCCGAGATGGCCATGGCGTCCTCCGTCGATGCGGGACCCGGTCTGGCCATCCCGGACGACCCGACGGTGCTGTCGTACCTGCTGTCGGGCATCGTGCAGGTCGAGCTGCCGCGCCGCCAGCGATTGCTCGAGGCGGCGACGACGGTCGAGCGACTCGAGCAGCTCCTGACGCTGCTCGATCGCGAGGTCTTCCTGCTCGCACGCCGGCTGCGCTGCTTCACGCCGGGCGGCCGTGCCCTGCCCGGCCGTCGCCGCAGCTAGCGGGTTGTTGTTGGCCGGGCGGCCGAGGCAAGCCTTAACCCGGCGGCGAGATCCAGAC
The DNA here is from genome assembly GCA_041491485.1 of Candidatus Limnocylindria bacterium. Taxonomy (GTDB): domain Bacteria; phylum Chloroflexota; class Limnocylindria; order Limnocylindrales; family CSP1-4; genus SPCO01. Next base: position 22,827 of record JBGPVC010000023.1, read on the forward strand.
GCGCGGGATGAAGTTGTCGGGCGCGCCGAACGTCCCGACCATGACGAATCGTCCGTCGAACGGCACGACCGCGCTGGGTTCCGCCTGTCCCATGGGTGGCTGGTTGGGGGAGCGATCCCAGTGGATTCCATCCGTCGAGATCCAGCTCTGGCCGGTCCCGAACTGGAGCTCGACCAGGTTGCCGACCGCGAGCAGGCCGGTCGGCGTGACGGTCACGTCGGTCATCCGGATCTTGCGCCCGTACCAGGTCCTGGAGGCTTCCTCCGGGGCAAGCTTCCACGTCCGGCCCTCGTCGGTGGAGCGCCAGGCGTAGGCGCCGATCTCGTCGGGTTCGCTCCCGACTGCGACCAGTGAACCGTCCGCGGCCTGGACGACAGACCGCACCCAGCCACGCGCCAGGTCGGGATCGTCGATCCGCGTCCAGTGCTCGCCGTCCGGCGATCGCCAGGCGACCGATCCCGTCGTTCGCTGTCCGGTGCCCAGCCGACCGAGGGCCAGCCAGCCGTCCGTGACCGCCAGGATCGCCGTGACTTCGGCACCGCCGAAGCCGGGATCGTCCGCGACGGGCGTCCACGACGTGCCATCCGCCGAGCGCCAGAAGCGCGCCCTACGCTCGAACAGCTCGGGGCCGACGCTGCCTCCGGCAAGGAGGCCCAGTGGTCCGGACGCGACGGCCGTCATCCGTTCCCAGTCGGTCGGACCGCCGATGACCGGGACGTCGTGCTCAGCCCAGGTGCCGCCGTCGGCCGAGGTCCAGGCGATCGGGCGCCGGCCGGCTCGACCGACCGCGACCACGCCACCGCCAGCCGGCAGCGGAGCAAGGGCCACCGCGAACGCAGGCTCGGACGGCTTGGCGCGGCCGATCTCGACGAGCGTCCAGTGGTCGGCATCGGTCGACGTCCAGGCGACCGGCCGCCAGTCCCAGCCGACGTAGCCGACGGCGATCAGCCGGCCGTCGAGATTGGCGACGTCGGCGATCGTGGCCTGACCGGGGAAATGGCCCGGATGGCCGGCCGTGAACCGGCCACGCGGATCCTCGGAGGCGGGTGGCCCGGTCGGGAAGGCGTCTTCCGGTCGGGCCACGTCGAGGGCGGTCCGCCAATCGAGCCCGGCGACCGGCGTGCGCGCGGGGGAAGCCGGCGGTGCCGCGGTGGCAGCCGTCGAGGGCGGGGGTGTCGTGGACGGCGCACACCCGCCGCCGAGAACGAGCACCGCGAGCGTGGCGGCCGCTCGCAGGAGACCGGGTCGGTGCGATCGGGCGGGTCGGGGGAGCCGGCGTGACCGGCTCGCGGGGGCTCGCGTCGGCCGCCTCCTATTCGCTGAAGCGCTCTTCCCGCCAGGGGTCGGCGTCGTTGTGGTAGCCGTAGCGCTCCCAGAACCCGAGCTGGTCGTGATCGAGGAACTCGAGCCCGCGGACCCACTTGCTGCTCTTCCAGAAGTACTTCTTCGGGACGAGGAGGCGCAGCGGGTAGCCATGCTCCAGCTCGAGCGGCTTGCCGTCGAACGTGTCGGCAAGCAGCACGTCGTCATCGTCGAGGACCGACAGCGGCAGGTTGGCGGTGTAGCCCTGCTCGGCATGGGAGACCACGTGCGTCGCCGTCGGCCGGACGGCCGCCAGCTCGAGGACGGCCTGGATGGGCACGCCCTCCCAGGTCGTGTCGAGCTTGCTCCAGCGCGTCACGCAGTGGATGTCGGTGGCGACCGTCTTGCGCGGGAGAGCCTTGAACTGGTCCCAGCTGAGCGTGAACGGGGAGTCGACCACGCCCCAGACCCGGAAGTCCCAGGTGCCCAGGTCGGTGTGCGGGACCGAGCCGTAATGCAGGACCGGGAACTTCTCCGTCCGATATTGGCCCGGCGGGATGCGGGCGGTGACGGCCGGATCCCGCTCGCGATTGCCGAAGAGACGTTCGAACATTCGTGAACCTCGTGCGTGGCATCCGTATCGTCCCACAGGACGGTGCGGCGGCGGAATGTCGAATCCGTGGCCCTGGGGTCGCTGGGGTACTGTTCCCGGCGTGGATACGCCAACGGCTCATGCGGCGATGACCCCGGCCGCCGGCGGGCCCGGCCAGCAACCTCGGCTGGTCATCGTCATGCCCGCCTACAACGCCGCCCGGACGCTCCAGCGGACCTACGCCGACATCCCGCACGAGCTGGTCCACGAGATCATCCTCGTCGACGACGTGTCGGCCGACGAGACGGTCGAGATTGCCAGCCAGCTCGGGCTGGTGGTGATCCTCCATCCGCAGAACCGCGGCTACGGCGGCAACCAGAAGACCTGCTACGACGCTGCCCTCGCGGCCGGGGCCGAGATCGTGGTCATGCTCCACCCGGACTACCAGTACGACGCCACGCGGATCCCCGCCCTGATCGCCCCGATCGCCGACGGTTCGCGCGACCTGATGCTGGGCAGCCGCTTCCTGGGCGATCCGCTGGCCGGTGGCATGCCCCGCTGGAAGTACGTCAGCAACCGCTTCCTGACCGAGCTCGAGAACCTGGCCTTCGGGCTGCGCCTGTCCGAGTACCACACCGGCCTGCGGGCCTACAGCCGGCGCCTGCTGGAGACCATTCCGTACAAGCTCAACAGCGACGACTTCGTGTTCGACCAGGAGCTGATCGCCCAGGTCGTGGCGGCCGGGATGACCGATCGGATCGGCGAGATCGCCGTGCCCACCCGCTATTTCGAGGAGGCCTCGTCGGTCGGGCTGCGGCGCAGCATCGTCTACGGGCTGTCCACGCTGCGGGTGGTCGCGCGGTATCTGCTCCATCGAATGCGCCTGCGGCGCTCGCCCAAGCTCACCGCGCGGCGACCGACCGAGTAGGCTCCCGCCGCGCCCGCGGAGGCCATCCCCGCGAGGCTCAGAATCGACGAACCCCCGGCGGTGCCGGGGGTTCGCAGCTCGTTTCTAGCGGATCCCTACTGGAAGAGGCTCTTGCTCTGCAGCCAGGCGGTGGCCACGGCGGCGATGTCCTTGTTGTCGACAGCGATCTGCTTGCCGAGATCGGTCAGGGTCGCGGTGTCCATCGCGGCAGAGACCTGGTTGAGGATGTTCTCGAAGCCCGCCTTGTCGGCAAGCTGCGCGAGCAGGTCGTTGCGCACCAGCGGGGCGAGGTTGTCGGCCGGCTGCGTCGCCTTGTCATCCTGCAGGACGACCCAGCCGTTCACCGCGATGTCCGGCTGCGTCGAGCACAGCTCGGCCACGTCGATGGTCTTGCCCTTGAGGGCCTGGGCCATCGGCGTGTCGCAGGCGGACAGCTTGGTCGCGTTGGCGACGTCGATCCCGTAGGCGTCCTTGAGCGCCTTGCCGCAGACCGGGTTGGTCGGGCAGTCCGTGGCGACGCCGAACTTGAGCTTGCCGGCCACGGCCGTCAGGTCGCTCATCTTGGTCAGCTTGTACTGATCGGCCGTCTCCTTGCGGACGACGAACGCGTTCTGGTCGGCGGCCGGCGAGAACTGGAGGACCGTGATCCCCCCGCCCTTTCCGCTGAGGACCGCCTGGAGGGCCGCCCGGTTCACCATCGGATCGCCCGTCTGGGCACCGGGGTCATAGAACGCGAGCCCGCTGCCGATGTACTCGGGCTTCAGGTCGAACTGCCCGCTTTCCAGCGCCGGTGCCGACACCTTGCGGGCGCCGATGCCGATCGCGGTTCGATCGAC
>JBGPVC010000024.1:0-25924 GCA_041491485.1 Candidatus Limnocylindria bacterium
CACCAAGTGACGCAGGAACAGCCGGTCCACGGCGAGCTCCACGACCACCTGGTCCTGGCGATGCAGAAGGTGCCCGAGCTGGCGGGACGCGAGCTCACGCTCACCGCGCTGTCGGGCGGCATTACCAACCGCAACTTCCGGGTCGACGCCGCCGGCATCGCGGACCGCTGGGTGATCCGCCTTGCGGGCAACGACACACACCTGCTCGGGATCAGCCGCGAGGTCGAGCATGCCGCGACCGTCGCCGCCGCGGGCGTCGGGGTGGGGCCGGAAGTGACCGCCTTCATCCGGCCGGAGGGCTACCTCGTCACCCGGTTCATCGTCGGGTCGCCGGTCACGGACGCGGCGGTCCACCGGCCCGAAACGCTGCGGCGGGTCGCGGATTCGCTTCGCCGCATCCACGACGGACCGGCCATCCCGGGCTTGTTCGTACCACTTCGGATCGCCGACGCCTATCGGGCGCTGGCGATCGCGCGGGGCGTGCCGATCCCGCCGGAATACGACCTGGCTGCCGCGATCGGCCGGCGGATCGAGCTCGCCTTCCTGTCCAACCCGATCGAGCTGCGGCCCTGTCACAACGACCTGCTCAACGCCAACTTCATCGACGACGGGGCGCGGATCCGGATCATCGACTGGGAGTACGCCGGGATGGGCGATCCCTTCTTCGATCTTGGCAACTTCAGCATCAACCACGAGCTGACGCCGGACGAGGACGGGGTGCTGCTGGCGGCCTACGACGGTGAGGTGCGGCCGGCACGCCTGGCGAGGCTCACCCTGATGCGCGTGGTCTCCGATTTCCGCGAGGCGATGTGGGGTGTGCTCCAGCAGGGGATCAGCTCCCTCGACGTCGACTTCGTGGCCTACGCGACGTCGAGCTTCGACCGGCTCCTGGCGAACGCCGCGACCGGGCGGTTCGAGCGCGCGTTGCGCGAGGCCGCCGGCGACTGAGGGTTGCCGGGCCGTTTCGTCGCGTGGCGCGGGCGCATGCCATGTACTGGGCACCGGCCCGCTACCCTGACGGCTGCGGTCGAACCGGCAACAGGAGCACGCTGGCGAATGATGGAACACGCCCGGGCGGTGATCATCGGCGGTGGGGTCGGCGGCACGTCCATCGCCTACCACCTGACCGAGCTCGGTTGGACGGACGTGATTCTTGTCGATCGGGCCGAGCTGACGTCCGGTTCGACCTTCCATTCGGCCGGCCTCGTCGGGCAGCTCCGGAGCTCCGTCACCCTGACCAGGATGATGATGTACGGGTCGGACCTCTACCGCCGGCTGGCCGCCGCGACCGGCACGGACCCGTCGTGGCACGAGGTTGGCTCACTCCGGCTGGCCTCGACGCCCGAGCGCTTCGAGGAGCTGCGCCGGCAGGCCGGCTGGGCGAAGACCTTCGGCCTGCCGCTCGAGTTGATCAGCGCCTCCGAGGCGCAGGCGCTCTTCCCGTTGATGTCCACCGATGGCGTGCTCGGCGCGGTCTACCTGCCCACCGACGGCTGGCTCGATCCGTCCGGGCTGGCGCTCTCGCTGGCCGCCGGCGCGCGGTCCCGCGGCGCGCAGATCCGGACGCATGCCCGGGTGGTGGGGATCGGGCAGGAGCGCGGCCAGGTGACCGGCGTGACCGTCGAGCACAGGGGCGAACGGTCCGAGATCCGCGCCGACGTCGTGGTCAATGCCGGGGGCATGTTCGCCCCCGAGATCGGCCGGCTGGTCGGCGTGAACGTCCCGATCATCCCGATGGCCCACGAGTACCTCTTCACCGAGCCCATCGTGGGCGTCCACCCCGGCCTCCCCCAGCTCCGCGACCCGGACAATCTCGTCTACTTCCGCGAGGAGGTCGGTGGGTTGTGCATGGGTGGCTACGAGCGCCACCCGGCGCCCTGGTCGCTCGACGGCATTCCCGCGGACTTCAACGGCAAGCTGCTCGCGCCAGACTGGCCACGCTTTGCCGAGATCATGGACGGAGCCGTGCGACGGGTGCCGGCCATCGGCGATGCCGGGATCAACCGGATGATCAACGGTCCGGAGGGCTTCACCCCGGACAACGAGTTCATCCTGGGCGAGAGCGAGGTCCGGGGCTTCTTCGTGGCGGCCGGCTTCTGCGCCCATGGCATCGCCGGCGCCGGCGGGATCGGCCGCCAGATGGCGACCTGGATCGTCGACGGCGAGCCCGAGCTCGACCTGTGGAAGATGGACATCCGCCGGTTCGGGGCTCACTACCGCAGCCAGGCCTACACGCTCGCCCGGACGACGGAGGTCTACGCGACCTACTACGACATTCACTACCCGAACGAGGAGCGTGAGGCCGGCCGGCCGCTTCGGACCTCGCCGACCTACGAGCTCCTGGGCGGGCTCGGGGCGGTCTTCGGCGAGAAGTCGGGCTGGGAGCGGCCGAACTGGTTCGCGGCGAACGCGGCGGCCGGCGACGAGACGCTCCGGCCGCGCGGCTGGGCCGGACAGCACTGGTCGCCGGCGATCGGTGCCGAGGCGCTCGCGACGCGCCGGGCGGCCGGCCTGTTCGACGAGACGTCGTTCGCCAAGCTCGAGGTCAGCGGGCCGGGCGCAACGGCCTTCCTCGGCCGGATGTGCGCGAACGACGTCGATCGCCCGGTCGGCTCGATCGTCTACACGCAGCTGCTCGACCGGCGCGGTGGGATCCAGGCCGACCTCACGGTCACCCGGCTGACGGATGACGGGTACCTGCTGATCACCGGCACCGCGTTCGGCAATCACGACGCCGCCTGGCTCCGGAAGCACCTGCCCGACGATGGGACGGTGACCTTGCGCGACGCCACGCCCACCAGGGTCTGCTACGGACTGTGGGGTCCCCGGGCGCGCGACATCCTGGCCGCTGTCACGCGCGACGACGTGTCCGACGCCGCCTTCCCGTACCTCACCGCGCGCCTCATCACGGTCGGGTCGGTTCCGGTGCTGGCGTTGCGGGTGACGTACGTGGGCGAGCTCGGGTGGGAGCTGTATGCGCCTACCGAATACGGGCGGGCGTTGTGGACGGCGCTCTGGGAAGCGGGGCGTCGGCACGGCATGGTCGCCGGCGGGTACCGCGCGATCGACGCCCTCCGGCTCGAGAAGGGCTACCGCGTCTGGTCGAGCGACATCACGCCCGACGAGACCCCGTTCGAGGCGGGCCTGGGCTTTGCCGTGAAGCTCGACAAGGGCGTCGACTTCCTGGGTCGTGCGGCGCTCGTCGCGGCGAAGGCGGCCGGCCCGCCCAAGCGATTGCGATGCCTGGTGCTGGACGACCCGCGCTCGGTCTGCCTCGGTAACGAGCCGGTCCGGATCGACGGTCAGGTCGCCGGGCGGGTCACCTCGGGCGGCTACGGGTTCGCCGTCGAGCGCTCGATTGCCTACGCCTACCTGCCGCCCGACCGTGCGGCAATCGGGACCCGCGGCGAGGTCGAGGTGTTCGGCGAGTGGGTCGGCTTCGAGGTCGCCCGCGAACCGCTGTACGACCCCAGCGGGGAGCGGCTCCGCTCGTGAGCCCCGCCGGTTCCGAGCTGGAGGACTGGCTGGCCTTCGCCCTGGCCTGCTGCGATGAGGCTGACGCCCTGGCCCTGGCGCACTTCCGGCGCGACCTGGTGATCGAAAGCAAGCCCGATCGCTCGTTCGTGACCGAGGCCGATCAGGCGATCGAACGCGGGATCCGCGGCCGGATCGCGGCAGCCTTCCCGGACCACGGCCTGGTCGGCGAAGAGTATGGAGACGAGGCGGGGCGGGGGAGGGTGACCTGGTACATCGACCCGATCGACGGGACCCACAACTTCATGCGCGGCGTGCCGCTGTTCGGGACGTTGCTGGCGGTCGAAGCGGACGGGGAGCTCCAGGTCGGGGTGATGAGCGCCCCGGCACTCGGTGGCCGCTGGTTCGCCCGGCGCGGCGGGGGTGCGTGGGCGGTCAGCGCGATCGGCGCGGACGCCGGCCTCCGGCGACCGATCCGCGTGTCGAGTGTGGCCCACCTGTCTGACGCGCACCTGCTGTACGGCTCGGCTCAGGAGATCGCCGACAGCGGCGCCGCGCCCGGCTTTCCGCGACTGATCGGCGACGTGTGGCGCGATCGCGGGTTTGGCGACTTCTGGGGCTACGCCCTGGTCGCCGAGGGCGCCGCCGAGGCGATGGTGGAAGTCGGACCGAAGAGCTGGGACCTGGCCGCCCCGCTCGTGATCGTGGAGGAGGCAGGCGGGCGGCTGACCGATCTCGATGGCCGCCGGACGATCCACTCCGGCACGGTCCTTGCGACCAACGGACCGCTGCACGCCGAGATCCTGGCGCGACTCCGCGACTGACGGGCGCCCACACCCAACCGGACCACCGGCTGGCGCCGTGGAAGGAGCGTGGAGTCCGTGACGGCACCTCGCGCGGAACCTCGGACGCACCGGCGATCCCGGAGGCATTTGCCGACTGGGTGCGGCCGCACCAATCGGCCATGGCGCGCCTAGCCGCCCGCCCGGGCCTCCAGTGCCCCCAGCGCGAGGCACGCCGGGCAGCAGGCGTCCGCCCAGTCGGCCATGACCTGGATCGCGGATGTCGACCCCCGTCGGCGCCGCCACCGGGTCACGGCGATCCAACCGACGCCCCCGATCGCCGCGAGGGCGACGACGCCGACGGCGAGCGTCCCGAGCGCCCCGCCGACGGTGGCGACGATCGGTGGGCCGATCAGGTAGCCGAGCCCGAAGTGGGCGCCGATGAACACGGCGTTCCCGAGCGCGAGCCCGCCCGCGAATGCGGCCGAGGGGACGCCGGCCAGGGCACTTGCCGCGATGGCCACGATCCGGACGCCGGGCGTGGACCGGGCGATCGCCACGGACCGCGCGCCGCCGCGCCGCAGCCGTTCGGTCTGGCGGTCGACCCGTTCAGCCGACCCGAGCCGGCCGAGCAGGCGCAGGAGGACCGGGCGGGCGACCGACCGGAGCAACCCGTACTGGACGATCCCGCCGGCGATGCTCGCGAGCACGATCGCGACCAGGGCGACGAGTGGATCCAGGGTTCCCTGATTGGCCGCCACACCTGCCCCGATCACGACGAGGTCGCCGGGCACGGGGATCGGGATGCCTGCCTCTTTGAGCAGGATCAGGCCCGCGATGGCGAGAAGTGGCCCGACATCAGGTGGCATGCGCAGGCGCTGATCAAGTGCCTGGACGGAATCGTCCGAGGAGCCCGAGGACGACGCCAATCGCCAAGGTGAGGAGCCCGATGCCGAGACTCAAGACGAACCCCAGGCCGAGTGCGAAGACACCGAACACGATCAGGATCGTGCGCCGCACGGAGTCCTCGCTCGTCACGGCCGAGCGCGCGAATGACGACAGCGAACCGGGCGACGGCACCCCGCTCGATCGAATGAGCTCGTCGGTGCTGGCACGCAGGATCTCCAGGGTGTCGTCGTCCACCACGTCCTCGACGACCTCCGCCATCGCCGCCTCCTCGAACGCCGCCGCTGCCGCGACACGGTCGGCCGGCGTGGCGACCGAGATCGACCAGTCGTTCGCGGCCCACGTGCCGCTGAAGCCACCTCGCGAGTAGGCTCGAATCGTGGCCTCGCGCACCGCCGCAGCGGCCTCGTCGAACAGCCAACCACGGCCCGCCGCGACCGCAGCGGCTCGAGCGCGCGCCTGCGCGGCCAGCCGGGTTGCGTCGGGTCGCGCCACGACCACGACCTGGAGGTTGACCCTGGTGAGTCGTTCGAACAGGTCATCCACTCGAGCGCGGGCGGCGACGACCGGGTCAGTCACGCCGGGGTCCCCCGATCACGCGCCGGCGGCGGCGAGACTCTCGTCCAGGATCGACAGGGCCAGAACGACTTCATCGGCCGTGGTTACGAGCGGCGGGATGATCCGGATCACGTTCACGTAGGTTCCCGCGGTCAGGACGATCAGGTGGCGCGCCAGCGCCTCGGCCTGGATTCGCTTGGTGAGGTCCGGATCCGGGACGCGGCCGTCGCCCACGCCGGGCTTGACCAGCTCGAGCGCGACCATCAGCCCGAGTCCGCGCGCGTCGCCGACCGACGGGTAGCGAGCCGCCAGCGCGCGCAGCCCGGCCAGGAACTGCAGCCCTCGTTCGCGGGCATTGGCGACCAGGCCCTCTTCCTCGATGACGTCAAGCGTGGCGTTGGCGGCGGCGCACGAGACGACGTTGCCGCCGTAGGTCCCGCCGTGCGTCCCCGGCTTCCATTGGGCCATCAGGTCGGCCCGCGCCAGGATTCCGGAGAGTGGCAATCCGGAGGCGATCCCCTTGGCCATGACCAGGATGTCCGGCTCGACGTTCCAGTGCTGTACCGCGAACAGCTCGCCGGTCCGGCCGAAGCCGGTCTGGACCTCGTCGGCGATGAGCAGGATCCCGTGCTCTCGGGTGATCTCGCGGAGGCGGGGCAGGAAGCCCGGTGGCGGGACGATGTAGCCGCCCTCGCCGAGCACCGGCTCCACGATGACCGCAGCGACCCGGTCCGGGTAGATGAACTGGTGGAAGGTGAGGTCGAGCTGGGCCTCCCAGTCGCAGGTGCAGGCGTCGGGCGAGTGCGCGCCGCCAGCAGCTCGATAGCAGTACGGGTACGCCGTGTGGTAGACCGAGCCCGGCAGCGGCTCGAACGCCCCGCGGTAGACGTCCTTGGCCGTCGTCAGGGCCATGGTCTGGGCCGTCCGGCCGTGGTAGCCGTAGCGGAAGGCGAGGACTGCCGGCCGGCCGGTCGCGACGCGCGCGAGCTTGACCGACGCCTCGACGGCCTCGGCGCCCGAGTTGGACAGGAACGCCTGCCACGGACCGCCGGGCATGAGCGTGCGCAACCGGTCGTACAGCCGCAGCCCGGGCTCGTGGTAGAGGATGTTCTGCTGGCCGTGCAGGAGCTTCGTGGCCTGCGCCGCCACGGCGGCCGCGACCCGCGGATGGGCGTGCCCGGTGTTGGTAACCCCGATCCCCGACGTGTAGTCGAGGTAGCGCTCACCGTCGGTGGTGATCAGCCAGGAGCCTTCACCGCGATCGACGTCGAGGTTCGTGATCCGGCTCCAGACGGGCGGTACGACCGAATGGTCGGGGAGCGGGTGGGCGGCCTGGATGCGGCTCTCGGTCTCGAGCATGTCGGGGTCTCCAGCGATCAGCGGATACGGGCGGCGCGGCCCGAGCGAAGCGAGGTCAGACCGACCAGTCCGACGGCGCCCAGGAAGATGATCGAGCCGATCACGTTGATCTGCACCGGCAGTGCATTGCGCTGGATCGAGTAGATCCAGATCGGGAAGGTGTTGGTCGTGCCGGACACGAAGTTGGTGATGACGAAGTCGTCGATCGACAGGCTGAACGCGAGCAGCGCAGCCGCCATCACGCCCGGCAGGATGAGCGGGAAGGTGACTTTCCAGAAGGTCGTCAGCTCGTTCGCCCCAAGGTCCATCGCCGCCTCTTCGAGGCGCCGGTCGAAGCCGGCCAGACGCGCCTTCACCGTCACCACCACGTAGCTGATGTTGAACATGATGTGCGCGATCAGGATCGTGGCGAAGCCGGTCGGGTAGAGGGTCGGGACGCTGCCCGCCAGCGGCGGCAGGGCGGTGGCCACGAAGAGCGTCAGCATGCTGGCCCCGAGCACGATCTCGGGTGTCGCCATCGGCAGGAAGATGATCCCGTTCAGCGCGCCGCGGCCGCGGAACTGGTAACGGGTGAGGGCCAGCCCGAGCATCGTGCCCATGATCGTGGCGACGATCGTCGAGAGGACCGCGACCAGCAGGCTGGTGCGCACCGCGTCGCCGAGCCCGGGCCAGTCGAACGGGTGCAGCCAGCCGCTTAGCGAAAACTCGTTCCAGACGTAGTTGAACTTGCCCTCAGGCCGGTTGAACGAGAAGACGATCATGACGATGATCGGGATCATCAGGTAGAGGATCGCGAGCGCGGTGAAGGCGGGCAGGATCCGCGGCGCAAGGCGCTGACCGAACGAGCCGCGCGGCGCGCTTCGTGCGACGGGATTGGCCGGGACCGTGGTCGAGCCGGTCGCCATCAGCCGGTCAACTGCTCGGTACCGAGCAGCCGGGCATAGACCGCCACGGCCACCAGGATGCCGGCCATCAGGACGAACGACAGGGCGGAGCCGACCGGGTAGTCGTTCTGGACCAGCAGCCGGTTCTGGATGACGTTGCCGATCATCCGGGTGCCGGGGCTGCCCAGCAGCTCGGCGTTGATGTAGTCGCCCATCGCCGGGATGAACGTGAGCAGCGAGCCGGCGAACACGCCCGGTAGCGCGAGCGGCAGCGTCACCCGCCGGAATGCCGCGCCCCGATTCGCGTAGAGGTCCTCGGCGGCCTCGATCAGGCGGATGTCGATCTTCTCGAGAGCCACGTACAGCGGCAGGATCATGAACGGCAGGAAGTTGTAGGTGATCCCGGCCACCTGCGCGATCGGGGTGCCCAGGATGCTGAACGTTCCGGGCAGCAGGCCGAACGTGTGCTTGAGTGGCGCCAGGATCGGCCCTTCGTCACCAAGCAGGATCTTCCAGCTGATGGTCCGGATCAGGAAGCTGGTGAAGAACGGGGCGATGACCAGGAACAGGATCACGTTCTTGTAGCGGCCGCCGCGGAAGGCAATGGTGTAGGCGACCGGAAAACCGATCAGCAGGGTCAGGATCGTGGCGACCCCGCCGTACAGGATCGAGTTCAGGAACTGCTTGCCGAACTTGTTGAGCGCCTCGGTGTAGGCGTCGGCGGACATCGTGATCGTGTAGCCGTTCTCGACCGACCCGGTCGAGATCGAGTAGGTGAACATCTGGATCGCCGGCAGCACGTAGAACACGGCCAGCCAGAGCAGGCCCGGGGCCAGCAGGAGGTAGGGCAACGCCTTGCCCAGCCGGCCCCGAAGACCGGGGCCGGGCCGGGCGACTGGGCGCGCCGTCATCGCGAGTCCGCCGCCGCGCCTACAGGCCGGAGAGCGTCGCGAACAGGTCGTTCAAGGTCGTCTCGAGCTCGTCCGACAGGAACTGGAAGTTGCGTTGCTTGGCCACGATGTCCGCGGTCGGGAAGAGGAGCGGGTTGGTCTCGGCGCCCGGGTCGAGGGCCTTGATCTTCTCGTCCGCGCCCTTCACCGGCGAGACGTAGTAGACGTAATCCGCGATCTGGGCGGCGATCGCCGGGTCGTAGACCCAGTTCATCATCAGCTCGGCGGTGTACTTGTTGACCGCCCCCTTTGGCATGAGCATGTTGTCGGTCCAGATCATCGTGCCTTCCTCGGGGAAGGCGAACTTGTCGTCCGCACCCCCGGACGAGGCGAGGTCGCCCGACCACACGAAGGCCGCCCAGACCTTCTTCTGGCCGAAGTCCTGGAGGTACTCGTTGCCGGTGAAGCGGAGCCCCTTGTCAACCAGTGGCTGCATGTCGTCGGCGACCTTCTTGAGGTCGTCACTGGTCACCTTGGCCGGATCCGGCTCGATCCCGAGCTTGAGCAGCCCGAGACCGAACGTGTCGCGAGCCTCGGTCAGGAAGGTCACCTTGTCGGCCGGGATCGACCACAGGTCCGCGATCTTCTTTGGTTCGGCGATCTTGTTGTCAGCCAGGGTCTTGGCGTTGTAGCCGATCCCGGTCATGCCCGACTGCCACGGATAGTGGAAGTCGTTGTTCGGGTCCCAGGTCTGGCCGCGCAGTGCGTCGCGCAGGTTGTTGGCGCAGTTGGGCACGTTCTCCTGGTCGATCTGCTCGGCCCAGCTCTTGGCGATGATCTTCGCCGCCATCCAGTCGGTCAGGACGACGAGGTCCCAGCCGGTCGGCAGCCCGCCGGCGAGCGCCGGGCGGATCGTCTCGAAGAAGGTCGGGTTGTCGCCGATCTTCTCCTCGTAGTCGACCTCGACCTTGTACTTGGCCTTGAAGTCCTCGAGCGTCTTCGACGACCCGGCCGGCAGGACCCCCGTGTCGGCGTTGGCCTCGGTGGTCTGGTCGATGTAGGCCGGCCAGTTGGCGAACTTGAGCGGCCCGGTCACGACCTTCTCGGTCGGCGCCACGGACGGCGCCACGGAGGGCTCGACCGACGGTGCGGCCGCAGAAGCGGCCGCTTCGCTTGGTGCGGTGCTGGACTTCGTTCCGGTGCAGGCCGCGAGGAACGCGGCGAACCCCGCCATCGCCGTGCCCTGCACGAAGCGCCGGCGCGACAGCAGCCGGGACGGGGACGAATGCAGTTCGTTCATGTGCCTCCTCGATGGCTTTCCCGGGTCACGGGATCACGCGGCGGTCGGGCGAACCGGACGGTCGTGGACCACGAAGGTGTGGTCCGGCGACCAGGTCAGCTGGACAGCCTCGCCCGGAGCCCAGAGCTCGGACTTGGTGGCGCGCTCGACGTTCTGCTCGTAGACCATGATCTGCGCGCCTCCCCGCGCCTCGATCAGGTACTGCGTGCTCACGCCGAGATACGAGGCGTCGCGGACGACGCCCAGCAGGTGGTTGTGCCCGGCCGGTGGTTCGGCCTTGTCGTCGTGCAGGCGGATCTTCTCGGGTCGAACGCCGACGTTGACCGTCGCATCGTCGCCGACCAGGGCCCGCGGCGCACGCACCCGCGTGTCGTCCGCAAGGACGACCGAGGCGTACGTGCCGTCGTTGCCCTGGACCGTGCCCGGCAGCAGGTTGCTGACGCCCAGGAAGCTCGCCACGAACCTCGTCGTCGGGCGCTCGTAGAGGGCCTCAGGCTCGCCGAGCTGCTCGTAGTGGCCCTGGTTCATGACCGCGATGCGATTCGACATCGTCATCGCTTCCTCCTGGTCGTGGGTCACGTAGATGAAGGTGATCCCGACCTCCTGCTGGATCCGCTTGAGCTCGACCTGCATCTGCTTGCGCAGCTTCAGGTCAAGCGCACCCAGCGGCTCATCGAGGAGCAGCACGGCCGGGCGATTGATCAGTGCCCGCGCGAGCGCCACCCGCTGTGCCTGCCCGCCGGAGATCTGCGTGGGCTTTCGGGCCTCGTAGCCGGGCAGCTCGACCAGCTGGAGCATCTCCGTGACGCGGGACTTGATCTCCGTGTCCTTGACGCCCTTGCGGCGCAGCCCGAAGGCCACGTTCTCGTAGATGGTCAGGTGGGGGAAGAGGGCGTAGTTCTGGAAGACGGTGTTGACGTTGCGCTTGTACGGGGGCAGCCACGTGACGTCCTGTCCGTGGAGCTCGATCAGCCCGGAGGTCGGCGCCTCGAAGCCACCGATCATCCGGAGCGTGGTCGTCTTGCCGCAACCGGATGGCCCGAGGAGGCTGAAGAACTCGCCGTCGAGCACCTCGAGGTTGATGTGGTCGACCGCGACCGCATCGCCGAACTTCTTGACCACGTCCACAAGCCTGACGTCGATCGAAGGCACGGTCGTTCGCACTCCAACAAAGGAAGAAATGCCTGCCGTCGCAAGGCCGGGGTGGGCGCGAGGATATGGTCGCGGGACGGCGGGTGTCAAGGAACGCTTCCCCGCACGAGAATCGACCGCTTGACGCGAGATTCGTCGTCGTCTGGCATTCCCGCCGCGGATTTCGTCGGGGTTACGACACCAGGCCTGGGCGGGGCGCTCCGCGCGAGCCCGCAGTAGGATATCGACGCGCTCATCGTCAGAACGCGCCATCCCATGCCACCACCCGAAGGGACGCAATCGCCGATGCCCAGCCTCACCCAGGACGCCGTGATCGATGTGCTCCGCACCGTCCAGGAACCCGAGCTCGGGCGCGACCTGATCAGTCTCGACATGGTCAAGAACCTGGTCATCGACGGAACCTCGCTGAGCATGACGATCGAGCTGACGACGCCGGCCTGCCCGCTCAAGGATGAGATCGAGCGCAACACGCGGGCGGCCCTGGTCGGGATCGGCGCGACCGGGATCGACATCGCCTGGGGCGCCATGGTTCGCCGATCGCAGCCGCGCCAGGCCGAGCAGCTCGTGCCGGGCGTGAAGAACATCGTGGCCGTGGCCTCCGGCAAGGGCGGCGTCGGCAAGAGCACGGTCAGCGTCAACCTGGCGGTCGCGCTCGCCCAGGCGGGCGCGTCGGTCGGCCTTCTCGACGCCGACATCACCGGGCCGAACATCCCGCTGATGATGGGCCTGGAGGGCCAGCCCAGGGCGAGCGCCAACAACAAGATCACGCCGCTCGAGCGCTATGGCGTCAAGACGATCTCGATCCAGTTCTTCGTGCCCGAAGGCCAGCCGATCGTGTGGCGTGGGCCGCTCGTCGGGGGGGCGATCCAGCAGTTCCTGCGCGACGTGGATTGGGGCGAGCTGGACTATCTCGTGATCGACCTGCCGCCGGGCACCTCCGACGCGCAGCTGACGCTCGCCCAGGCCGTGCCGATCTCGGGCGCCGTGCTGGTCACCACGCCACAGGAGGTGTCGCTGGCTGACGTCGGCAAGGCCCTGGCGATGTTCCAGCGGATGAGCGTGCCGGTCCTGGGTCTTGTCGAGAACATGACCGCGTTCGTCTGCCCGCACTGTGGCGAAGTGACAGAGATCTTCGGGCGAGGTGGCGGCGAGCGGTTCGCCGCGGCCCACGGGCTGGAGTACCTGGGGGGCATCCCGCTCGACATCACCGTGCGCCAGGGCGGCGATGTGGGCGTCCCCGCGGTTGCCCAGCGCGAACCCGGACCGGCGGCAACCGCGCTGACCGCCATCGCCAAGGCCGTCGCGGCCCGAGTCAGCGTCCGGGCCGTCCAGGCGGCGGCTCAGCCGGTGCTGACCATCTCCTGAGGTTCGGCTGGGGTCACGGTCATGGTCAGGCCCGGCACGGCGGGCCGGATCCAGTTGCCCGCCGATTCACACATCCGCTCGAGCTCCGGCCGCCGCGACGGCGGGTAGTGGACGATCCGCGCCGATCGCGCGCGGGCGCGCGTGGCGAGATCGATCGCCTCCTCGGCGGTCAGGTGGCCGCGCTCCTCGTCGTCGTAGGTGGACAGCCGCAGCGCCGCTTCGACGAGCAGCAGGTCGGCATCGCAGGCGAAGTCGATGACCGAGTCGCTCGGCCCGGTGTCCCCCGTGTAGACGAGCCTGGCGCCGTCCGGCGCGACGATGCTCATCGCCCAGGCCGGCACGTAGTGACGGCCGCGAACGAAGTTGATCGTCAGGGATCCGATCCGTAGCGGCTCGCTCGGGTCGTACTCGCGGATCGCGTACGCGTCGTTGAAGAAGCCGACCCGTTCGGAGATCGCCGTCGCCAGGGCGTCGAGCTTGGCGCACCCGCCGGGTGGAAGGTTGACCGCCAACGGATGCTCGGCGGGCTCGCCCCACGGGAACAGGTAGCGGAGCCCGGCCAGGTCGAGGTAATGATCGGCGTGCATGTGGCCGATCACGATGGCCGTCAAGTCGTGCGGATCCATGATGTCCTGGAGCGCGCGAACGACCCCCTGACCCACGTCGAGCAGGACCTTCGTCGCCTCCCACTCGACGAGGAAGCCGGCGGCCGGCGAATCGAGATGCGGAGCGGCGCTGGCGTTGCCGAGCACCGTGAGGCGGAGGCCGCCCGACAAATTGGCAGTCATGGGCGCCATGGTAGGGCGTGTCCGGGGAGCCCAACCGGCCGGCAGGCGACGACAAGGGTGTCAGCTATCCGACAGCGGGTCTCCCGGCGCACCGGTGCCCTGGCCACGGGCCCGGCCCTGTCATCCCCGGTGGTAGGTCCCGGTCAGCGTCGCCTCGGCGAGGACATGGCCGGCCATGGCCGCGTGGAGCGCGTCGACTCCGGGTGCGCCGGTCAGCCCCAGGCCAGCGTCGAGGGCGGAGAGCGTGAATCGATAGTGGTGCGTCCCGGACGGCGGACAAGGTCCGCCATACCCTCGCTTGCCGAAGCTGTTGGTGCCCTGCGGCGGCGCATCGGGTGAAGCCGAGATCGCCTGCGGCAGCCCGCCCGCCGGCGAAGCCGTCAGGTCATAGACGAGCCAGTGAACGAAGCCCCGGGCATCGGGATCGATCACGATCAGGACCAGGGCCTTCGTGCCCACGGGGGCTCCCGCCCAGGCGAGGTCCGGCGAGACGTTCTCCCCGTCGCAGGAGAAGCGGCGAGGGATGGCGGCGCCATCCTTGAACCCGGTGCTGGTCAAGCTGAAGGGCTCGGGGCTCATGGTCGCAACCTCCGTCGCAGGCGGGCTCGGGGTTTCGGCTGCCACGACGCTCGGTGCCGCCGATGGGCTGGCCGTTGGTGTCGGACCGGCCGGATGCGGCTCGGACGCTGTCGGGGTGGCGCTCGCGGGTCCGGCCGTCGAAGCAGCTGACGAGCAGGCGTTCAGCGCCAGCATCAGGCCAAGGAGCACGATCCTGGGCGTCGTTCGCACCGCCCCATTATCCGTCAGCCGTCGCGAGCCACCGCTCGCAGCTCCTCGAGCAGGAAGGCCGCGACCGCCAGGGCCGATCGCGAGCGGCCGAGCGTTCCGGTCAGGAAGACGACGCGACTCACTTGACGTTCGCCCGCCGGCGTCGACACGGCGATCGAGACGGCGGTGTCGCCGCTGCGAAAGCGCGTCCGGACGGCCACCCCGACGTCGGCACCCGCGAGCTCGCGCGAGCGCCGCGCGAATCGAACCAGGTCGCTGCCGGGCAGCTCGTCCGGCCCGGCGCGTTCGTCCGGCTCGTCCGCCCAGTCCGTGGGGACCCCCTCGGCGATGACCTCGTCGAACCGGAACCAGTCCGCGTCGCCGAACAGGCTCGACAGGCTGCCGCCGGTCCCGATCTCCGTCGCCGCCAGGGTCCAGCCGAGCTCGGCCAGCCGGCTTCCGATGGCCTCGCTCCAGGTGGTCTCGCCGGTTGCCCACACGTACGATCCCAGCTGCTCGAGCACGGCCGCTGCCGCCTCGTCCACGAGTGCGTCGGCGGATCGCGGCGGGGCGGCGACCGCTGAGATCCGGACGTCGACGGCCTCGGTTCGAGCGTAGGTCGCGACGATCGGGTTGGTGGCCCGCAGCAGCGGCTCGCCGAGCAGGTCGGCCACCTGCGATTCGCCGATCCCGGTCAGCCGGTAGGTCCGGGCGGCCACCTGGGTCCCGACGCCCATCGAGCGAAGCAGCGGGACGGCCCGGTCCGACCACATCGGTCGCATCTCTCGCGGTGGTCCGGGCAGGGCCACGATCACGCGCCCGTCGGGCCGGGTCACGAGCCAGCCGGGCGCCGTCCCGTTGGGATTGTCCAGGATCGTGGCCGACGGGATCCGCCACGCTTGCTTGAGATTGAGCTCGGGGAACGGCAGCCCACGCCGTCGCCACAGCTCCCGCAGCCAGGCCTCGAGATCCGGGTCCACGGTCGGCGTCTCGTCGCAGGCGGCCGCGATCGCCTCGCGAGTCAGGTCGTCCGGCGTGGGTCCGAGTCCGCCGGTCGAGACGATCAGGTCGGAGCGGGCGATGCCCGTTCGAAGGGCCTCGCTGACGGCTTCGAGCGTGTCGGGCAAGGCCGTCATCCTGCCGACTCGAACGCCCATGGCGGTCAGCGATCTGGCCAGCTCGCCCGCGTTCGTGTCCCGGGTGTCGCCGACGGTCAGCTCGCTGCCGATGCTCAGGAGCTCGGCGGTCAGCAGGTGGCGGGGCGGCGAAGGGGGCTCGGGCACGCGCGCCAGCGTACCGCGCCGTGACGAACGGCACTGCCGGCCGCCCGCAAGAGCGCTGTATCATCGAAGGGCCCCGCGCCCCCCGGCGCCCCCCGTTCGGAGCCCGACCCCTGGACGACCCAACCTCGGTCCCACCGCAACAGCGCCCGCCGAACGCCGGCGCCCGCAAGCCGGCTCCCGGCCTGCGTGCCCAGGTCGGTGCCACCCGCGAGGCGGCGATCGCGCTCGTCCGAGCGCACATCGAGCTGGGGCGGACCGAGATCGGCGAGATCGCCGGAGAGGTCGGGCGGATGGTCGCCCTGGCCGCGCTGGTGATCGCCGTGCTCCTGTTCGCCGCTCTCCTGCTGGTCATCGGCGGAACCCTCTTCCTGGCCGAATGGCTGCTCGGATCGATGGGCTGGGGCGTCCTCCACGGGATCCTGCTGGCGGCCGGGATCGCGGTCGCGGCCGGGGTGCTCGCCGCCGGCATGCCGGCCAGTCGCGTGCTCCGCTGGTTCCTGGTGGCGGTGGTGGTCGCCCTGGCGGTCGGCGGCGCGCTCGGCCTGGAGCTCCCAAATCAGCTGTACCGGAGCGTCGGCGACTCGGCGGGCTTGTCGGTGGAGGCCGGCGTTCGGCCGCTCGTCGCGGGCCTGCTCGTTGGCGCACTCGTCGGTCTCGTCATCGGGATCGTGGTCGCGGCAATGGCCGCCGGTTCCGGTGGCGGTCGCCTGGCGACCGTCACCGGCCTGATCGTCGTTGGCGCGTTGGTCGGGGCCTTCAGTGCGATCACGTTCGGGCCGCGGGTCGGAGCGGCCGTGGGAATCACCACCGGCTACCTGACCTGGATCGCGCTGATGGCCATCGACCTGGCCAGGAACGGCATCGATACCGAGGCCATCAAGAACCGCTTCTACCCATCGGCAACGATCGAGACCAGCAAGGAGACACTCGAGTGGCTGCAGAAACGGATGCCGCCCGGGATCGGGTCCTAGCGGCGCGCGCCGCGCTGGGCAACGAGCTCGACGCGCTCGAGGCGTCGGCGCGGGCCGCGATCGACATCCCGGCCAAGGTTCGACGAAGCCCGGCCAAGGCGGCGGCGGTCGCGGGCAGCGCCGGGTTCCTCGTGCTCGGCGGACCGAAGCGGCTGTTCGGCGCGGCGCGTCGAGCGGTGTTCGGGCCGACGGCGGGGCTCCCCAAGCGGATGCTCCCCGACGAGATCGAGAAGACGCTGCGGCAGCTCGGGGATGACGGTGACAAGGTGCGCGGAGCGCTCGAGCGCGACTTCGCCGACTACGCAAAGCAGGCCGCCAAGGAGAACCCGCCGGTCAGCGCGATGCTGGCCACGAACGTCGCCAGGCCGCTGATTCGCCGAGGGATCAAGGCGGCCGGTGAGTGGTTCCTGCGGACCGACGACGAAGGATTCGCGGCCCGCCTGGCCGAGGTCCGCGGGCGAGCGGCCGAGGAGATCGCCAAGCGGCGGGAAGCGACCGGCGATGTGTCCGCGAGCCATGCTCCCGTGTCCGCCACGGACGACCCGGGGTCGGCCGGCGCCTGATCCAGGGTTTCGACCCGAGCCGCAGGACGAGTTGCCCCCGTCTGGAGGCGGATTGGCTCTTGGGAAGGTCGCCCACGACGATGACCCTTGCCCAGACGCACGGATGGCGTCCTGGCTGGAGGGCACGTGGTGGATTACCTCGGAGTCGGGGCCAACTGGCTCCATACGCTGGCGTTTCTGATCGCGCTCGGGTACTACGGGATCCTTGGGCGGTTCATCGTGCCCGCGCTGGAGCGATCCCTCGACGGCCCGCTGCTCGTTCGAGCCCTCGTCGCAGTCGAGCGCCAGGCCGTCCCCTTCCTGCTGCTGTCGGTTGCGATCTTCATCGTGACGGGCGCCTATCTCCTCGTGGCTGACCCGCACTACGCGGGGCTGGGCAACGTCTCCGGGTCATCGTGGGCGACGCTCATGCTGGTCAAGCATCTGCTCGTCGCCGGGCTCGTCGGCCTTGGGATCGTTGTCGACCTGTTGATCGGCGACCTCGACTGGGCGGCCGATGCCTTGACTCGCCGCACCGCCGTCCGGCGGATCCGACTGCTCGCCGAGGGCGTGACCGGGCTCGGCGCGGTGATCATCCTGCTGACGGTATTCGCCCAACACTCGTAATCAGCCGCGACGGTCGATGGACCTGGGTCCAGCGCGATCGTCTGCCTGTTCGACCATGCCGACACGCCGCCCAGCCCAAAGGCGGTGAGGCCCCTCCGAAGAGGGGCCTCACGATGACAACGTCGAGCGCGGGTTTCGACCGAAGGTCGGGCCCGCTGGATCAGGCTGGCTGGCCTGCAGCCTCCGGCAGGGCCTCCCTGCTGGAGACGTACTTGGTGAGGATTCCGTAGAGGAGGAACGATACGATCAGGCCGACGACCCAGCTGTAGTCGGCAAACGGGAACGGGTCCTTCAGGATCGGGATGATCCCGTTCACCGGGAATGGGCCGTCCGTGCCCGCGTTGGTGTACGAGCCACCGATCGCGAACACGATACCGACGAGGAGGGCCACGACGGCCTTCCAGTTCCAGCCGCGGACGTAGCGGTAGATCCCGTTGGATCGGTACAGGTCGGCGACCTTCAGGTCGGTGTGGCGGATCCACCAGTAGTCGGCGATCAGCACGCCGGCGATGGCGCCGGTGGCGCCGCCGTACGTGTTGAGCCAGGTGAAGATGTACGCGTGGGGGTCGTTGTAGAGATTCCACGGCTGGATCAGGATGCCGAGGAGGCCGGTGATCAGGCCGCCGGTGCGGAAGCTGATCCGCCTTGGCCACGCGTTCGAGAAGTCATACGACGGACTCACGATGTTCGCCGCGACGTTGACCGACAGGGTCGCGACCGCGAGGGTGAACAGCGCGAAGGCCACGACGAGGGGATTGTCGAACTTGCCAGTCAAGGCAACCGGATCCCATATCGCGGTGCCATAGACCTTCACGGTCGCCGAGGTCACGAGGACCGCGATCAGTGGGAAGACGGTCATTGTGGTCGGCAGGCCGAGGATTTGGCCGATCGCCTGCTGGCGCTGGCTCCTCCCGAACCGGGTGAAGTCAGGCATGTTCAGCGACAGGGTCGACCAGAAGGCGATCATGCCCATCAACGCGGGCGGGAAGACCTTGATCCAGAAGTCGCTACCCCAGCCAAGCGTTCCGTGGTCCTCGACGAGCGGCCCGAAGCCACCGGCCTGGATGGCCATCCAGATGAGCAGGAACACGGCCACGACCATCACGAACGGAGCCGCCCAGTTCTCGAACCTTCGGACGGCATTCATGCCGCGCATGATGATGATGATGTTGAACGCCCAGAAGATGATGAAGCTGAGCCATAGCGTCCAGGGCTGCGAGGCGGCTGTGCCGAAGCCGAACGAGATCGCGGACGCCTTCGTCCACCCGTCGCCCAGGATGGCGCCCATCAGCGTGTAGATCGCGCCACCGCCGATCCACGTCTGGATCCCAAACCAGCCGCAGGCGACGCCGGCTCGGATCAGGGCCGGCAGGTTGGCTCCGACCACCCCGAACGACGCCCTCGCAAAGACCGGGAACGGGATCCCGTACTTCGTGCCGGCATGGCTGTTGGCCAGCATCGGGATGAGCACGATGATATTGGCCACCATGATCGTGAAGATGGCCTGGTACCAGGCCATGCCCAGCGCGACAAGGCCTGCGGCAAGCGTCCAAGTGGCCACGTTGTGGGCCATGCCGATCCAAAGGGCCACGTAGTTGTACGTGGTCCACACACGTTTCGAGACCGGGATCGGGGCCAGGTCCAGGTTGTGAAGCGGGGAATCGGCCAGAGACGCGTCCGTCTCGGGCGCCAATTCGTGTCGTCCGTCCGGATGGACGATCTCCTCTTGAATCGCCGTGGTCATGGGCCTCCTCCGTCGCGAAAGCGGGGTTGCAGATTGAATCGATGGCTCGCTAGGAGCCGCTTCCAGGCTCGGTCAGGCCCACCTCCTCGATCCCTTGGGGTTCATCCTGCTCCCTCCTCAGGAAACGGCCGAGTCCGCCCCCTCGAGCGCGCGATCGATGATCGCGAAGCCCTCCCGCAGCTGCTCCTCCGTGACGCACAGCGGGGGATTGGTGAAGAACGCGTTCCAGTGGGTCATCGTGAAGAGACCCGCCTCGCGCAGACGCGCATCGAGGGCGGCCATCTCCGGCGAGCTCCCGTTGAATGGGGCCATCGGCTCTCGGGTTCGCCGATCGCGGATGAGCTCGACGATCCCGAACAGGCCGATGTTGCGCACCGCGCCGACGCTCGGATGGGTCGCCTTGAGGTCGGCGAGCAGGCTGCGCAGCACCGGGTCAAGCCGCGCCGCGTTGCCGACGAGATCGTCGTCACGGAGCACATTGATCGCCGCGATCGCGGCCGCGCAGCTCATTGGATGGGCGGAGTAGGTCAGCCCGCCGTAGTAGACCCGCTCGGCGAAGTACTCGACGACGCGCCTTGACATGGCGACCGCGCCCAGGGGTAGGTACGAGCTCGTCAGGCCCTTGGCCATCGTCAGAAGGTCCGGCACCACGTCCCAATGGTCGACGGCGAACCATCGCCCGGTCCGGCCAAAGCCGGCCATCACCTCGTCAGCGATCATCAGGATCCCGTACTTCGTACACAGCTCACGCACGCCCTGCAGATACCCGTCGGGCGGAATGAGGATCCCGTTCGTGCCGGTGACGGTCTCCAGGATGAAGGCCGCGATCGTGTGCGGACCCTCGTACTGGATGACCTCCTCGAGATAGGCGAGGTGATCCGCAACCGGCTCCGGCTTGTCTCGTCCCAACCGCCATGGGTCGAGGACGTGCACCACCCCGGGCACGGCCGGCTCGCTCGCCCAGCGGCGCGGGTCACCGGTGACGCTGATCGCGCCGGCGGTCGCCCCGTGATAGGAGCGGAAGCGAGCCAGGACCTTCTGGCGGCCGGTGACCATTCGCGCCATGCGCAGCGCGTTCTCGTTCGCCTCGGCGCCGCCGAGCGTGAAGAAGAACGTGTTCAGGTCGCCCGGCGTCAGCTCGGCCAGCAGCTCCCCGAGCCGGCCGCGGATCTCCGTCGCGAACTGGGGGGCGGCGAAAGCGAGCTGGTGCGCTTGGTCCGCGATGGCATCGGTCACCCGGCGATCGCCGTGTCCGATGTTGACGCTCATCAACTGGCTGTTGAAGTCGAGATAGCGCTTGCCGTCGCGATCCCAGAAATAGACGCCCTCGGCTCGATCGATGACGATCGGCCTGACCTTCGCCTGCGCGGACCAGGAAAAGAAGGTGTACTCGCGGTTGAGTCGGACGATCTCGTCCGTCGTCAACCGTTCGTGCATGATCGCCATGGACATCCTCGGCCTGGGTGACCTGAACGCACGCGCGCACGGTATCGGCCGATTAGAGCCGCCGAAAGCAGGGCCTGAACAGGGCCTGATGGCCTGAAGTTAGCGTCGATGCGGGTCACCCGGCAGTCCGACCGCGCGGCTCGAACCGTCGCGGACCGCGAGCCCCAGCGGCATCCGGCGAGCCCGTCGATTCGTGTCTTCCGGCACTCCCTGCCGTGTCCGACGGACGGCACTCTTTGACGGTTGATCCACGAAGGGCGTCGAGCGCCGCCATGCGCTGTCACACACGGCAGGAGGTAGCAATATGCCCCGCACCACGCGGGCGGCTCTGCTCCAGGCAGACTGGACCGGCGACAAGGAATCGATGATCCAGAAGCACGAGAAGTACGCCCACGAGGCGGCCGCCCAGGGCGCCAGGGTGATGTGCTTCCAGGAGCTGTTCTACGGCCCCTACTTCTGCCAGGTCCAGGATGTCCAGTACTACAGCTACACCGAGCTGATCCCTGACGGACCCACGACGAAGCGCATGCAGGACCTCGCCAGGGAGACAGGCATGGTCCTCATCGTCCCGATGTACGAGGAGGACGAGCGGACCCGCGGGCTCTACTACAACACGGCCGCGGTCATCGACGCCGACGGCAGGTTCTTGGGCAAGTACCGCAAGACGCACATTCCGCACGTCAAGGGGTTCTGGGAGAAGTTCTATTTCCGCCCCGGGAACCTTGGCTACCCGGTCTTCGAGACCGCGGTCGGCAAGATCGGCGTCTACATCTGTTACGACCGGCATTTCCCGGAGGGCGCGCGGGCCCTCGGCCTCAACGGCGCCGAGCTCGTGTTCATTCCGTCGGCGACGAGCCGTGGTCTGTCCGAGTACCTGTGGCGGATCGAGCAGGTTAGCCACGCGCTGGCGAACGGCTACTTCGTCGGGACGATCAACCGGACGGGGATCGAGCCGCTGGGCGACGACGACTTCTACGGCCAGAGCTACTTCGTCGACCCACGAGGGCAGTTCGTTGGCGCGGTCGGCGACGCGTACGCGGAAGAGCTGCTCGTTCGCGATCTCGATTTCGACTGCGTGGAGCAGGTCCGCCAGACCTGGCAGTTCTATCGGGACCGCCGACCGGAGGCATACGCCGACCTCGTGCGGCCGTAGGACTCGCTGTCGGCTCGCTCGCCGAAGAGTTGGTCCATGCACCAGCCCAAATTGCCCGGTCTCCGACTGGTGGGCCCGAGGCGTCGCGACATGGCGGTCCTGGCCGCTCGCGGTCAGGACCAGCCGAGGAGGTTCGAGTGCACACGCTGATCAAGGGCGGCACCATCATCAACACCGATTCCACGGTCAAGGCCGACGTGCTCATCGACGGCGACCAGATCGCGGCCGTTGGCACCGGGTTCGACTTCACGGCCGACCGGACGATCGACGCGACCGGAAGGTGGGTCATCCCCGGGGGGATCGATTCGCATACCCACATGGAGCTGCCGTTCGGAGGCACCTACTCCAAGGACACCTTTGAGACAGGCACGAGAGCCGCCGCGTTCGGCGGCACGACGACGATCATCGACTTCGCGGTCCAGCCGCGAGGCGGCACGCTTCGCCAGGGACTCGAGGAGTGGCATGCGAAGGCCGACGGCAAGTGCAGCATCGACTACGCCTTCCATTGCATCGTCTCGGACATGCGCGACGATCTCCTGCCCGAGATGGACGAGCTCGTCGACGATGGCGTCACGACGTTCAAGTTGTTCACCGCGTATCCCGGCGTCTTCCTGAGTGATGACGCGTCGATCTTCAAGGCCCTGCGGCAGACGGCCCACAACGGTGGGCTCATCCTCATGCACGCCGAGAACGGCCCGGTGATCGACGTGGTGGCCGCCGATCTCGTCGCGCACGGCACGACCGATCCGATCGGTCATGGCCTCGCACGCTATTCGATCTTCGAGGGCGAGGCGACGAGCCGGGTCATCCGGCTCGCGCAGGCTGCCGGGGCGCCCGTGTACTTCGTCCACATGTCTGCGAAGGAGGCGCTCGACGCCGTTCGGCGGGCCCGCGACGAAGGCCAGCCGGTCTTCGCCGAGACGTGCCCGCAGTACCTGTTCCTGTCGCTCGACGATCTCGGCAATGGGTTTGAGGGGGCGAAGTTCGTCTGCTCGCCGCCGCTCCGCGACGCGAAAGCCGGACACCAGGCGGAGCTCTGGAAGGGCCTCATTCGCGATGACCTCCAGCTGGTCGGTACGGACCATTGCCCGTTCGACTTCGAGGGCCAGAAGGAGCTTGGCCGGGGCGACTTCCGGAAGATCCCCAACGGGCTGCCAGCCGTCGAGAACCGCGTCGACCTGATCCATGACGGCGGCGTCGCCTGCGGCAAGATCACGGCCAATCGCTGGGTCGAGCTGATCTCGACCGCTCCGGCACGGCTGTTCGGACTGGCTCAGAAGGGCGTCGTTGCTGCCGGGTATGACGCGGACATCGTCGTCTACGATCCGTCGCGACGGCACACCATCAGCGCCTCGACGCACCACATGAACGTCGACTACTCGATCTACGAGGGTCGCGAGATCGTGGGCGGCGCGGACGTCGTGCTCTCGCGCGGCAAGGTGATCGTCGATGGCGACCAGTGGCTCGGGCAGGCGGGTGACGGTCGCTTCGTGAAGCGTGAACGGAGCGGCGCCCTGCATTGACCGCCGGCGCCCCCGGGGCAGAAGGGCCCGCCCTCGCGGATGGGCCCTTCTGCGTTTGGTGCGGAACGGCTCATCCCGTTCGGGCACAACGGCCATTGGAAGGAGCGCCCCGGGCACGAAGCTTTGAACCTGCGTCCAGTTCTTCGTCGCCCGCCGGCGACCGAGCGAGGGTCAACCAACCATGAGTCTCGACGCGTCGGTCGGGCGTACGTCCGATCCATTCCTTCCGTTCGAGCCACTGACCGCGGCTGCCGCGCGCACTGAGGCGGAGCGGTGCCTGTACTGCTTCGATGCGCCATGCGCGCGCGCCTGCCCCACCGCCATCGACGTCCCGTCATTCATCCGGAAGATCGCCACGGACAACCTCGAGGGCAGTGCCCGCACGATCCTCGCCGCCAATCCGCTGGGCGGGACTTGCGGGGCCGCGTGTCCGGTGGAGCGACTGTGCGAGGAGGCCTGCGTTCGGGGGAGCCTGGACCGTCCGATCTCGATCGGACGCCTGCAGCGGCACGCGATCGCGTCCTACGCATCCGGCGGGAAACCGTTCTTTGCGCCGGGCGCCGACGCCGCTGCCAGGGTGGCCATCGTCGGGGCGGGGCCGGCCGGGCTGGCCTGTGCCGCGGAGCTGCGCCGGGCCGGCATCGCGGTGACGATCTTCGATGCGCGTGACCGTGCCGGTGGGCTTGGCGATCACGGCATCGTCCCGTGGCGCCTCCCGCGCGAGCTCATCGCGACGGAGGTGGCCGAGATCGCTCGGGCCGGCGTCCGGTTCGAGCTCGGGGTCGACGTCGACGGCGAACACGCCGCGGAGTTGCTGGCCAATCATGACGCGGTCATCGTCGCGATCGGCCTGGCCCACCCGAGGCGACTCGGCATTCCCGGGGACGAACTCGCGGGGGTCGTAGATGCACTCGATCTCATCGGTAGCGCCATCGACGGCCGGGCGAACAAGGTCGAGGTCGGCCGGCGGGTGGGCGTTGTCGGCGGTGGCAGTACCGCGTTTGACGCTGCGGCCGCGGCAAAGCGGCTTGGCGCGGATGAGGTGACCCTGTTCTACCGCAGGAGTGCTGCCGAGTGCCCGGCGTACCCGCACGCGATCGAGCTCGCCCGGAGCCTTGGGGTCGTGATCCGCTGGCTCACGGCGCCCGTCGAGATCGTCGGCGACGGCTCGGTCTGGTGCCTGGCGCTCGAGGCGATGACCCTTGGCGAGCCGGACGCGTCCGGGCGGCGTCGACCCGAACGAGTCGAGGGCTCGCGGTTCGACGTTGCCCTCGATACCGTCGTCCGGGCGGTCGGCCAGGAGGCACCGAGCGGGCTGCTCGCCTCGCTCGGCGTCGAGGTCCGGAATGGAGTTGCCGTCGTCGACCCAGCCACCGGCCGGACGTCCAATCCCAAGGTCTGGGCGATCGGCGACATCACGAGCGGTGGCGCCGAGGTGGTCAACGCCGTCCAGGCGGGCAAGACCGCGGCCCGTTCGATCGTCGACTCGTTTGGTCTCGGCTCGCGCGTCGTGCCGGTCCGGACGGCCGACGCGACGGTCCCCGGCGTGGACCTGTTCACCGATCTGGCCGGCATCCGCGGTCCGAACCCGTTCTGGCTCGCCAGCTGCCCGATCACGAACACGGGCGAGATGGTGGCCCGGGCGTTCGATGCCGGCTGGGGCGGGGTCGTCTGGAAGACGATCGGTGAGCCGATCCGGAACGTCACGTCGCGCCTCGGCGCGCTCGACGTGAGCGGTCGTCGCCTCGTCGGCCTGTCCAACATCGAGCTCATCAGCGACCGGCCGGTCGAGGTCAACCTCGCGGAGATCGCCGACGTCAAGCGACGCTACCCGAGCCACGCGGTCGTCGTGTCGCTCATGGTCGAAGCGAAGGCCGAGACCTGGTACGACTACGTCCAGCGCGTCAATGACACCGGTGCCGACGGCATCGAGCTCAACTTCGGCTGTCCACACGGGATGAGCGAGCGGGGGATGGGTGCCGCGGTCGGCCAGGTGCCCGAGTACGTCCAGATGATCACGGAATGGGTGATGGAGAAGACCGCCATCCCCGTGCTCGTGAAGCTGACCCCCAACATCACCGACATCCGCAAGCCCGCCCGGGCGGCACGGGCCGCGGGTGCCGACGGGATCGCGCTGATCAACACGATCAGCTCGCTCGTCGGCGTGAACCTCGACACCTGGGCGCCGGTGCCCGACGTCCGCGGCAAGGGCAGCCACGGCGGCTACTCGGGCCCGGCAGTCAAGCCGATCGCCCTCAACATGGTGTCGGCCGTCGCGTCCGACCCGGACGTCCGGCTCCCCGTGTCCGGGATCGGCGGCGTCGCCGACTGGCACGACGCGGTCGAGTTCATGCTCGTCGGCGCCACCACCGTCCAGGTGGGAACGAGCGTGATGCACCTGGGCTACCG